>JBGQLS010000049.1:0-22151 GCA_041500205.1 Anaeromyxobacteraceae bacterium | reverse complement strand
CGGCGTAGTTATCCTAGAACATCAGATGCAGGTCGGAGCCGACCGCCATCTTCATGAAGTCCTCGGCGAGCGTGATCTCGACCCCCTCGAGGAAGTCGGCCTGGCCGAGCTCGAACAGATCGGCGGAGGTCTTGCACGCAAACAGCCGCACCCCCTCGAGGCGGGCCATCTCCAGCATGTCCTCTGGGTAGGGAATGTCGCGCCGGTCCATCACCTCGCGCAACGCCTTGGTCCTCTCGTTGGTTTCGGCCTCGCTGACGGCGGCGCCGGAGGGGAAGTAGCGCAGCGCTTCGAGGCGCCCCGGCCGAATCATGTGCAGGCCTTCGAAGGTGAAATAGATGATCGTATCGAGGCCCAACCGGACTGAGTTCAGCGCCAGGATCAAGAGGCCGAATGCGCTCTGCATGGTGAAGTTGGTGCAGACCAGGGCTACCCGGCGGGATGGCTTGGTCTCTGGCGGGGTCGGGCTCATGTCGGCGCTCCTTGTTCGGGGTCGGCGGGACCTTCTCGCACCCGAGCCTCTTCTACTCGGGCTTCTTCCTGCTCCTCTTCCAGATAGGCAAGATGTTCGAGGGGCCCAAGGAGATCGTGGGGCGCTGGTGCACTTCCTCGGCAAGGTGATCTGACTTCTCCGCCGGTTAGCAGGAAGTCCGTGGCCGCGCACACCAGGAGCCTCGAAGATGGCACGTCGTCGTCCGTCGGTCCGCACGCATCACATCCGGAGACTGCTGCTGCTCGTCTCGTCTCGTTCTACCCGCTGTTGCACTGGGAGGAAATGCTGATGATGCTCCTGCGCACGGTGAAGCCGGGGGAGGCGACGGGGACGGTCGCCACCGCCTACGCGGCATTCGATCGAGCCGGTGAGGTTCCGCTCCCCATGCAGCTACTCAGCGCCAGCCCACGGGCCGCAGGAGCTGCAGTTCGCGATGGTGAGCTACTACCGCTCGCACCCGAGGCTCGGATTCCCGCTCCTTTCCGCCATCCGCTACGCTGGTCCGCGCCAGGTCATGAGACCGGGCGGTGTCATCGCGCTCACGCTGCAGCCGCGGAGCCGCGGTGCGACCGCGGCCGACACCCAAGCAGCGGGGGAGCGCATGGCAACGTCGCTCCGGGCCGCCGGGTTCGGTGATGTGCGGACGGAGTCACAGGAGGTGGAGGGGTAGCGTACTGCTCAGAACAAATATTCTGAGCAGCACCCGCTCGCGCTTGTCGACCACTCCCGCCCCGCGGCGGGGGCCCGTCTTTCACGGGCAGTGGACATAAGACAATCCCGGCTACTTCTTGCGTCCGTAGTGCGCGGTCAACGCCGCGCTCCCGAGCGAATTGGCGCGCGTCATGAAGCCGATCATCGCCGGCGAGGCGTCCGGTGGCACGTCCAGCTTGTCGAGCCCGAGCGCATACACCGTGAAGATGTACCGGTGCGGCTTGTCGCCTGCCGGCGGGCAGGCGCCCCCGAACCCCGGCGCGCCGAAGTCGGTCCGGCCCTGGACCGCCCCCTCCGGCAGCGGAACCTTGCCGCTCCCTGCGCCCTGGTGAACCTCCTTCGTGCCCGCCGGGATGTTGTAGAGGACCCAGTGCCACCAGCCGGAGCCGGTCGGAGCGTCGGGGTCGTAGACGGTGACCACGAAGCTCTTCACGCCCTCGGGCGCGTTCTTCCACGACAGCTGAGGCGAGACGTTCGCTCCGGAGCAACCGAAGCCCTTGAAGACCTGTTGCTCGGTGAGCTGGCCGCCGTGCTTGATGTCGGCGCTTTCCAACACGAACTTCCCTGCGGCGCCGGCCGGTGCCGAAAGCACCAGCGCCGCGATGACGAACAGTGACCTCATGGTGGCCTCCTAGTGAAAGTTAGGCGGACCCTATCACGGGGTTGCTGGGGTCCCATCTGCTGTTCTCAGCGTGGCCAACTTGGGGTTCCGAGAGTAAACGGGTGAGAAACAACGAACTTGCTGAAGACGCTCAGATTCGCGAGTCCGAACGAGATGGTAGCAGACGCCGGATCGAGCTTCGGCCGATGGACAGGCGGCGGGCGACCTGCTGCGCTGGTAGCCCCCGTCGGCGGTGCGCTGAAGATCTACCGATTTCACCCGTTCACTTACGGGAACCCCCATCTGCTCTCGGAACTTCATGCTCTCCAGATCGTGGAGCTCCCCTTCCTCGACTTGCAAGAAACCGAGGATCGCGAACGCGGTCCTTCCAGGCGGCTTCTGCCACGCTTCACTTCGCGCCGCGCAGGCCGTAGAGGACGATCCCGTCGGCGGGTCATTGCCCGCAGATGGAGCGGCCCGCGGAGTTCGTGCGGGCCCCTCGAAGCGTTCGTCGCGAAAGGGCATCGTGACGATCACCTGACCAGGCGACTGCTCGACACCCTATTCGCGGCACCTGGCACCGTCCACGTCGGAGAACGCGCTGTGACGGTCCGGCTCATGTATAGATGGCCACCAGGTCCGGGTCAGCTTGACCCTCCTTCGCTTCTGGCAGTCAGACGGGGACCTGCGGCACGTCCCCCGGTTCTCGATCGTGCCGGCCCAGGGGGGCGGGATGGTCGTCGTGTCCGGTAGGTTCTGAGCCACGTCACGTGGGCGGGTTTCAACTTTGGCCCGGAACCGGATCTGCACTTCGGTTTGACAGGTCGTCGCGCCATCGCGTGGCGGTGAGAGCCGCCGAGGGGGTACGCACATGAGATGCTGGCCGGGATGGAAGAACCTGTGCTGCGGCGCGGTCCTCGCCGCGACGCTCGCCGCCTGCGGCACGTCGTCGAGCGCCGACCGGTTCCAGGCGCTCGCCGACGCGATCGAGAGCGAACGCCAGGTGCTCGGGGTCCCGGGCGTGGCGGCCGCCGTCATCGAGGGCGGCAAGGTGACCTTCGCCCGCGGCTTCGGGACGAGGGATCCGAACGGGAACGCACCGGTGACGCCGAGCACCCTCTTCCGCATCGGCTCGTGCACGAAGGCGCTCACCGCCATCGCCCTGCTGCAGCAGGTGCAACAGGGGAAGGTGTCGCTCGACGCGCCGCTCGTCTCCTATGTCCCCGGCTTCCACCTCGACGGCGGCGCACCGTCGTGGGCCTCGTCCATCACGGTGCGCCAGCTCCTCGATCACACGAGCGGGATCTCCGATTACGGTGAGCTGGACGCGCCCGCGGACGAGGGGGACGATGGCGCGCTGGAGCGCTTCCTCACCGGCCGTTTCGCCGGCATCGGCTACGTGCAGTACCCGCCGGGCGCCCTCTACTCCTACTCGAACCCGAACTACATGCTGGCTGGCCTCGTGGCGGAGAAGGTTTCCGGCGTGCCGTATCGCGACCTGATGCGGACCGCGGTGCTCCGGCCGCTCGGTATGGAGCGCACGCTTTTTTCGCCCGCGGAGGTCGTCGCCGACGGCGACTACGCCATCGGGCGCACTTGCTCGACGGGCGAGGTGGGCGCCGCCTGTTCCTCGCCCGCAACCGTCGCGCCCGACGCCTACGACAACCCTTGGGGTCGCCCCGCCGGCTGGGCCTGGTCGAGTGTGCTCGATCTCGCCAAGCTCGCGGCCTTCCTCGTGCACGGCGCGGACGGCGTGCTCGCGAGCGACCTGCGCAGCGCCATGCTCACCTCGCAGGTGAGCACCCACCTCGCCGGCGACGTCATCGGGTATGGGTTCGGCATGATGGTAGGTCAGGGCTTCTTCCTCGGCCCGCCGGAGACGTTCTACCGGGCGAAGATGCTCAGTCACGGCGGCGCGATCTCGGGGTTCACCGCCTCGATCGCGTGCGTGCCCGATCTCGACTTTTGCTTCATCACCCTCGCCAACGGCGATGCGGGGGCCTTCCAGCGCAGCCTCGTCACCGCGCTCAGTACGCTCGCCCACCTGCCGCCTCCGAGCGCTGCGCCCGACATCGCCCCGAACTCCGCGCGGTACTCCGCCTACGCCGGTGACTACGCCGACGCGCACGTGGTGGGCGCGGTGCACGTGAGCGCCGCCGGCGGCAAGCTCTCCATCTCGGTGCCCACACTCGATCAGGCGGGGACGGTCTACGCGCACGAGCTCACGCCGACCACGCTCGACAACTTCACGATGCAGGTGAACGGCGAGACATGGGCGCTCACCTTCCTCACTGACGAGGGCGGCGTCTACCGCTACCTGCGCGGCGACCGGCTGGTCGCCGTGCGCACCCCGTGAGCGTGGACAAAACCGAGGCGCCCGGCCGCCAGCGCGAGGACCTTGCTCCGGGCCCCTGTCCTGCCCTCAACCCGTAAGGAGGTGGTCGCCGCCTACGACGCGCGTCCGCCGCCGCGGCTGCAGGACACGGACGGAGAGGACTTCATCTTCGCGGTGGACCGGTTCGACGTCGCGCAGGCGGGCTGAGCGCGAGCGACGGTTTCGGCCCGCGAGCCAGAGCGATAGCGCCATGGCCGCAAGGGTGGAGAAGCCTTGTGCGCTCGTGCACCCGCTCGACGCGGCCGACTTGCCCGTCGCTGAGGGCGGATTGGAACTCGCTGGGGGCGGATTGGAACTCGCTGGGGACGGATTGGAACTCGCTGGGGACGGGTCGGAACTCGCTGGGGGCGGGTTGGAACTCACCGGGCCTGACACCGTGGTGGGGGGCAGCTGTGACGCGGGGGACGCCACGTAGACCTGGTTCGAGAGCCGCACGATCTTTGCGACCGAGGGGACGCCCGCCACGTCGACGAGGAAGAGCATGTAGTGCCCGGGCGGCGCGAGGTTGCTGGTCGCGGGCGACCGGACGGTGAGCGCGCCAGCGCTCCACGTGAACTCCAGCGGGAGGAAGCGCTGGTTCTCGTCGAATGCGTGGGTGACCGAGCCGAGCCGGATGAGGCTCACCTTCGCCACCGATCCTGCGTCCGGGGTCTCTACCTTGAACGGCTCGTCCAGATCCACGGTCTCGGGCGCGCGCGTGATGGCGGGGCGCGGGCCGCGGAAGAGATACGGTGGCGAGAACACCTCCATCGTGTAGTCGATCGCGCCGTTGCCCCCGGCGGAGAGGACCCGGCCGTCCGGGAGGAGGAGCGCGGTCGAGTGGTACCCGCGAAAAGCCGAGAGGCTCGCCCACGTGGTCCAGCTCTCCGTCACGGGATCCCACACCTCCGAGGCGAGCACGGGGACGTCGCGGTTGTTGAAGCCGGGGCCGCTCGAGCCGCCCGTCACGAGGACCCTGCCGTCGGGGAGCAGCGTCGCGTTGTGCTGTCGCCGCGGCACGCTCATCGGAGACACGAACCGCCAGGCAGGCGAGGGCGCGTTGAGATCGATCGCCTCCACCGTGTCGCTGGGCGGGTCGTGCCCCCCCATGAACAGGATCTTCCCCGGGCCGTACAGGACCGCGGGGCCGTAGTCCCGCAACGCGACGAAGGCCCTGTCCGCGACCCTGGTCCACCTTCCGGTGCCGGCGGTGTCGAGGTACCAGCTGATGAGCTGCGGGCCGGCCACGAAGACCTTGCCGTTCGGGGCGACGAACTCGCGGGGATAGAACGGGAAGCTCCGGACCGCCGTGGTGAGATCGCGCCAGGTCCCGGTCGCCGCCTGGTAGATCTGCGGGAGGTCGTCCGTCACGCCCATCTGGTCGGTCTCGCCGGAGACGACGAGGGCGTCGCCGCTCGGGAGCGTCGTGGTCGACGGGTACCAGCGCTTGTCGTTCATGTCGGGGAGCCGCGTCCAGGTGCCCGCGAACGGATCGAAGAGGCTCGCCTGCGGGAGCCCCACGTGCAGGTCGGCGTGGCCGCCGGCGACGAGCAGCTTCCCGTCGGCCAGGAGGGTGTGTCCGGCGCAAAAGATGTTGTAGCCGGCCTTCGGAAGGGGCGTCAGGGTGTCGTTCGTTGGGTCCCAGAGGTTCGAGTCGTCTCCGGACTGGAACTCGCCGAAGAACATCACCACGCCAGTGGGAAGGAGGTGCGTGTGAGTGGCCGATGGCCAGCTCCGCACAGGGGTCCAGCTCCCTACCTGCGAGGGATCCTGCGACTGCGCCGAGGCGGTCCCCCAGACGAGGATCGCGATCGCGGCCAGGGAGCGTCGTGTTCGGGTCCACCGCATGGCTGCCCTGAACCTGCTGCCGCCGGGCGCGCCGCGGAAGCTGCCCGCCCGGAGAGAGACGCTCCCCGGAACGTGCGTGCGCGATGGGTCGCGTCACCTCACTGCGCGATCGAGAGCTGCAACCCAAAGAGGAGATCGGGCGAGGTCGGCCCGATCTGCTTCACCATGACCGCGACGAGGTTCTGCCCCTGCACGAACGCGCTTCCCGGGAGCGGCGCCGTCGCGTTGGCGTTGTTCACGGACGTGAGCGCGCTCTTCGCGAAGTCGAGGCTGCCCACGTTGTTGGTGTAGACGAGGTTGCCGTTCACCCAGACGGCAATTCCGTCGTCGAAGTTCACGTCGAGCATCGCCGACGCGACGGATCCGCTCACCTGCACGAGCTTCCGGAACAGCACGCTCTTCTGGCTCGGCGTCGTGCGCGTGAGCAGGGTGCCGAGGGCGCTGTAGCCGTAGCCCAGCCTGCCTGGGCCCGACTTCCAGGACGCGTCGTCGAATGCACCCGTGTTCCAGGTCGGGCCCGGGTCGACCCCGCTGTCCTCGTACTTCCAGACGTCGTTCCAGCCGATGACCGTCGTCGTCGCAGGGGGCGGGGGTGGTGGCGGCGGCGGGGAGGCGCTGCTCAGGCTCACGATGGGCGCGACCGACGGAACGCCGTTCCCGTTCACGAGGAAGAGCATGTAACGTCCAGGGGGAGCCTCGATCCCGCTCGCCGGAGCGGTGACGGTGAGGCCCCCGCTCGCCTGGCTGAAGTGCAGGCGGACGAGGCGCTGTCCGAAGTCGAACGCGTGCGTGACGGACCCGAGCGCGATGAGACTCACCTGCTGCACGGAGGCTGCGTCCGACGTCCCCACGAAGAAGACCTGGCCGGGCGCGAGGCTCGATGGAGCCGAGGCAACCACGGGGCGTGACCCGGCGAAGAGATACGGGGGCGAGAAGACCTGCCAGGTGTGGATGTTGCGGCCGCCAGCGTTCAGGATTCGGCCGTCGGGGAGCAAGAGCGCCGTCGAGTGATAGCCGCGGTAATCACCCGCCGGCGCAAGCAGCGTCCAGGTGTCGCTGGTCGGATCCCATACCTCGGGCTGAAACACCGGCGCCGAGGCGTTGTCGAAACCTGCGCCACTCGAGCCACCCGTCACCAGGACCTTTCCGTCCGGGAGGAGCGTGGCGTTGAGCTGCCGACGCGCGAAATGCATGGGAGCCGCCGGGCGCACGGCTGGCGGCGAGCTGTTGAGATCGATGATCTCGGCAGTGCTGGTGGGGGGATCGTCCCCTCCCATGATGAGTACCTGACCGGGCGCGAACATGACGGCCGAACCGTAACTGCGCCCGCCGTGCAGGCTGAGCGGGCCGGTGGACCAGCTACCGGCGCCGCTCGTGTCGAGGAAGCGGGTCCGCTGCGCAGGCCCCGCGACGAAGATCCGGCCGTCGGGCGCGATGAACGTCCTCGGGTAGTAGTTTCCCAGCTGGAGCTGGGCGCCACTGAGATCGCGCCAAGCTGACCCGCCGAATGGCCACACCTGAGGCAGAGGATCGTCGACACCGGCGGTCGTCACCTCGCCCGAGAGCACCAGGACGTCTCCGCTGGGCAGCTTCGTCACCGAGGGATACCAGCGCCCCTCGTTCATGTCCGGTAGCTGCCTCCAGGCGCCGCGCTGCGGGTCGAAGATGCTCGCGTGCGGCATTCCCACGTGGGAGGCGATGTGGCCTCCGGCGACGAAGAGCGTGCCGTCCGGGAGGAAGGTATGGCCTGAGCAGAAGACGTTGTACCCGGGATAGCTCGTGGTCACGAGGTTGCCGGTCGCTGGATCCCATTCCAGGGGTGGCGTCGCGCCTTCTCCAAACTCGCCGTAGAACAGCACCCTTCCGGTCGGCATCAGATGCGTGTGGGTCGCCGAGATGGGCCAGGTGCCCAGGAGCGACCACGATCCGTCCACGGCGGGATCGGCGCGCGCCAGCGCCCCGGGGACGAGCGCCGCCGCCGCCAGGATGCCTCCGAGGATTCTACGTATTTTCGGCTCGATCCAGCGCGACAGCCCCCGCCCAGCACTGCCCATCACGCACCCCACCACATACTCGTGGTGACCAAACTGCTGCCGGGTGTTCAGGCCGGCAATGACTCTCCCGAGGGTAGTACACCTTTGGTCACTGCATCGGCCGCGCTCGGGGCCCGCGCTTTCGGGGCGTTGATTCCGCCGATGGCAACCTTCAATTTCCGGTCGCCTGACTCGAGCGATTGCCCAGGGCGTGGGCGAGCGGGCGGCAGGTGGCTGCGGGCCTTCGTTGACGGGTCTCGCCAATGGGTTTTGGAGATAACACGCCCCGTGGTCCCGGGAGAGGGAGATGTCGGAGCGCTCCGAAGTCGTTGCGGTCGTTGGTCTTGGTTACGTGGGGTTGCCGCTCGCGCTGTGCTTCGCGGAACGAGGGACCCGGGTCATCGGCGTCGACGTGGACGAGGGCAAGGCGACGGCGCTCGGCCGCGGCCAGAGCTATCTGCGGCATATCCCAGCCAAACGGATTGCCGCGGCCATCGAGGGCGGGCGCTTCACGGCGACCACCCAATTCGCCGCGCTACGCGATTGCACGGCCATCGTCGTCGCGGTCCCGACGCCGCTCACACCCACCAGGGAGCCCAACCTCACCTTCGTGATGGACGCGACCAAGGCCATCGCACCCTATCTGGTAAAGGGGATGGTCGTCTCGCTCGAGTCCACCACCTATCCGGGCACCACCCGTGAAGAGGTCATTCCGCTCCTCGAGCGGGTCTCGGGCCTCAAGACGGGTGTGGACTTCAACGTCCTGTTCAGCCCGGAGCGCGAGGACCCCGGCAATCCGAGGTACAGCACGAGCAACATCCCCAAGGTGGTGGGCGGTCTCACCACGGCCTGCCTCGAGCGCGGGATCGCGCTCTACGAGCGCGCCGTCGACAAGGTGGTGAAGGTCTCGACGCTCGAGGCGGCCGAGATGACCAAGCTCCTCGAGAACATCTTCCGGGCCGTGAACATCGCGATGGTGAACGAGATGAAGGTGCTCGCGCACCGGTTCACCGACGCGGGCCGCCCCATCGACATCCACGAGGTGATCAGCGCCGCCTCGTCCAAGCCCTTCGGGTTCATGCCCTTCCGGCCGGGCCCAGGCCTCGGCGGGCACTGCATCCCCATCGACCCCTTCTACCTGACGTGGAAGGCTCGTCAGTTCGATCTCTCGACGCGCTTCATCGAGCTCGCCGGCGAGATCAACACTTCGATGCCGTACTACGTCGTGAACCGCGTCATGCGCGCGCTCTCCGAGCGGCGGAAACCGCTCGCGTCCGCGGACGTCTTGGTGGTGGGGGTCGCCTACAAGGGCGACGTCGAGGACATCAGGGAGAGCCCTTCGCTGAAGCTCATGGAGCTGCTCCTCGCCCAGGGCGCCCTCGTCCGCTACCACGATCCTTACGTGGAGTCGGTGCACCTGGAGCACGTTGGTGTGACGATGGCGAGCGAGCCCATGACGGCGGAGCGGGTCGCGCAGGCCGATGCCGTCCTCATCGCCACCGCTCACAGGTGCGTCGACTATCGCCTCATCGCCGAGCACGCCCAGCTCGTGGTCGACACCCGCGACGCCATGCGCCAGTCGGGCATCGCGTCCGAGCGGCTGGTGCGGGCCTAGACGGGGGCGCCGGGCCGAGGAGGGGGTGGCGCGGTCAACAAGGGTGATGCGGCAGACTCGCGGGTAGTCCGAGCTCGCGCCAGCGGCAGGGGGGTTGGAACGAAGGCGAGAGGTGGCAACACGATGGAGCTCTTCCCGATTCAACTGCTCTTCCTGCTGGTGCTCGCGAACCGGTATGTCGTCGGTCCGCTGGCGCGCCGTGCGCTGGGCGCGTCCTTCGACGCGACCGTCGACGGCTGGGAGCCGACGGTCGCGTTCGTGGTGCCGCTCTTCAACGAAGGGTGCGGCATCGTCCATACCATCCGCAGCCTGCTCGAGCAGGACTATCCGTCCGAGAAGCTCTCGGTGGTGGTGGTGGACGACTGTTCCACGGACGACAGCTACCTGTGGGCGTGCCAGGTGGAAGCCGATCACCCAGCGGCCGTCACCGTGCTGCGGGCGCCGCGCAACCAGGGGAAGCGCGCCGGGATCAACATGGCCGTCGCCCAAACCTCGGCCGAGATCGTGGTCTCGGTGGACTCGGACGTCGTGGTGGATCGCCGCGCCGTGCGCGAGCTCGTCCGGCGGTTCGCCACGCCGCGCATCGCCGCGGTCGGCGGCCGCACCTACGTCTGGAACCGCCACGTGAACTTCCTCACCCGCATGATCGAGGTGAAGTTCCACTTCTCGCAGGAGTGGCTGAAGGACCTCGAGCGCGCCTGCCGGAGCGTGGTCTGCCTGTCGGGCTGCTTGAGCGCCTTCCGGCGGGAAGTCCTCGTCGCGCTCGAGCCCATCCTCGCCCGGCGCAACATCGCAGGCGTCCCCATCAAGTACGGAGAGGACCGGTTCCTCACGCAGCAGATCCTGAAGGCGGGCTACCAGACCGTCTTCACTCCCGCCGCGTTCTGCTTCACGTCCGCGCCGACGACGCTGGCGGGCTACTTCTCGCAGCAGCTCCGCTGGCGCCGCTCCAACCTGGTCGACTTCCTGGGCTGGGTGACGCAGCCGTGGCGGATGCACCCGGTCGTCTCGGTGCACTACCTGAGCGTGCTCGGGTTACTGCTCGCCTACCCGCTGGTGGTGATCGACAACCTCCTCGAGGGCCAGCTCTGGATGGTGATGGTCCTGCACATCGGGTTCGTCGCGCTCCTCGGCTTCATCTACCGCTGCGAGACGCGCCACCTCCCTCCGGATCGGCGCGTCTCGGTCCTCGCCTTCCTGCCCATGGCCGTGCTCATGCCGGTGAGCTACCTCGTCATCACGCCGCTCGCCTTGTTCACGCTCGACTCGTCGAGCTGGGAAACCCGGAGCGGCACTTCCGCCGCCTCGAGCCAAGAGGCGCCCGCGCGCGCCGCCTAGCGGAGGTATCGGATGCCCTCTTTCGTGGGCCGCCTCAACAAGCTGTTCGTCGCCCTCTACAAGGCGCTGGGGCTCACCGCGCTCGCGCTCATCTTCCTCGGTCTCGCTTCCTATCTCGGCCTGCAGGGATTCTACCTGCTCAGCAGCCGCTGGGTGGCGCCCACCATCGTCTCGCCGCTCGACGACCGAGTCCTGCACATCAACACCGAGATCGCCGAGAAGGCTGCGTCGCGCGACAAGCTGGCGGTGGACCGTGCGCAGCTCTGGACCGAGCGTGAGCACGCCGTGCGCATCGCCCTCGAGGCGCGTCTCTTCCAGCAGCGCTTCCAGCAGGCCATTCGCGCCGATCGTGCCGATCAGGCGCGCGCCCTGGCCGGGCTGGCCGCGCTTCGCCCCGGTCTGGAGGCGGCCCGTCGCGAGCTCGTGGACTCGGGGCGCGCCTTCTCGGGCCTGGTGCGCACGCGCTCGGAGGCGCTGCGCGAAGCGCGGCTCATCGAGCGCGAGGCCTTCCTGACCACCAACCACCAGCTCGCGGAGCAAGCCATCGCGGAGCTGTCGGTGTCCCAGCGCGAGATGGAGCTCCGGCAGCACATGAAGGACGTCGAGCGCGAGCTGGCGGCGCTCGAAGCAGCAGGCGCGCCCGACTGGTCGTCACAGGGCGCGCCCTTCACCACCCATGTGCTCCTGCAGGCACGCGAGTCCGTACGGGCGCACATCGACGAGGAGCACGCGGAGGAGCTCCGGCGTGCCCTCGACGCGGCCGTGGCCCAGATCGACGGCTCCATGGCCCGCTATGACCGCCTGCTCGCGACCCTGCGCGCGTCGCCCTGGCTGGAGGCGATGGACGGCAGCGTCAGCGTCGGTTTCGTCCCCTACGAAAACCTCAAGCACGTGCGCGAGGGGGCGCCCCTCTACGGCTGCTCGATGGGGATCCTCATCTGCCGCCGCGTGGGCGTGGTGGGGAAGATCTTCCAGGGCGAGGCCACCCAGAAGCACCCCGTACGCCAGACCATGCTGCGTGGCGCGATGGTCCAGCTCGAGCTGCAGGACTCCAACTGGGCACGGCAGGCGGTCCTGCACGTCGGCGGTGCACCCCTCCTCTTCTGAGGTCGACCATGCTCATCACCGCCTCGCTCGCCGCGGCGCTGCTCGCCGCCTCCGCCAACGCCTCCGCCTCCGCCACCGCCTCCGCCAGCGCTTCCCCTGCCTCATGGGGCCAGGGCGCGTGCGACCTGCTGCTCGGAACCGCTGCGTCCCAGGCCGCGCCGCTCGTCGCGCCCACCGTCTTCGCCAGCACCGGCTTCGTGAACGCCGGCGAGTCGCCCACGCTCCGCCCGGACCTCTCCCCCGGCGGTCCGACCTACCGCGTGACCGTGGGGGCAAGCTACAGCCTGGGCCGCCTCTTCCAGGGGCTCGCCGTGCGCAACCGCGCCGAGGTGGCCTGCCAGCGTGAGCGGGCGCGGGTGGGGCTGGAGTCTGCGATCGCGGTCGGAGACCTGCTCGGCGCCGAGCGCGCCCTGGCAGCGCGGGCGATGGTGCTCGAGACGGCGCTTCCCCCCGGTGAGCAGATGATCGCCGGGCTGGGCGCCGCGGTGCAGGAGGTGCGCGCCACCATCGATGCGCTCGACGCTGACCGCCTGCGGTTCGAGGAGCTCCGGACCCTCCAGGGCGAGACCTCGCTCGCCTTGGCGCGCGCGTCGAGCGTGGCACACCCGGCGCTGGCCGAGGTGCCGGCCTTGCTCGCTCAGTACGAGGCGTTCGACCACGAGCTCGGCCTCGCCGAGGAGCGTTCTCGCGGCGCCGGCACGTGGGACCTCGCGGTGCGCGGCGGCTACGATCACCTCTCCGACGGCCGCGACCGCGTCCCGTTCTTCGCCATGGTGTCGGCCTCCTTCGACCTGGGCCACCTCTTTCACGGCCCGGCTGACGCCCGCGCCCTGGCCGGCCGAGCTCGAGCCGAGCACGAGTCCGCCGATGCCCTGCCGGCGCGCGTGGTGCGGCTCCTGGAAGGGCAACGCGCCACGCTGGCCGCCGAGCGCGTCCGGCTCCGCTCCTCCGAGACGCTGCTGGCCGCGCTGGACGGGCAGATGTCGCAGGTGGAGCGCATGGAGACGGCCAAGATCGAGCGCTTCCGGCACACGCTCTGGTTCGAGATCGTGCGCATGCGCGCCGAGCACGCCTATCTCGCCGCGCACGTCGAGGACCTCGCCCGCGCGCTCGAGCAGCGGGGGCGATGATGCGGACCCTGCTCCCCTGCTTGATCGCGCTGACCTTGCTCCTTCCGGCCATGGCATTGGCGGACGGGCTGGTCGCCGTGGGCCGCGGCGGGCTCCACGTGACCGAGGGTCGACTGGAAGGAGGCGACCGGCTGCGCGTCGAGGTCTCCAAGTTTCGGGCGGTCGCGCCAACGGCGGAGGGCTCCGCGGCCGAGCTGCGCTTCACCTACCTGGGCCGCACCCAGGGGGTCGCGCCGCTGCGGTCGGGCGAGATGCGCGAGCAGCTGGGCCTCAAGCTCCGCGCCGCCGACGGCTGCAACGTCCTCTACGCCATGTGGCGACTCGCGCCCAGCTCCGGCCTGGTCGTCTCGGTGAAGCGCAACCCCGGACAGCACCGCTCGGACGAGTGCACGAACCACGGCTACCGGAACCTGAAGCCGCTCCGCTCCGCCCCGGTGCCGCAGCCGAAGCCAGGCAGCGCACACGTCATGGCGGCGGCGCTGCGGGGCGACCGGCTCGAGGTCCGCGTGGACGGCGCGGTCGTCTGGGACGGACGGGTTCCACCGGAGGCGCTCGAGCTCCGCGGGCCGCCCGGGCTGCGCAGCGACAACGCGCGGTTCGATTTCGAGCTCGCGGTGGCCCCGGGCGACGGGCCGGAGGTTGGGACGCATTGAAGGCGCAGCAAAGCGGCGCGGCGAACGTCTCGCCGGCGGGGAGACGACGGGGGAGGCGGACGTGAAGATCACGAGTCTGGGACACGCGGGGTTCGTGGTGGAGACGGAGGGAGCGGTGGTCGTGACCGATCCCTGGATGTCGGAGCACGGCGCGTTCGATTCCGGCTGGAGTCAGCTCCCTCGTAACCATGCCCTCGCTCCGCTGGCGCGGCAGAAGCTCGAGGAGCCAGGAAAGGCGCGCTACCTCTACGTGAGCCATGAGCACGGTGACCACTTCGACCGGGCCTTCCTGCATTCCATCGCCAGGCGGGACTTCACCGCGGTGGTGCCGCGATTCGCGCGCCGCGCCATGCGCGACGTGTTCGACGGCTATGGCTGCCGCGAGACGATCTACTGCGAGCACGGACAGGAGGTCCCGATCCCAGGCGGGCGGCTCAAGCTCTATGTCTGCGACTCGAGCCTGAATCGCGACTCGGCGCTCCTGGTCCAGGGCGATGGCCGCGCCTTCCTCGATCTCAATGACTGCAAGATCCACGACATGCTCCCGTCGATCGCGGCCGCCGACGGGCCCGTCGACGTCTTCACGGCGCAGTTCTCGGGCGCGGTCTGGCACCCCGCCTGCTACGACTACGAGCCCGCGCTCTACGACGCGGTCTCGCGAAAGAAGATGTTCAGCAAGTTCGAGGCGGTGGCGCGGGCGATCCTGGCGGTGCGGCCGCGAGCCTTCCTGGCGTCGGCCGGACCTGCTTGCTTCCTCGATCCTGACCAGCTTCACCTCAATTTCCAGGCGGTGAACATCTTCCCCAGGGCTCCGAAGTTCTTCTCCTACCTGGAGCGCCGGCTCCGCGACTTCCGCCCGCGCCTCATCGAGCCGATGCCGGGGGACGTACTCGACGTCGAGACCTGCGAGCCGATCCGGCTCGCGGCCGAGCGGATCACCGACGAGACCTTCGACCGCTACGTCCGCGCCTACGCGCGGCGGATGGCGCCTCTGTTCGCGGCGCGGCGGCAGCCGGTCGGCGTCGCGAAGGCCGAGGACATCGCACGGCGCCTCGCGGCCGAGCTCTTCCGGAAGCTGGAGGCGTTCTCGCTGCGCACGCGCGTGAGCCTCCCGCTCTACGTCCTCGTGGAGGAGCTGGCCGGGAGCGCCCTCCGCGTGGACTTCGCGGGCAATCGCGTGGAGCGGGTGGACGAGGTGCCGGCGTCGGACCGGTACACGTTGCGCGCTCGCGCCTTCGACCTCGGCCGCATCCTCGACCGGACCCTCACCTGGGAGGAGTTCCTGCTCTCCCTCCGCCTCCGGCTCTCGCGCGTCCCCGACCGCTACGATCCCCTGCTGCACGGGTACCTGGCGATCGAGGCCGAGGACCTGCCCCAGTTCTGCGAGAAGGTGCTGGCGAACGAGGCGCGACGGGAGCGCATCGAGGTGGACGCGGGCGGCAGGCGCTACACCATCGCGCGCTACTGCCCTCACCAGGGCGCGGACCTGGCGCAGGGATGGGTCGAGAGCGGTTCCTACCTCGTCTGCCCCCGCCACCGCTGGCGGTTCAACCTCGAAGATGGCGGGAAGTGCGTCGCGAACGGCTGCTCCGTCGACGCGCGGCCCGCCGAGACCAGGCCCGCCGAGATCGCTCCGGACGATTCACCCGGAGCGGAGCCGATGGTGGCCTGAGCGCGACTGCGGCGTCACTCGATCTCGCGGACCGAGAGCCACTTGAAGTCGACGTCCGGCGAGTCGTCCCAGCGGAAGCAGGCGAGGGGACCGCCCCAGCTCAGGATCATCTTGTCGTTGGTCCCGCCGCAGTGGGTGGAGTTCCCGCCCCACGAGCCGCTGTCGTCGTACGAGGTGATCCGCTTCCAGGTCACCTTGTCGGCGCTGTCATTGAGCCACCCTTCCATGTGGACCGCGGGGACGCCGTTCACGGAGGCGTTGCGGATGATGGCCTTGAACCCGATCCAGCGGCCCAGGTACGAGGAGGTGGCGGACGCGTAGGGAGCCTGGTCGTAGTAGACGTGCCACGACTCCTTCTGGAAGCGCACGCGGCCGTCGTAGGTGAGGCTTCCCTTGTAGGCCGATCCTTCACATGGCACCGAGTCGGAGTGGCGGCCGCCGCGCGCGTACCAGGTGATGTGGCTGTTCGATCCGCCGGAGTTCACCTTCACGAATCCGGTGATCTCCACGTTCTTCCAGTCCTTCGGCGACTGCATGTACCCGCGGCTCGCGAGCGTCGCGCGGTTCTGGGTGGAGCTCGAAGTGAGCGAGTAGCCGGCCGACGTCATGACGTCCATGCGGACCTGGGTGTCCTTGATCTTCCAGGAGCCGTCCGCGTTCTGCGAGATGGTGAGCTGCGGGTCGAACCGGCCGTCGGAGCGGGGATCCGGGGGGAGGGACCACGTCTCTCCGCCTGCCTTGGTGGAGTTGAGCATGGTCACGCCAAACGCGTCGACCGTGCTCCCGGGGGGCGGGCTGGGGGCCGGAGCCGGGGCAGGGGCTGGAGCGATGTCGCCCCCGTAGAGCTTGAGCTCGGTGACGCTGGCCCAGGCGTTGGAGGTGTTCCCGTTGACGGTCAGCTTGACGTAGCGGGCCGCGGTGGTTGCGACCTCGTAGGGCTCGAGCTGGAGGGTCGTGCCGCTGCTCTTTCGGGCGAGCACCTGCGTGTACGAGATGCCGTCGGCCGAGACGGAGACGGTGAAGCTGCTCGCGCGCTTGTCGCCCAGGTACCAGCCGACGGCCACGCCGGTCACCGACCTTGACGCTCCGAGGTCGGCCCGGATCCAGCAGCCGACGCCGTTGCAGGACCAGCGCGTGGAGAGGTTGCCGTCGAGGACGTTCGCGGGGACGTTGCCATCGTCCGCGCTCGCCTTGACCGCCGTGACGACGAGTGGGTTTCCCGTCAACGCCATGCTGAGGTGATCGACGTCGGACTCCGGCTCGCTGCCCGCGCATGCGGCCATGGAGGACAGGACGGCGCAGAGCAGGACGGGACGAAGACCGGTTCGCTGGGTCGTGGTCATCACTCGACCTCGCGGATCGAGAGCCACTTGAAGTCGACGTCCGACGAGTCGTCCCAGCGGAAGGCGGCGAGCGGGCCGCCCCAGCTCAGGATCATCTTGTCGTCCGTCCCGCCGCAATGGGTGGAGTTGCCGCTCCACGAGCCGTCGTCGTCCAAGGAGTAGACCTTCTTCCAGGTCACCTTGTCGGCGCTGTCGTTGAGCCACCCTTCCATGTGGACCGCGGGGACGCCGTTCACCGTCGTGTTGCGGATGATGGCCTTGAACCCTATCCAGCGGCCCAGGTACGAGGAGGTGACGGAGACGTAGGACCCCTGGTCGTAGTCGACGTGCCAGGATTCCTTCTGGAAGCGCATCCTGCCATCGGACGTGAGGCTCCCCTTGTAGGCCGAGCCCTCGCACTGCACCGAGTCGGAGTGGCGGCCACCGCGCGCGTACCAGGTGATGTGGCTGTCGGCGCCGCCCGAGTTCACCTTCACGAACCCGGTGATCTCGACGTTCCTCCAGTCGTTCGGCGACTGCATGTACCCGCGGCTGGCGAGGGTCGTGCGGTCCTGGGTGGAGCTCGAGGTGAGCGAGTAGCCCGCGGAGGTCGCGACGTCCATGCGGACCTGCGTGCTCTGGATCTTCCACGAGCCGTCGGCGTTGGGCGTGATCGTGAGCTGCGGATCGAACTGGCGGTCCGAGCGCGGATCCACGGCGAGCGACCAGGTTTCACCCTGGGCCTTCGACGGGTTCAGCATGGTGACGCCGAAGACGTCCACCGCCGCGGCGCCAGACGGAGTCGGGGTGGGGGTGGGCGTGGGGGTCGGAGTTGGCGTCGGAGCCGGCTGAGCGCTCGAGTTGTTGCTCGCGCTGGGGTTTGAGGTCGCGCCTGGGTCGGACGGCCGCGCGTCTGAGCCTGGAGCCGTTACGGCTTCAGAACCGCCACAGCCAAGGGCTGCGAGCAGGGCAGACATCGTCGCGACACGGGTGAACTTCGCCATCCATACCTCCGCTTGGTTGTCTGCCGCTGCTACAGCCCCACGCCCGGTCGGCAGACCAAGGGCCGGTTTGGCTGTCGCGCGGACCTATGACACCTAAAACGGGTACAGAAGGCAACATCGCTTGATTGGGGACACGAGCGAGCAAGCTAGCGCACGACAGCAATAATATTAGTAATTACAGTAATATACCGTACTAGACCCGATCGGTACTGAAGGCTTGGAACCTGAATAGACAGGACCAGTCGGGAATAAATCGCGAAATGAGCCCACAGGGGTCTAGAAAACCCTACAGCGTCCACGCTTGTAGGCGCTCGGAACTACGCCTGTCGGACAGAGGGTCGCGCAGGGCGGGTGTCGAACTGCTCGCTCTTGCTGGTGCTCACGCCCGGCTGCTTGCCCGCTTGGCAACGCTGGTGCCGCCGCCGCGCGTTCACGGTTCATCTTCGGGCTACCGCGGTGGCGCCGTTGCTCGTGCTCGCGGGCGGCTTCGCGCCGCGCTGGATCATGGTGGCCGCAGGGCAGGCCTGAGCGCCGCTTCTCCAGCGGAGATGCTGTAGCCCTCGGCGTCGCGCCCGCGAGCAGCGACCGCCGCCTTCCAGCCGCGATGCGCCGAGCGCTACCGGCGTATCCTTCGCGGCATGTCCACGACCGCTATCACCTCCGCCGCCGCCCCCAAGCCCATCGGCCCCTATAGCCCTGCCGTCCTGGTGCGCGGTTCTGCCAGCATCCTCTTCTGCTCTGGGCAGACGCCGCTCGATCCCGCGTCGGGCCAGCTCGTCCAGGGTTCAGTCGCGGTGCAGACGGAGCGAGTCCTCGACAACCTGGAATCCGTGCTGAGGGCAGCCGACATGACCTTTGCGAACGTGGTCAAGACAACCGTGTTCCTCACCGACATGGGCGACTTCGAGGTGATGAACGCGGTCTACGAGAAACGGTTCACGGGCGTCTTACCGGCTCGCTCGACAGTTCAGGTCGCAGGGCTGCCCAGGGGCGCTCGCGTCGAGATCGAGCTCACCGCGGCGGCGTAGCTGCCCGGCGTCCGAAGGGCGGCTCGCGGGCCGGTCCTGTGCTCCGGTCCCTTGCTGACGATGAGGCGTGCCCGCGCGCTCGCGCTATGTTGTGCGAATGGCCAGGCTCTTCCTCCTCTTCGCCGTGGTCCCGCTCCTCGATCTCTGGGTGCTGCTGCGGATCGCCGCCCTGGTCGGGCCATGGGGGACGCTGGCGCTGATCGTCCTGCCGTCGCTCCTGGGCGCTTGGCTCGCGCGACGGGAGGGGCTGCGCGTGCTGCGCGCGTGGCAGCGAGCGATCGCCGAGGGCCGCGTCCCGGAAGAGGGCCTCCTCTCGGCCGGCCTCGTGCTCGTGGGCGGGGTCCTGCTCATCACCCCCGGGGTGCTCACCGACGCCACCGGGCTGGCGCTGCTCGTGCCGCCCATCCGGCGCGTCGCCGTCGCGGGGGTGCGACGCTGGATCCGCCGCAAGATCGACGACGGCACGATACGCGTGGTCACGCGGCCCGCGGACCACGCCGATGAGCCCATCGACGTGACGCCGCGGCGATGATTGCCAATCTTCACGGCGGTGCTGGCGGTCCAATCCAGCCGTGCTCGCGAACAAAGACGCCCACTGGCAAGGATCGCCCCGAGGGCGAGGCGTGCCAGCCCCCGGCCGAGGCCGTGAGGTTCGCAGGTTTGCTCAGGGTGTCATCCATCCCCACTTGCGGAAGATGGCTGCCCCTTCCTTCGACCGGAGGAAGTCGAGGAACTCCGGCGCGACGGGGCGCTGCTTGCCCTTCTTCGTGAGCGCTGCCCCCGAGGAGCGGTAGACCACGTAGTCCTTGCTGACCTGCACGAGGTCCGCGAGCTTGGGGTTGGCGACCTGCCAGATGTTGAAGATGACCCAAGCGTCGATCTGCGGTTCGTCACTCCAGAGCTGCTTCGCAGCAGCGCTGTTGGGAGCGTGGGCGACGATGTTCATGCGGAGGGCCCGCACGAGGGAGATGTCGCCCTGCTTGCCCGCCATGTCCTCCCACATGCCCGTCTGCCCAGCCCCCTGAACCACGAGCACCTTCAGCCCCGGCCTCGCGAGGTCGGGCAAGTCGCGGATCGCGCGCGGGTTGCCGGGCCGGACCAGTATTGCCGATGGCCGGAGGTACAAGGAGACGATGCTCGACTCGTCGATGCGGCCGTCTGGAACGCATCGGCTTCGAGGGCGCGGCTCGCGAGCGCTGCCGCCGTGCGCCGCTTGGCGCGTGCGAGCCAATGCATGACGACGATCGAAACGGCCGTGAGCGCGATACCGATCGCGCTCGGCTCGGGATGCTCGCGCCTCCACAACGCCCCGCCTTTCTCACCCTACTTCCGCGCGATCGGGCATGTGTTGATGCCGACGAGCCTGTAGAGAGGGCAGAAGCCGAGGAGCCCCGTGGCGAGCGGGACGACGCCGGCGAGGCCGAGCATCGAGTGCGGCCCGACGACGGTGAGCGATAGGAGCGCGACGCCGAGGACGATTCGAACCGCGCGATCGAGAGTGCCTTCGTTCTTCATGGTGTTTCCTCCTTGTCAGAGATGAGTCGCGGCGGACGGTCGAGGATTCGCGCAAGAGGACGAATCGCCGGCAGCTTCCTCGACGGCTTCTCGCTCCACGCAGGCGTCTCAATCTCAACGTCCACTTCCACGCCCTCCTGCCGGACGGGGTCTTCGTTCTCGACAGGGACGGCCCGGCGCGCTTCGTGCCCTTGCCGTCGCCGCGGGGGACGAGGATGTGGCCGCGATCCTGGAGCGGGGTAGGTACGGCGCACCGCCAGGGCCCTCGTTGGCTACGAGGACCTCGACTCCGAGTCCGACGCTCTGGCCCCCCTCCAGGCCGCCGAGGTGGACCGGCGGCAGCGGCCGAGAAGAAGCTCAACATCGCCAACGGCAACGCGTCGGAAGACTACGGCACCGACTCTCGGGCGGTGCCCGCGACTGCCGCACGAGAGTGACGTCGGCGCCGGTGCCGCGCGCAGCTACGGCTCCTGCAACAGCCTATAGACTACCCATATACCCCGCGCTATGCGTATGCCCATCAAGACCACGGATGATTTGAGAATATGACAGATCACGATAGTGCCCTCACAAGATGGTGTGTGGACCAACTTGAGGGCGTCGCGCCTGCTGGCCTTCAGCGGCTTCTCGATCGTGTTCTGACGGTCATCGACTCGAAGGATTGGGTACCACCCCCAAGCGTTAACGTCTGGGACATTCTTTCGTTGGGTGCCGTGCTCGCACGAGTTGACCATCCTTCGTTCAGATCCATCCTAGCGTCGATATCGCCGAGTATAGTCAGGTCTGGTTGGCCAGAAATTGACACTTGGGCCGAACTGTCTACTGCCGCACTCCTACGTCCTTGGTTCGATGAAGTCATGGCCATCCCTCCATCTGATCATCGGACACCCGATCTACGTGGCGTCGTCGGCACGTCGTCCATCGAAATAGAAGTGGTCCACGGTCACCAGAAGGAAGAACAGCGGCTCCGCGGCCGGGCTGCAGCCACAGTGCATGGACGGTTGGCAAGGTTGGCGCTTCAGACGAAGGAGTTTGTCCTGTTCTTCCTCGATACGCTGTCCGATAGGGAAGTCGAGTTGATATTGCAGAGGGCTTCTGAGTTGCCTCTCGGTGGCGCAGCTGGCGTGCATGAGCGGTGGCAGTTGCGAGTCTCCAGTCCCAATCCACAAGGCACGTCAGCGATTGAAACAACACCCCCGTCATGGTGGCCGCGCCAGTACGCGCAGCCTGTTCAGTTCGGTGGATTCTTTCAAATTGCGCAGGGTAGGGTCGAGAGGTCTCCCGTCCAGGTCCAATGGGGGCTTTCGACAAGAGCGTATATCAATCCGCTTCAAAGAAAGGCCGACAGGCCACAAGCATCAGCTTCCGGCATAAGCTTACTTGCGCTCGACGCAACAGAGCTTCCCGGTGCGCTGGGCTGGTATAAGGACAACCTCCCTGGGCACTTGTCGCTCTGGGACCACGTCTCTGGAGTTCTGGTGTTCAACACCGGAATCCTTGTGCCGGACGGTTACCAGTGGAAGTACCAATTTTTCGCTAACCCGATCAGCCCGCATCCGCTTCCCGCACACCTGCTTCAGTACCTGGGTCTTGGACGGGACTTGGCTCAGTTCTTTGACTTTGCTCCACCTTGACAACTTTCGGAGCGCAGCGGTGAGGGTGGAGCAGGTCCCCGGCTTGACCTCGCGCCCGCCTACGATGTGGCGG
>JBGQLS010000048.1:0-22277 GCA_041500205.1 Anaeromyxobacteraceae bacterium | reverse complement strand
GGCGGCGTGAGCCCCCGGGTACTCAGTGCAGCGCGATGATGACCTTCGAGTCAAGTAAGGAGTAGCGCGAGCCGCCCAAATGGAGCTACTTCACGGCAGCTGTGGAATCACGCCCCACAGGTTCACTGCTCTCGAATCAGGACGGCCCATCCGCACCACGCTGCGGCGCAGAGCTCATCCCGGCGCTGCTCCACGGAAGGTTCGCTCGCGCCGCTGGCGGCCGGACACGGCGTTCGGTAAGAAGCGGCGCATGATCGTATTACTGCTCGTCGCGGTGGCGCTCGCGACAGCGCCCGCGGCCGGAGCGGCGGCTCCCTGGCGGGTGGAGGTGGCGACGCACGGTGGTTTGAGCGGGCGCGGCGCCGGCGCGGTGAAAGTCCGATCGAACGGCGACCTGGAGGTCGTCACGCCCGAGGGCAAGCGGTGCGAGGCCAGGCTGGAGCGCGCTGCCCTGGCGAAGGTTGAACAGTCCGTGCAACGGGCGCGCCCCGAACGCTGGCGCCCCCGCTATTTCCTTCCCGACAACCCGACTGGCTGCTGCGACCAGGTCTCGACCACCCTCGCGGTCATCCGCGGCCAGCAGGGAGCCGAGAAGCAGTTCGTGACCGGGTGGTACGACGAGGGCCGGCAGCTCGCGGCGCGCGACGCCCTCGGCCTCTACGAGGCGGCGATGGATCTCGCGCTCGCGCACCAGGGCTGCGTCGCGAAGGCGCAGTAGATGACTGTCCACCCGTTACATCCCTGTGTTCACCAACTCGGCTGCGGACGTGCGCTGCCGTGCTGGACGCCGGGCATTGGTTGCCCGCACGCGGACGCGGCCGGTGCCCCGTGCATCGGCTGACACGGCCTCACGCACGACGATCTCGACGTCGCGACCGAGCCTGGTCAGAAACGTGATGAGGCGCTCGGTCGAGAAGCGCGTCAGACGACCACGCATGAGTTCGGAAACCTTGGGCTGGTCGATCCCAAGGAGCTTGGCAGCGGCGGTCTGGGTGAGCCGGCGTGCGCGCAGCGCGCCGGCGATGAGCGCGGCTAACTCAGACTTGGCCAGCGCCTCGGTGGGCTCGTCGACGCGGAGATCCTCGAACACGTTCCCGCTACTGCGCGTGAATACCGGCTTTGCGTGCGCCATGGTCCTCACCTCTTCGTCGCCCGCATCGCGCGGTCGATCTCTTCCGCTTCCCGCAACCGTTGCTCGACGAGGTCGATGTCTCCCTTGTCCGTTGCGATACCTCGATGAGACTTCTTTTGAAACGCGTGCAAGGCGTACACCCCGCTCACGAAGCGCACCGTGTAGACCGCGCGGTACGCGTTCCCGTCGAAGGTCTCGACCACTTCCAGCACGCCACCTCCCTTGAACCCCCGCAGCGGTTTGGCGGAGGGGGACTTCTCACCGAGCTGCGCGAGATGGAGCGCGTGCCCCACCTCGCGCCTGACTTCCTCCGGAAACGAGCGAACGTCATCGAGCGTCGTGCCGACCCAGAAGAGCTCGCGTCGCCTCAGTCTGGGAGAATATACCTGTTTTGGCATAACCCGGCAACCCCACTCCCGAAGGTATATCGAACACGTTTCGTCGCATGGCTTCCCCTGGCTGCACCTTGCAGCGCCAGCGCCACCGCCGCTGTGAGGTGATGTCCGGCGCCTTGCGGCGCCTCGCGCGGGGAGAGACTCCCCCCCGCGCCCCCCATCTCGAGCGTCACTTCAAGTGGGTTGCGCCATCACTCCGCGCCGTCCGCCAGGTCGATCTCCTCCGACTTCGTGAGCTCTTGCATGACCACGGTCGCGTACGAGCCCTTGGGAAGCTCGAAACTGGCTCGGTAACCGTCGTCCACCGCGGTGAGCTCGACCGAGATCGGGATGCGGCCGGCGCGGCGGGTCCCCTCGGTCTCGCCGCCGCCGCGCGCGAGATCGGCAGTGGTGACGCCTTCCGCCGCGAGGAGCCGCTGCTCTCGCGCCAGTGCCTCGCCAGCCGCCGGCTTCAGCTTGTGCCCGAACATGGGGCCTGCCGGCGAGATCTCGAATGCCGCCATCCGCGGCGCGTCCACCGCCGGATCCTCGCAGAAGAAGATACCTCCCGAGTCGAGCTTCTTCATGACCTCGCCCAGCAGCGCCTTGGCGAAGAGGCCGTCGGCGAGCCGTTCGGCGAGCCATGCGTTGAACACCCTCGACTGCCAGGCGGAGAGGACGAGTCGGCGCAGGAACCGATCGCGCGCCGCGCGGCGCGCCTCCGGGTCGTCCGTGCGGCCGAGGAGGAGCGAGCGCCCGAGGTCGGCGTTCTTTCCTTCGACCCCGAAGCGCTGGGCGCCGAAGAAGTTGGGCAGACCGCGTGCCCCCAGCGCCTCGGCGCAGGCGCGGGCGCGTTCGATCTCGCCGCCGCGGACGACAATGGCGAACCGGTTCCCGCGCAGGTGGCCGGTGCGGAGCTTGTTCTGGTGACGCGAGCTCTCGAGCACGCGATACCCGTCACCCTCGAGCGACCCTGGCTCGGGGTCGCGCGCCACGGCCAGGGAGAGCCATTGCGTCGTGACGGCTGCGCGATCCTTCATGCCGGCGTGCCCGACCTCGCGCTCCGGGATGCCGAGCGCCCGAGCCAGCGATCGCACCACGTCGCGCGTCGTGCGGTTGCGCTTCTCGACGCGGAGCCACAGGTGCGGCCCCGTGCCTTGCGGAAGGTAGGCGGGGATCTCGTCCACGCGAAAGTCCTCGGGCGAGGCCTTCACGCGGCCGCCCGAGCCGGGGAGCTCCGCCGTGACGAAGGGGAGACGCGTCTTCATCGCAGTGCCTCCAGCCCCTCGAACCGGCGCCTCACGTCCCGGGCGAGCACCTCGTCGGCATCTCGCGGGAGTCTCCCCGCGGTCTGGAAGAGATAGAAGAACATGAGCTCGCGCATCCCGTCGTAGAGGAGGCGCGCCGGATCACCGGAGGGCTCGAGCTTGCCGAGCGTGGCGCCCTTGAGCGTCGCCAAGTTGCCGAGCAAGGACGGCTCGTCGAGCGCGCCGTCCCTGCCCGGCGAGAGCATCCTCCACAGCGGCGCGAACCGGCTCGCCGGGTCGGAGAGGAACGTCCGCGCGCCCGCGAGCAAGGCCTCGCGCCCGCCCTGGGCGTCGAGTGCGGCCGTGATCGGGCGCAGGATGCCGTTCATGCCCGCCGCGATCGCCTCCAGTCGCTCGACCTGCGAGATGGCGGGCGAAGCAAGGGGGCCGGCGACGGCTTCCAGATGCCCGGACTCGGCCAGGTGATAGAGGATCTTGGTCGCGTCGAATTCCGAGAGGTGCGCGCCCTGCGCGATCTCGGAGACGCGCCGGCGGCCGTCCACGAGATCGAGGAGCGACTGCTCCGTCGGTCTGAGCGTGACGGGTACGCGCGGTTCGCGGCGCCGCAGGAACGCCTGCGGCCCGGGGATGCGGGCCCTGAACAGGCTCATCTCGTCGATGCGGCGGATCCCGTCCATCAGCAGCGACTGCGTGTTCACGGCGAGCGGAGTGCCCAGGTCGGGGTCCGGCTCGTCCACCAGCGCGAATACGCCTTCGAGGATGAGGAGGATGGCGTGGAACACGCCCGCCACCTGCTCGTGCAGGCACTTCCACAGCTCGGTGGGAGAGAGGAACTCATTCTCGATGAGGACCTTGCCGAAGAGCCGGCCGCGGGACGCGGCGACGGCCTCGGCGAGCTGCGCGCGGCTGACGTAGCCGAGCCGGAGCGCCACCTCGCCGACGCGCTCGCCGATCGCCTGGGACCTGGCGCCGCGCACCTCGCCATCCTGGAAGGCCACTGCCCGATCGACGCCTTCGGAGCTGACCGTGAGCAGGCCTGACAGCCTGGACTGGTGGATGAACGCGATGAAGTCGGCGATGGGGAACGCGGAGAGGTCGCCCGCCAGCACGCAGCGAGGGCGCGGCGCGGGGCCGCCCGCGGCGGGCGTCCGGCGCGCGACGAGCAGGTCGGGAGCGGACGGCAACAGGAGGAAGCGCCCCGCGCGGTCGGCCAGGAGACGGCGGGCCTCGTCGTCCTGGGGGGCGACCCGGCCGTGGGGGTCGATGTCGACGTGGAGAGGCACGCTCGCTCTCAATCTCGGACCCAACCGTTGTGCTTGCTCCACTCCTCCTCGTCCTCGAGCGTGAAGCGCAAGGTCTCCCGGAGCTCGCTGGGCGCGCTCGGAAGCGTGAGCCTGCGGCCGTTCACGTAGAGGGTGGGCGTCCCCACCAGGCCTGCGCCGCGCGCTTCCGCCTGCGAGGCGGCGATGCGCTGCTTGTTGCGGCCCTGCTCGAGGGCGCTGCGCAGGTCGTCGGCGTTAGCGCCGATCCTCTCCGCGTAGCTGGCGAGGTCGTCGTCGGAAAGCGCGTGCGGATGGTCGAAGAGCTGGTCGTGCATCTTCCAGAAGAGCCCGCGGTCGCGCGCCCACTCCCCCGCGACGGCCGCCTCGTGGGACCGCGGGTGACTCGTGATGGGGAAGGGCTTGTAATAGAGGTTCAGTCGGCTCTCGTTCTCCAGGACGAACCGCTCCAGCTCCGGCCGCACAGCCTGGCAGTAAGGGCAGGCGAAGTCGGAGAACTCCACCATCGAGACGGGTGCGTCCGGCTTCCCCAGCGGCGGCGAGAAGCTCTTCACGTCCAGCGTGACCCGCTTGCGGCGGTCGAACCCCGAGTAATACTCGGTCAGCGCCTTCAGGATCTCCCGCGCGGTCATGCCCTGTCCGGCGAGGCGGGCCACCAGAGCGGCCATGCGGGGCGCGTGCTTGCAGCTCGCGTGCTCACGGAGGCAGCCGGCGAGTGTGTGTGGGCAGCCGCAGTGGCAGAACTCGTCCTGCGCCACGCGGCGCACCACCTCGACCTGTGCGGGCGAGAGTGCGCTCAGGTCCACGCCGGGCAGCGCGACCTCGGGCGCCTTCTGGGCGGCGGCGCCGGCCGGCAGGAGGGCCGCGGCGGACAGGAGGCAACCGCCGGCGGCGGAGAGAACGGCGATGAGGACGCTGCGGGACATGGGCAGGCTCTCCGGGGACGAGGGATTGTAGAGGAGCTACAGAAACCTCGCGAGGCATCCTGGCTTTCAGGCGCGGATTCCCTTAGGAACCCGGCCAGATGGATGACAGGTCGAGGCCGCTCGAGCGGGGAGCCGTGCGAAAAGAGCGGGGTGGCAAGCTCCGCGTCGCACTCGTCTACCCGAACGTGTACCGGCTCGGCATGGCCAATCTCGGGCTGCACGCGGTTTACCGGCTCATCAACGACCACCCGCGCGCGTTGTGTGAGCGCGCCTTCCTGCCCGAGGACCCCGGCGAGGTTCCGTGTACGATCGAGTCGGGTCGGCCGCTCGCCGACTTCGACGTGATCGCGTTCTCGCTCTCGTTCGAGGAAGACTACCTCCATGTGCTCGAGATCCTCGATCGGGCCGGGCTGCCGCTGCGCGCCGCGGATCGCGGAGAGCGTGACCCGCTCGTGATAGGGGGCGGGATCGCCGTCCAGATCAACCCGGAGCCCGTCGCTCCCTTCTTCGACCTGTTCCTGGTCGGAGAGGGGGAAGAGCTGTGTGGGCCCTTCCTCGACCGGCTGCTCGGCGTGGGCGCGCGCGGGCTCGAGCGCGAAGACATGCTCGCCGACCTGGCGCAGCTCCAGGGAGCCTATGTCCCGTCGCTCTACGAGGTGGAGTACAGCGACACGGCCGCTCCGGGCGGCGCCTGGGTGACGCGTTTCGCGGCACGTCCTGGCGCGCCGGCGCGCGTGCGCAGGCTCTACGTTAGCGACCTCCGCACGATCGCGACGTCACGGGTGGTGGACTCGCCGGACGCGCAATTCGGGGATCTCTACCTGACCGAGGTAGCGCGCGGCTGCCTCTGGGGGTGCCGCTTCTGTGCCGCCGGGTTCGTGCAGCGCCCTTATCGCGAGGTGGGGATCGAGAAGCTCGAGGAAGAGGCGCGCAAGGGCATCGCGCAGGGCCTCCGCATCGGCCTGGTGGGGCCGGACACGAGCGACTACACCGGCCTCGACGCGCTCACCTGCATGATCGGCGCGGAGGGTGGCTCCTTCAGCCCCTCGTCACTGCGCGTGGACGCCATCACGCCCGAGCTGGCGCGACGCATGGCGGCGGGCGGCGAGCGCTCGATCACCATTGCACCGGAGGCAGGCACGGAACGGCTGCGGCGCGTCATCAACAAGGACTTCTCCGATGACATGATAGTGCAAGCCGCGGAGCACGCCCTCGCCCAGGGCATGACGAACGTGAAGATGTACTTCATGTGCGGGTTGCCCACCGAGGACGACGAGGACGTGCTGGGCATGGCGCGCCTCGCCGTCCGCATCCGCGAGGAGGTGATGCTCCCGCGCGCCAGGCAGACCAAGCGCATGGGGCGCCTCTCCCTCTCGGTGAACCCCTTCATCCCCAAGCCCTGGACGCCCTTCCAGTGGTCGCCCATGGCGGAGCGGCGCTGCCTCGAGGCGAAGCGGCGGCTCCTCGAGAAGGAGCTCCGGCCGCGCGGCATCGACGTGGAACTCTATAGTCCGCGCGAGGCGTGGCTCCAGGCGCTGTTCTCGCGCGGCGACCGGCGTTGCGCCGACCTGCTCGAGACCGCGCACCGCGAGACGGGTGGCGACTTGCGCAAGGCGCTCTCGCGCTGGCCGCACGACCCCGAATTCTTCGCCACCCGCGAAATCGGCGTGAACGAGGCGCTGCCCTGGGACTTCCTCGACCAGGGGCTCACCAAGACGTTCCTCGCACGCGAGCTCAAGCGCGGTCTGGGATCGAAGGTGACGCCGAAGTGCCGGCTCGAGACGTGCCGCGCCTGCGGGCTCGCCTGTGCCGATCATCCCGAGCTGGAGCTTCCGGAGGGTGGCCTGGTCGGGCTCCCGCACGTTCGCGCGGCGCAGTAATCGTCCTTGCCCGCGTTCTCCGGTAGATCCTCGCCTCCTCTCGCGCGTTCCATCAGCCAGGAGGCTTCCATGCGTACGCTTGCCCTGCTCGTTTCCCTCGCTTGCCCGACCCTCGCTCTCGCCGCTCCCGATCTCGACGTGCCGTCGCGCATCGACGAGGTCACGGTCTACCGTTCGAGCGCGCGCGTGACCCGCGTCGCGCGCCTGGACGTGTCCCCCGGCGACGCCCGCGTCGTCCTGAGGGGCCTGCCCGACCAGCTCGACGACGATTCCGTGCGGGTGGAGGGCCGCGGCTCGAGCAAGGTGTACCTGCACGGCGTCTCGGTGGAGCGGGTCACGGGCGCATTCCCCGCCGTGCAGGAGGCGCAGGTCGCAGAACGGCGCCTCGAGCAGCTCCAGGACGAGGATCGCGCGCTCGGGGATCGCCTCTCCGCGGCGCGCGAGCGGGTGAAGTTCGTGGAAGCGCTGCGTTCCACCTACTCCGAGGAGCGCGCGAAGAACCTCGCGGTCCGGCCCGTGGTGGCGCGGGAGCTGGCCCAGGTCGCCTCCTTCGTCGGTGGAGAGCTGGCCGGCTCTGCCGCGGAGACCCGGACGGCGGAGCGGGCCCGGCGAGATCTGAAGCGGAAGATCGACGCGGCGCGCGCGGAGCTCGAGAAGCTCACGGCCAAGCGCGGCGAGACGACGAAGTCCGTGTCGGTGGAGCTCGCGTCGGAAGGCGCCGGCGCCGTGGAGGTCCGGGTGAGCTACCTCGTCCCTGCGGCGGGGTGGCAGCCGGTGTGGGACGCGCGGCTGGTCCCGGAGAGCGCGACGGTGGAACTCGCCTTCCATGGCTCGGTGTGGCAGCGCACGGGCGAGGACTGGAGAGGTGTGCGGCTAGCGGTCTCGACCGCCGCGCCCGGTCGCGCCCTGTTCGTCCCCGAGCTCGAGCCGCGCTGGCTCGACAAGATCGTGCCGCTGCGCCATGCGGAGGCCAGGTCGCGTGGCGCGGCGCCCGCGGCCGCGCCGGGCTTCGCGAACCTGGCCGAGCCGAAGGCCGAAGGAGAGTCAGCTGCGACGCTTCCCGTCGTGGCCGACGAGGTCGTGGCCACGGTGGAGCAGGGGCTCCTCGCCTCCACCTTCACCGCTCCACGGCGCGAGACCGTCGACGGCGCGGGGCAGGCCAGGAAGATCGCGCTGGCTCGCTTCCCGCTCCACGCGGAGGTGACCCGCACCGCGGCGCCGCGCCTCGAGCGCGCGGCCTTCTTGACGGCGAAGGCGCTCAACGAGACCGGGGTCCCGCTCCTCGGCGGCTCGGCGGGCGTGTACGTGGGCGATCTCTTCATCGGGCGCGCGCAGGTCCCGTTCACTCCGGTGGGGGGCGAGCTCAAGATGGCCTTCGGCACCGACGAGCGGATCGAGATCGACAGGCGCGTCCTGGAGCGCAAGCACGACACGTCCGGGCTCCTGGGGAAGAAGGACGTCTGGCGCTACCGCGTCCAGATCGGAGTGAAGAGCCGGTGGGCCGAGCCTGTGAAGCTCACGCTGCTCGACCTCATCCCGGTCGCGCGCGACGCCGAGATCGAGGTGACCGTGCTCGACGGCTCGACGAAGCCCTCACGGGAGGATCCCGAGCGGCCCGGAGTGCGGGCATGGGAGCTCGAGCTGAGGCCGCGGGAGGAGCGCGTCGTGGAGTTGAAGTACGAAGTCCGGTATCCGCGTGGCCTCCCGGTGGCGGGGTTGGACTGAGTCGCCGGGGGCGCAGGCCGCCCCCGCCCCGCCGGGCAAAGCCCGTCGGGGCCCCACACCGGCCACGCCGCAGAGCGGTCACATTCTTCGACAGGTCTTGAGCTCGATGGCGTCCCGCGCCTTCGATCTTTTTCCGGGAACCGTCTCTGGGATAGAAGACGTCCTTGTGACAGTGGACGACGCCATGCTCGAGGCGCTCGCGCTCGCGCGGGCCGCGGCCGAGGTGGGTGAGGTGCCGATCGGCGCTGTCGCCCTGCACGAGGGCGCGGTCGTGGGGCGTGGCGCGAACCGGCGCGAGGGCGCGCGCGATCCCACGGCCCACGCCGAGCTGCTCGCGATCCAGCAGGCGGCGCGAACGCTGGGGCGCTGGCGGCTCTCCGGCGTGACGCTCGTCGTCACGCTCGAGCCCTGCGCCATGTGCGCGGGAGCGATGGTCCTCGCGCGCATCGATCGGCTCGTCTATGGCGCGTCTGACCCGAAGGCCGGTGCGGCGGGGTCGCTCATGGACCTCACACGGGATCCACGCCTCAACCATCGCTTCCCGGTCGAGCGCGGGCTCATGGAGGTGGTTTGTGGGGACCTCCTCAAGGAGTTCTTCCGCGTGCGGCGCGGATAGGCCTTCTCGGGCCGAAAGACCGGTCGTCAGCGCTGATTCCCGCTTGGCCTCACGAAGGAAATCGGCTAGATCCGCGGGCGGAGAGCTGGCCGAGCCTGGTCGAAGGCGCCTGACTCGAAATCAGGTGTACCGGTAACGGTACCGGGGGTTCGAATCCCTCGCTCTCCGCTTTCTTCTGAGTTGGCCCCGTGCGACGCTAGGATACGAGAACGCGAGAGGGGAGCGGTTGGTCCCCCGAGTACGAGGGAATATCGACGCGCGGGGGGCAGCCGTAGGAGGCTGCCCCGGGCCGCAGGCAACGGGGGAGCGGTTGGTCCCCCCAGTATGAATGGAGAGGTGACCGAGCGGCCGAAGGTGCACGACTGGAAATCGTGTGTCCGGGGAACCGGACCGTGGGTTCAAATCCCACCCTCTCCGCCAGACGAGCGAGAGCCCGGACGACGCAGCCGGGCATGCAGTAGAGCCGGCCCAGAATCCTCGGGCGACGTGGGGATTTCCGAACCCCGCCAGGCCCGGAAGGGAGCAACGGTAGGAGGTCTTCCGTGCGCCCGGGGATTGTGGGCCGGCTTTTTTTTCGACCGCCATCGGCCCGCGGTGCGGCGCTTCCGTTCAGGTGCTAAAGCTGGTACGTGATGCGCCCCCGGGGTCCAGCTCGGAGGCAGCCTGGGAGGCTGCCCCGAAACGATCCGGGCGTGGGGTTCAGGGGCCCCGCCACCTTCGACTGACCGGCCATGGGTTACCTCGTCCTCGCGCGCAAGTACCGGCCCCAGACCTTCGGCGAGATGGCCGGCCAGGAGCACGTGGTCCGGACGCTCTCGAACGCGCTCAAGAGCGGCCACCTCGCGCATGCCTTCCTCTTCACCGGCCCCCGAGGGATCGGCAAGACCACCGCCGCCCGCCTCGTCGCGAAGTGCCTCAACTGCGAGAAGGGACCGACCGCCGAGCCCTGTGGCGCTTGCTCGCCTTGCGTCGAGATCGCCGAGGGCAGGGCAGTGGACGTGGTCGAGATCGATGCCGCCTCGAACAACGGCGTCGACAACGTCCGCGACATCGTGGAGGGGGTGAAGTATCGGCCCGCGCGAGACCGGTTCAAGGTCTTCGTGGTGGACGAGGTCCACATGCTCTCCACGGGTGCCTTCAATGCGCTGCTGAAGACGCTGGAGGAACCTCCCCAGCACGTCGTGTTCGTGCTTGCCACCACCGACGTCCACAAGGTGCCCGACACGATCGTCTCCCGCTGCCAGCGCTTCGACTTCCGCCGCCTGACCCAGCAACAGATCGCGGACCAGCTGCGCAAGGTGGCGCGGTCCGAGGGCCTGCAAGTCTCGGACGGCGCGCTGGCGCTCGTGGCCCGCGCCGCCGAGGGCGGCATGCGCGACGCGCTCTCCATGCTCGACCAGGTGCGCGCGGCGTGCGGGGACGCGCCGGACGACGTCGCGGTGGCCGAGGCGGTGGGCGCCATCGACCCCGGCGCGGTCGCGCGTATCGCAGCCGCCCTCGTCCGGCGCGACGGCGCGGAAGTGCTGGCCGAGCTGGGAGCGCTGTACGCGCGCGGCCAGGAGATGAAGCGGATCGCCGAGGAGCTCGTGCGCCATCTGCGCAACGTGGTGGTGACGAAGCTCGTCCCGCAGGCGGCCCTCGACCTCCCTGACTCGGAGCTCCACGAGGTCCGCGCCCAGGCCGAGGCCACCGGGGCGCCGCAGCTCACGCGCCTGTTCGACCTGGCGCAGCGCGCGGTGGCGGAGGTGAAGACCTCCGAGCAGCCGCGCTATGCGCTCGAGGTGGCCCTCCTCAAGGCTTGTTTCCTCGCCCCGGGCGCGGACGTCGGTGAGCTCATCGCGCGACTCGAGGACCTCGGCGGCGGGGCTCCGGTTCGCGGGTTGGGAGCCACGAAGCCCGTCTCCGACGGCACGCCCGGCTGCGCCGCAGGATCCGCCGCGCCGGCGGCGCCTTCGCTCGCGGCGCGGGCGGCCCCCGGCTTCGCCGTCGTTCAAGCGGGGGGCTCCGTCCCCGACCCCGGGCCTACCTCGATCCCGCGGCCGCCCCAGAGCCCCGCACCCAAGGGTTCCTCCCCGCTCCCGGCCTCCAAGGGTTCCTCCGCCGCCACGGCCGACCGCTGGCGCGCGCTCGTGGCCGAGGTGGAGCGGACGAGCTCGAGCGGAGCGATGCTGGTGAACGCGCTCAAGCAAGCGGTGGTGGTGGCCCTGGTCGAGGGCGAGATCTCGCTCCGGCTCCCTCCCGGGCTTCCCTTCTCGACCGTCGAGAAGCGGCAGCAAGAGCTCGTCGAGATCTTCACGCGCTTCTTCGGGCGGCCGACGACGCTCGCGCTGGCGCGCGGCGACGCGGCCGATCAGGGCGCGGCGTCGGGCTCCGCAGGGATGCAGCCGCAGTCGCTCGCCGGAGTGGAGCAAGCGGAGCGCGAAGCGCGCTCGGTCCGCGTGCGCGCCGCCGCCCGGGAGCACCCCAACATCCAGGATGCGACGAAGATCCTGGAAGGCGAAGTGACGAAGATCGAAGAGCTGTAGAAGGCCTACCGCGGGACGGAGAGCGCGATGGCAGGGTTCGACATCCAGCACCTGATGCGCCAGGCGCGCAAGCTCGAGAAGGCGATGGAGGAGGCGCGCGCGTCCCTGGACCAGGTCTCGGTCGACGCCGAGAGCGGCGGCGGCCTGGTCAAGGTGAAGATGGACGGGCGCTGCGCCGTGCAGAAGATCGAGATCGACCCCAAGGCGATCGACGCCGCCGAGAAGTCCATGCTGGAAGATCTGGTCATGGCCGCGCTCAACGCGGCCGGCGACAAGGCGCGCGCCGCCGCCGACGAGCACATCAAGAAGGCGACGGGCGGGATCAGGGTGCCGGGCCTGCCCTACTGAGCGGCTCGAGGGAAGGTACTCACGGGTGGACGAGCTCATGAAGCGCGTGGGGGCGTTCCTCCACCACGTGTGGGTCGGAGCAATGAGCCATGGCCGTAGCGGACCCCATTGCGAAGCTCGTGAAGGAGCTGGCGCGGCTTCCCGGGATCGGTGAGAAGACCGCCCAGAGGCTCGCCTTCCACATCTTCAAGGCGGGGCAGGGGTACGCGAGCGACCTCGCCGCCGCCATCACCGGGGCCATTCGCGACGTGCGCCTCTGCTCCTCGTGTCAGACGCTCACGGACCGCGATCCCTGCCCCATCTGCGCGGATCCGGAGCGCGACGTCCAGATCCTCTGCGTGGTCGAGGGCGTCCCCGATCTGGTCGCCATCGAGCGCACCCACGAGTACCGCGGCCGGTACCACGTGCTCCACGGCGCGCTGTCGCCCCTCGACGGCGTGGGCCCCGGCGACATCAAGATCCGCGAACTGCTGCTGCGGCTCGAGCGAACGCCGGCGGAGGAGGTGATCCTCGCCACGAACCCGGACGTCGAGGGCGAGGCGACCGCGCTCTACCTCCAGAAGCTGCTGAAGCCACTCGGCATCAAGGTCACACGCATCGCACAGGGCGTGCCCATGGGTGGGGATCTGGAATATGCTGATCAGGTGACCCTCGCGCGCGCCATGGCCGGACGCCGTGAGCTGTAGGGGCCGCGTGGCCGGGGTGGGGCCCCGATGGGCTTTGCCCGGCGGGGCGGGGCGGCCTGCGCCCCCGCCGACTCGGCCGGACCTGTATGACCGGGAACTGTAGGTCCCGGTGGGCGCCCAGGCCCCCGTGTGAAGGCGTGAATTGCCGAACGCGCGGTTCCCTGATATTCGGCTGGGTCGATTCGGCGTTTCCTGGGAGCGCGAGCGCATGAACTCCGGGCTGGTCATGTTCGAGGAGGAATTCCGGCAGATCGCCGGGATCTGCGACCGCCTCACGCGCGACGCCAACGCGAAGGTCGTCTTCCTCATCGACAAGAACGGGCAGCTCATCGCCTCGAGCGGCCAGGCGCAGAACCTGGACACGACCTCGCTCGCCTCGCTCACGGCCGGGAACGTGGCGGCCATGGGAGGGCTCGCCAAGCTCATCGGCGAGAAGGAGTTCCCGAACCAGTTTCACGAGGGAGAGCGCGAGTCTCTCCACATGAGCATCGTGGCCGGCCGCGTCGTGCTCGTCGTCATCTTCGACGCGAAGAGCTCGCTGGGCCTGGTGCGCCTGCGGGTGAAGAAGGCTGGCGAGGAATTGGGGCGCGTGTTCGACGTGCTCGCCAAGAAGCAGGCGACGCCCGGGGCACAGAGTCCATTCGCAGAGATCACCGACGACGACATCGACAATCTCTTCAGCGAGTAGACATGAGCTTCATCAACTACAGCTCTCGCGAAATCAACTGCAAGATCGTGTATTACGGCCCCGGACTGTGCGGGAAGACGACGAACTTGCAGTACGTGTACGCGAAGACGAACCCGGAAGCGAAGGGCAAGATGATCAGCCTCGCGACCGAGACCGAGCGCACGCTCTTCTTCGACTTCCTGCCGCTCTCGCTGGGCGAGATACGCGGCTTCAAGACCCGGTTCCACCTCTACACGGTGCCGGGCCAGGTCTTCTACGACGCCTCGCGCAAGCTCATCCTGAAGGGTGTCGACGGCGTCGTCTTCGTCGGCGACTCGCAGTTCGAGCGCATGGAGGCGAACCTGGAATCGGTCGAGAACCTGCGCACGAACCTGGCCGAGCAGGGCTACGATCTCGACCGCATCCCGTACGTCGTCCAGTACAACAAGCGCGACCTGCCGGGCGCGGTCAGCGTCGAGGAGCTGCAGCAGGCCCTCAACCCGCGCAACGTCCCCTCCTATCCCGCCATCGCGCCGACGGGCGTGGGCGTGTTCGACACGCTCAAGGCGGTCGCGAAGCAGGTGCTGACCCAGCTCAAGAAGGGCGCGTAGCCCACCGCTCGCCCCTGGCGCGCGGGAAGCGCCGCTCCCCCAGGCCCCCCTTGCGGCGCCTGAAGATGGCGAAGCGTGAGGAGTGAGGCTGAGCGCGCGTGGCAGCGTGAAGGCCGTCCGATGGGCGATGCGCTGAAGACCATCTCCGAGGACGTCGTCCTTTGCCGCGCCTGCCCTCGCCTGGTCGCCTGGCGCGAGCAGGTGGCGCGAGTGAAGCGGCGGGCGTACCGGGACGACCCGTACTGGGCGCTACCCGTGCCGGGCTTCGGCGACCCTCGGGCGCGGCTGGTGCTCGTGGGGCTTGCCCCGGGTGCGCACGGGGCCAACCGCACCGGGCGCATGTTCACCGGCGACGCGTCGGGCGACTTCTTGTACAGCGCCCTTCACCGCGCGGGAATCGCCTCGCAGCCGACGTCCGAGCGGCGCGATGACGGCCTCTCCCTGCGCGGATGCTTCATCACCGCTGCCGCGCGCTGCGTCCCGCCGGGGAACCGGCCCACGCCCGCCGAGCTCGCCCTCTGCGCGGCCTTCCTCGACCGCGAGCTCGCCGCGCTACGGCCGGCGGTCGTGCTGGCGCTGGGTGCCATCGCCTGGGAGACCGTGCTGGGTGCCCTGGCGCGTGCCGGCTTCGGCGTACCACGGCCGCGCCCCGCCTTCGCACATGGCGCCGAGGTCGCGCTGGGGCCACCCCCTGGCCGATCGGAGCCCGGGTGCTTCGGTCTGGCGGCGCTCGCGAGCTACCACGTGTCACGGCAGAACACGCAGACTGGTCGCCTGACCTCGACCATGTTCGACGCGGTCCTGCGCCGGGCGCTGGCCCTGTCCTTTCCCTGACGCCAGCGCAGGGCAGGTGGCCTCCACGGACGCGGGCCCGGTCGGCAGGTCCGCCAGGCGGCCTGCCAGTCCGCGCCGCACACGAAGCACCGGGCGTCCTCTCTCGATTGGAGCTCAGGGACCGCTTGCGCGCTGGCACGCGCGCTGCTCTGGGCACCGGTCAGATGCTGGTGCGTATCAGATCCTCTGCCCTGCTCGGCGTCACGGCCGTCGCCATCGACGTGGAGGTGGATGCCTCTCCCGGCATGCCGCACTTCGACCTCGTCGGGCTCGCCTCGAGCGCTGTCCAGGAAGCGAAGGTGCGGGTGCAGGCCGCAGTGAGGAACATCGGGGTGCAGCTCCCCGAGAAGCGAATCACCGTGAACCTCGCGCCGGCTGACCTGCGCAAGGAGGGGACGAGCTTCGACCTCCCCATCGCGGTCGCGCTCCTCGCAGCCTGCGAGAAGGTCCCAGTCGAGGCGCTGGAAGGCATGCAGTTCGTGGGCGAGCTCTCGCTCTCGGGGGAGGTGAAGGCCATTCGCGGGGTGCTCCCGCAGGCCATCGAGGCGCGCCGGGTTGGCGCGCGAGGCCTCGTCGTGCCGGAGGCGAACGCGCTCGAGGCGGCGGTCGTCGAGGGGCTGCGCGTGCACCCCGCCCGCCATTTCGGCGAGGTCGTGTCCTGGGCGCGGGGGCTCACCGACTGGCCCAGGCGCCTGCCGCTCGCCAGCTCCGCGCTCGACGACCCTGCGATCGACCTCGCCGACGTGGCGGGCCAGGAGCACGCGAAGCGCGCCCTCGAGGTGGCCGCGGCGGGTGGGCACAACCTGCTCCTCTTCGGACCGCCGGGGAGCGGCAAGACCATGCTCGCCCGCAGGCTCCCGGGGATCCTGCCGCCTCTCACCTTCGAGGAGGCTCTCGAGGCGACGGTGGTCCACAGCGTGGCGGGGCTCACCCGCGATCGCGGGCTCCTCCGCGAGCGGCCCTTCCGCGCTCCCCATCATTCTGTCTCCGACGCCGGCCTCGTCGGCGGGTGCACCATTCCACGCCCGGGCGAGGTCTCCCTCGCTCACCACGGCGTGCTGTTCCTCGACGAGCTGCCCGAGTTTCGCCGCCACGTGCTCGACGCCCTGAGGCAACCGGCCGAGGACGGGCACGTGTGCATCGTCCGGGCAGCCCGGGCCGTACGCTACCCCGCGCAGTTCATGCTCGTCGCCGCCATGAACCCGTGCCCGTGCGGATGGTACGGCCACCCTCGCCGCGCCTGTCGCTGCACCCTTCACGAGCTCGAGCGCTATCGCCGCCGCATCTCGGGACCGTTGCTCGATCGCATCGACCTGCACGTGGACGTCCCAGCCGTGCCGAGCCAGGCCCTCCCGGCCGCCGGCACCGCCGAGCCGAGCAGCGCCGTGCGGGAACGGGTATGGGCGGCGCGACAGCGCCAGGCCGAACGGGCGGATCAGGGCGGCGCGCAGAAGGCCGCGCGCGTGAACGCGCGCCTCAAGGGAGCCGCGCTGCGGCGCGCCTGCGCCGTGGACGCCGACGGCCGGCGCCTCCTCCTCGACGCCGTGGAGAAGCTGGGGCTCTCGGCCCGCGCCCACGACCGCATCCTGCGGGTCGCCCGCACCATCGCGGATCTGGAGGGCTCGGAACGGATTCACACCGCCCACCTGGCGGAGGCCACGCAGTATCGCGCGCTCGACCGGCGCGCGTGATCGAGCCGCGCGAGCGCGCGCGGCCACGTCCTGAACGGCCCGGGCTCGGGCGAAGGGGGAAGCCATGTCGAAGCTCGGCGAGAAGATGAAGGCACTCGGCGCGGCGGTATGCGCCATCGAGAAGCAGTTCGGCAAGGGCAGCATCATGCGCCTTGCGGAGAACGAGGAGGCGCCGCGCATCGCGATCATCCCGTCCGGCTCCATCGGGCTCGATCTCGCCCTCGGGGTAGGCGGGTACCCCCGCGGCCGCGTGGTCGAGATCTTCGGGCCAGAGTCGTCGGGGAAGACCACGCTCGCCCTCCACGCCATCGCGGAGGTGCAGAAGACGGGCGGAGTGGCCGCCTTCATCGACGCCGAGCACGCCCTCGACGTGTCGTACGCGCGGAAGCTGGGCGTGAACCTGACCGAGCTGCTCGTCTCCCAGCCCGATACGGGCGAGCAGGCGCTCGAGATCGGCGAGCAGCTGGTGCGCTCGGGGGCGGTGGACCTCATCGTCGTCGACTCGGTCGCGGCGCTCGTGCCGCGCGCGGAGATCGAGGGGGAGATGGGCGACGCGCACATGGGCCTGCAAGCGCGGCTCATGAGCCAGGCGCTCAGGAAGCTCACCGCGGTAGTCTCGCGCAACCAGGCAACCGTCATCTTCATCAACCAGATCCGGATGAAGATCGGCGTCGTCTTCGGGAACCCCGAGACGACGACGGGTGGCCACGCCCTCAAGTTCTACGCCTCGGTGCGTCTCGACATCCGCCGCACCGGGCAGCTCAAGGAGGGGGAACAGGTGGTCGGTAACCGTACGCGCGTCAAGGTGGTGAAGAACAAGGTGGCGCCACCGTTCCGGGAAGCGGAGTTCGACATCCGGTACGGCGTCGGTGTCGATCGGCTGGCCGAGGCCGTCGATCTGGGCGTGGAGCGCGGGCTGGTGGAGAAGTCCGGGGCGCACTACGCGATCGGAGGAGAGCGCGTCGGCCAGGGTCGCGAACGCGTGGTGGAGTGGCTGCGCGCGAACCCGGCCGCCTGCGAAGGGCTGGTCTCGAAGCTCTCGACGCCGGCCGGCGCCGAGAGGGCGACCGAGGAGGCAAGGGCTGCAGGGTAGCGGCGCGGTCCCGGGCGCTCGTGGGGTCGGGTCAAGCTCTCGGGATCGCGTCCTCGACGCGCGGCAGCGAACCCCGTTCTAGAAGAAGAAGTAACGCAGCGTCAGGTTCGTCACCCACGAGGTCCCTCCCCTCAAGGCTGGCGTCTTGATGCCCCCGATGTCGAAGGGGTGGCCGAAGTGGACGCGCAGGAGCAGCGGCCCGAAGAGGACGTTCAACCCCAGCACGCCGGTGAGGGTGCGGGCGTCCCAGGCGCCGAAGTCGCTGGGGGGACGGTTGGGGTCCTTGACGCTGGCGCCCGGGGCCGTCTTCAGGCGGTCGAACACGCTGCCGAAATCGACCGCGAACACGCCCTCCAGGTAGTCGAAGATGGCGAGGTGGATGATGGGGTCGAGCGGCAGCTGGAGCTCCGCGTTCAGGACGTAGTAGTTCTGGCCGACGAGATAGGCGAGGTCGAGGGGGTAGAAGCCGCGCAGGTTGTCGGCCGAGGTGAGCCACCAGGTGCGCTCCCAGGTCTTGCCCGTGTCGTTGGGGGCGAAGCTCGTCCCCCCTGCCAGGCGCAGGCCGAAGTTCGCGCGGCCGGAGATCTGGAAGTACTTCGAAATGTCGGTGCGCGCGAAGCCGTTGACCGCGTTTCGCGTGGGGAGGAAGTTGCCGCCCAGCTCGAAGAGGAAGGACCCTCCCGCGAGCGGGCCGGTGTACTGGTCGTAGCGGATGGTGTCGTAGCCGTAGCGCAGGGTGGGGCCGACCTGCGGGTTCAAACCGCCATTGCGCTGAGCCCATCCAGCAGCCTCGGGCCGGGTGGTGCCCCCGCAGATGCTGGGTGAGAGGACGTTCGGGTCGAAGTCGGTCAGGCAGTAGCGCTGCACGGCGCCAATGGAGAGCTCCACGTCGAAGCGGCGAAAGCGATCGATGGGGAAGCGGAGCGTCCCGGTAGCCCCGAAGTCGCGCTGCAGGAAGACGAGGTTCGGGTCGAAGGTGTCCAGCTGCTGGTTCACGAAGTGATAGCCGCCGAGCACCCAGGCGTTCTTGCCGGAGCGGTTCTCGAAGAGCACGATCCCCTGGGTGAGATCGAAGGATCCGTACACGGCCAGGTCGATGTAGAGGATGTGGTCGCGCAGGATGTCCGAGAAGAGGACCGCGGCGCGACCGGCGACGGCGTTGGTGGCTCCGCCGCCGTAGACGATGCCGGCCTCGGGCCGCCAGTTGCCCACCGAGTAGGGTCTGTAGCTGGGCGTGTGGTCGGGGAAGTCCTCGCTCGGTATCTCGAGCGTCGGACCCGCGGGAGGCGCCACCGCCACCGCAGGTTCGTCGAGCCAGGCGACCCGCGGCACCTCCACCAGGCGAAAGCGCCCGCGATAGAAGGTGCCCGCCCAGATCCCCCGCCCCTGCGGCGCCTCCGCGGGAGCCGAGAGACCGGTCGCGAAATCGGTGATCTTCCGGACGCTCCCGTTCTTGAGCACATACACGTCCGGCTTGCCGGTCGCGTCGCTGGAGTAGAGCACCGACCCGTCGGAGAGGGGCTGCGGATGGCCGTCGTTCCAGTTCCCCGTGGTGAGGCGGGTCCGCGCGCCGGTGGCCGGGTCGACGCGGAACAGGTTGAAGCGCCCGTGGTCGGTCGCGTCGGAGGAGCAGTAGATGCCGTCCTTGCCCCAGGCCAGGTCGCGCTCCGCGAAGGGGTCGTCGGTGAGCTGCCGGGCCTTGCCCCCCTTGGTCGACACCACGTAGATGTCCTGCTGCCCGCTCTCGGTGAGGCCGACGAAGGCGAGCTGGCTGCCGTCCGGCGAGAAGCTGGGATCCGAGATCTCGATGAACCGGCGCCCTGCCGGATGGGTCAGGTCGAGACGCCGGCGGTCACCGACGTCCAGCGTCGACGGCTTGCCCTTGCCCGGTGGCTGGTACCGGTAGCGCTGCAGGTAGAGAGAGTCGCCCGCGCCACTCTGCGCCGAGAAGGCGAGCTGGCCGCTGGCGATCGCCATCACCGAGCGCTCGATCGGATGGAGCGACTCGATGCCAGGCTGGCTGTCGCTTGCAACCTCCTGCGCGCCCTGCGGATAGCGCGCGTCCACGAGGAAGAGCTTGGCCCGGCCGGCTTCACGATCGATGCCGCGGAAGAAGACGAGGTTACCGTCGGCCGAGGCCACGAAGGCCTCCACCTCCAAAGGCAGGCCCTGGATCTCCCGGAGCTGGGCGAGGTCCTGCCGGACCTTCATGTACTCGGGGTAGTAGCGCTTCTTCAGCCACACGCGCCAGCGCGCGTCGACCTGCTCCACCGACTCGTTGAGCACGCGCCGCGTCAGCGCCGCGAAGCCGCGCTCGCCGGGGACGGGTGATCCGGCGCCGGCCCCGCCCCCGTCGGCGACGAGCAGGTACGCGTTCTCGATGTAGGCCTGGATCTTCTCCTTCCCGTACACCTCTGCGATGAAGGCCACTCGCGCCTGGCCGAGCTTGTAGGTCGGGATGTACCCGCGATAGCGGTCTTCGGGGAAGGAGATGACCTCGTAGTGCCGTTCCTGGTCCGGGTTCCACACCAGGTCGCGCAGGTAGAGATCGGCTTCGGGATCGAGGCCGCCCTTGGAGTAGTACTCGGCGATGCCCTCCGTGAACCATAGCGGCAGAGCCTCGATGGCCGAGCTCATCTCCTCGCCGCCCGCCAGATCGAGCATCTTCTGGATGTGGAACTGGTGGACGAGCTCGTGGGTGGAGACCTCGCGGAAGAGCTCGTGGTTCCCGAAGTAGGGGAGCGACATCTTGAGGTCGCGCGGCGAGGTGACGCCCAGCACGGACTCGCTCACCTGGAACACGTTCGTCGTCTGGAACTCGCGGTGCGAGGAATACAGGATGTAGGGGATCTGCCTCGTCGGCGTGTAGTGGAACTGGTCGACGAGGCGGAGGTAGGAGTTGCGGATGACCGGAAGCGCGCGCTCGGCCACCGCGCGCTCGCGCGCGTAGAAGTAGAGACGGATCCCGCCCTGGCCGCCCGACGGGGACGGGATGTCGTAGTGGCGCCAGTCGAATTCGTACCAGGAGACCTGGTTCTGCCCGGGACGCTCGGGCAGCACGAACGTCTGCTCCAGCTCACTCCCGCTGGAGCCGCCGTGCTCGCCGCGAGCCGCGCGCAGGTGGTCCATGTTGCGGAGCGCGTCGCCGATGGACGGAGGGGTGAGGCTGTAGGGCTGGGCGGTGGCGGCGAGCGGGACGGCCACGAGCCACGCGGCGGCTATGCACCTGGTCATGGAGTTCACTCAGCGGTGGAACGTAGGGGCTGGCGAGCAGGCGGGCAACGAGGGCCTGGCCCGTCTACCCGCCGGGGCTATGCCTTCCCGACGGGGAACGTCCGTTCCCCGAGGCGCAGGGCGAAGCCGGACGGCGCCTGCGCGTCCTCGTCGAGCGCGAGACCCAGGTCGATCTGCGCCGCACGCGTGAAGCGCGCCCGGTGCCTGCCGCGCTTGACGAGGCAGTGCAGGACTCCATCCTGGTCGAGCCAGAGTGTGCCGGGGTCGAGGGGCTCGACGCTATGGTCGGTGAGGTGCAACTCGGGTTGGTCGCGCTCGAAGGTGACGCCGCGCACGCCATATGGGGCGTCCTCGAGGCGCACGTAACCGCTCTCTCGCCCGACGGTCACCAGATACCTGCCGTCCCGCTGTCGGGCGAGAGACCCCCAGAGCACTTCCAGGGTGCGCGCGTGGGTGATGGGTTCGCCGAGGTGGCAGAGCCGCCCTTCGAGGTCGACGGAGAGACCGCTCTGGCTGCGCAAGAGCTCGAGCGCGTTCTCGTCTTCCCCGGCCATTCCCGGATCCTAACCCACCGTGACCTTCGGAGCGCACCTGCGTGAGCGGGGAGCGCGTCGAGCTGGCGAGGCGCGCCGCACCCGCTGGATCGGATCCGTATCTTCGGCCGAGCGAGCGCGGCCCCGCCCAGTTCGGCTGCGCCAGATCCCCGTCGAATGGAATCGACGACGCTGCGGCGGATTCCTAGAATGGGAGGAGCGAGAGGGACGGGAGACTCATGAGTCATGGGCAGAGGGAGCCGCTGGTCCGCATCCGCTGCGCCTCGCCCGAGGACGAAGCGCGTTGCCGGGGCCTGCTCGAGGCAGCGGGGCACGCTCCCGAGTCGTCGCTCACCTGGCTCGTCGTCCGCGACGCCGACCCCGACGATGTGAACCGCCTCCTCGTGGCCGGGGGCGCCATCGGGCGCGTCACGGTGAGGGAGCAGATCGGCAAGCTCCTCGGCTGGGTCATCGACCGCCAGGGCGCGCTGGATGGCCGGTCACGAAACGTGAAGAGCCTGGTCGAACGGGTCCTGGCCGGTGGCGGCCTGACGCAACGCTACGCGCCGAAGTCCGAGGCTGCGCTCGTCGCCGCGGCCCACCGGCTGCATGAGCGGATGATGGCGGAGGGCGCTCCCTTCGTCTCCTGGGAAGACTTCGTCGGCGCGTTCTGCGATCCCGCGCCCCCCGTGCCCTGAGTCGCCGGGGGCGAAGGCCGCCCCCGCCCCGACGGCTGTGCCCTGGGCATTAGTCACAGGAAGGTTCGAGGGCCTCAAGCGCGCGGGCAGTCGGCTAAGCACGCCTCCACGAGAGGGGAGGCCAAAGGGATCCCGTCTCCCTCTCCCTCCGCGAGG
>JBGQLS010000047.1:0-22300 GCA_041500205.1 Anaeromyxobacteraceae bacterium | reverse complement strand
TTGGTGGTGAGGGGGAGAATCGAACTCCCGACCTAGGGATTATGAGACCCTCGCTCTAGCCGACTGAGCTACCTCACCGAGGCCTGGAGACGGGCGCTTATAGGTCGATGTGCGAGCGCTGTCAACGCTGGCCGAGGGACCTCTGCGCGCTCGGCGTCCTGCTCGTAGAATAGCAGTAGGTCGCTGGAAAGGAGCGGTCCGTGGCCCAGAAAGCGCTGAGAGAGCAGGCTCCTACGCCGCCGGCACCCCGGCACGAGACGCCGCCCGCGCCCGGGCCGGCCGAGCACCCCAGCTACGCGTCTGCCGAGATCGCGCGCGTGCTGGCGGCTCGCCAGTCCTGGACCCGCGAGGAACTGGGCGAGGTGCTCTCGAAGCTTCCGCGGCGGAGAGAGGCGTTCGTCACCGATTCGGGAATCCCCATTCCCGACGTGCTCGATCCGGCGACGCGGGGCGAGGCGGACTTCCTGCGCGACGTCGGCTACCCAGGACGGTACCCATTCACCCGCGGCCCCCAGCCCACCATGTACCGCGGCCGGCTCTGGACCATGCGTCAATTCGCCGGCTTCGGCTCGCCGGAGGATACGAACAAGCGCTTCAAGTACCTTCTCCAGCACGGCGTGACCGGGCTCTCGACGGCCTTCGACATGCCCGCGCTCATGGGCTACGACCCCGACCATCCCTTGAGCCGAGGAGAGGTCGGCAAGGAGGGCGTCTCTGTCGCGACGCTCCGCGACTTCGAGGTCCTCTTCGACGGCATCCCGCTCTCGGAGGTCACGACCTCGATGACCATCAACGCGAGCGCCATCGTCGCGCTCGCGATGTACGTCGCCGTCGGGGAGCAGCAGGGCGTCCCACGCGCGAAGCTGGGCGGCACCATCCAGGCCGACATGCTCAAGGAGTACATCGCGCAAAAGGAGTGGATCGTCCCACCGCGCCCCGCGGTGAAGATCGTCTGCGACCTCATCGAGTTCTGCGCGAAGGAGATGCCGCGCTGGAACCCGGTCTCCATCAGCGGCTATCACATCCGCGAGGCTGGCGCGACGGCGGTCCAGGAGCTGGCTTTCACGCTGGCCGACGGCTTCGAGTACGTGCAGCAGTGCGTCGACCGCGGCCTCGACGTGGACGCGTTCGCGCCCCGCCTCTCCTTCTTCTGGGACGTCCACAACGACTTCTTCGAGGAGGTGGCGAAGTTCCGGGCCGCCCGCCGCATCTGGGCGCGCACGCTGGCGGAGCGCTTCGGCGCGAAGAAGCGGGAGTCGCTCCTGCTCCGCACGCATGCCCAGACCGCGGGCGTCTCGCTCACCGCCCAGCAGCCGTACAACAACGTCGTCCGCACGACACTGCAAGCGTTCGCCGCCGTCATGGGCGGGACGCAATCGCTCCACACCAACTCGCTCGACGAGACTTACGCGCTCCCGACGGAGGAGGCCGTCACCATCGCGCTGCGCACGCAGCAGCTCATCGGCTTCGAGTCGGGCGCCGACCGCGTCATCGACCCGCTCGGCGGCAGCTACTACGTCGAGTACCTGACGGACGAGATGGAGAAGCGCGCACTCGAGCACATCCACCGCATCGACGGGATGGGCGGGATGATCCGGGCGGTGGAAGAGGGCTATCCGCAGCGCGAGATCGCCGAGAGCGCCTACCGCTATCAACGCGAGATCGAGTCGGGCGAGCGCACCATCGTCGGCGTGAACGCCTTCCGGAGCGAGGACGTGGAGCCGATCCCGATCCTGCGCATCGACGAGTCGGTCGCGCGCTCCCAGGTGGAGCGCCTCCACGCCGTGAAGTCCTCGCGTGGCGCGGCGCGGGTGCAGGAAGCCCTCGCGGCGGTGGAGCGCGCGGCAAGAGAAGACGCCAACCTCGTGCCGCTCGTGATAGAAGCCGTGAAGGCCTACGCGACCCTGGGCGAGATCTGTGACGTCTTCCGCAAGGTGTTCGGCGTCTACCGCGAAGAGGGGCGGTTCTAGTTCCGGCGGCTCCTGATGGTCAGCTCATGATCCTGGTCCCGTGGAACGCGCTCACGCTGAGCTCGCCGATCTCGCCGGCCGAGGCCGTCCTGCGCCTCGCGGCGGTGACCGCGCCGCCTCGCTCCCGCGGGACTCGGCCGCTCGCGGAAAAGCCCTTCGAGGGCGTCGTCAGGGGACCCAGGTTCCGGGTCTGGCGCGCGGCGAGCAGGACCTCGGCGCTGGTCATCAAGGGGGAGATCCTCCCGCATCCTGGGGGCAGCATCGTCAGACTTTCGGTCCGTCCGTCGCTCGTCGGCGCGGTCGCCCTTGCGGTGTGGATCGGTGGAGCCCTCTCCGGCTCGCTCGCCGCGACCGTGGTGAGCCTCCGCCAGGGTGCGGTCCCCCCACAGGTCCTGGCCACCTGGCTCCTGCCCGCCGTTGGCTGGTTCTTCTTGACCACCGCAGTGCGGAACGATGGCGCGCAGCTCACGCACCTCCTGGAGGCAATCCTCGACGCCAGGAGGCTTGCGCCGGGCCGGTCGGTGCCGCGGGCCTGAGTCGCCGGGGGCGCAGGCCGCTCCCGCCCCGCCGGGCAAAGCCCATCGGGGCCCCACCCCGGCCACGCCGCAGAGCGCTCACATTTCTTGACAGGTCTTGACTGTCCCTCGAGCTCCGACCTCTTCGCCTCCGTCAGCTGGCTGGAACCGCCTCTGCCTCGAACCTCTCGCGAGGCATCCGGCCAAGCTCGGGGCGGCGGTGGCGCAATGGTGTATCCTGCTCTGCCAGGATGGAATCACCTGCTGCGCCGCCGGCCGGAGCAGGTCCGATGCACGGCCGAACCGCAGCCCGGAGACCGTGACATGAGCCCCACGAAGGAGCGCAACCTCCGCATCATCGTCGCGAAACCGGGCCTCGACGGCCACGATCGGGGCGCCAAGATCATCGCGCGGGCGCTGCGGGACGCTGGCTTCGAGGTCATCTACACCGGCCTTCACCAGACCCCCGAGATGATCGTGGCGGCCGCGATCCAGGAAGACGTGGACGCGGTGGGCTTGTCCATCATGTCCGGCGCTCACATGACCCTCTTCCCTGCGGTGATCGATCTGCTCCGGGAGAAGGGCGCAGCCGAGATCGCTGTCTTTGGCGGCGGCATCATCCCGCAGGACGACGTTCCCAAGCTGAAGGAGAGGGGTGTCGCCGAGGTCTTCCTGCCGGGGTCAACGACCCAGACCATCATCGACTGGATCAGGAAGAACATCAGGCCGCGGGCCGAGGCCGCGTAAACGCGCCTCGCGGCCGCTCGCGGTGCGGCGTTCCCCGGCAGCGCCGTGCGCTCTGATTAGATCGGACTCATGGCGCCCTCCATCACGGTCTACGAGGTCGGCCCGCGAGACGGGCTGCAGAACGAGGCGCGCAGCGTCCCTACCGGGGACAAGCTGCGCCTGCTGCGGCTCCTGGCGGACGCCGGGCTCTCCCGCATCGAGGCCACGAGCTTCGTCTCCCCCAAGTGGATTCCCGCGCTCGCGGACGCCGCCGAGCTCGTCGCGCAGCTCCCGAGCAAACCTGGCCTCGCCTACGCGGTGCTCGTTCCCAACGCCAAGGGTCTCGACCGCCTCCTCGAGGCGCTGGCTCGAGCCGGCGCCTCGCCGCCTGTAGTTGACGCTGCCGTGTTCCTCTCCGCCTCCGAGACGCACAACAAGAAGAACGTGAACAAGAGCATCGACGAGACCTTCGGCGCATTCGAGGAGATCGTCCCGCCGGCGCTGGCGAAGGGTCTTCGCGTGCGCGGCTACGTCTCGACGGCCTGGGGATGCCCCTACGAGGGGGCAGTCGCGCCGCAGCGCGTGGTGGCCGTCGCCGAACGCTTGCTCGGCATGGGCTGCCATCAGGTGTCGCTCGGGGACACCATCGGGGTCGGCACACCCAACCAGACGCGCCGACTGCTCGAGCTGCTCCTCGCGCGCGCGCGGCCAGGAGAGCTCGCCCTGCACATGCACGACACGCGCGGCACCGCGCTCGCGAACGTGCTGGTCGGTCTCGAGGCGGGCCTCACCACGTTCGACGCATCGGTCGGCGGCCTTGGCGGTTGCCCCTACGCGCCCGGGGCCTCCGGCAACCTCGCCACCGAGGATCTCGTCTACATGCTGCACGGGATGGGGTACGAGACAGGGATAGACTGGCCGCTCCTCATCGCCGCGGGAGAGCTCGCGCAGAGGCTGGTCGGCCACAGGTTACCCGGAAAGGCGCTGCAGGCGGAGCTGGGATCGCGGACCCTGCTCGCCGCGGCGGCTGCCGGCAGGAGCTGACGATGGAGTGGATCGTCGAGGAGCGCGGCGACATCGAGGTTTGGACCATCGACGGCGAGGCGCGCCGCAACTCCATCACGCGCGCCATGCTGGCGGGCCTCATCGCGGAGCTCCGCCGGGCGGAGCAGCGCCGGGGACTGCGCTGCGTCGTGCTCACCGGCGCCGGGACTCGCGCCTTCTGCGCGGGGGCGGACCTCAAGGAGCGCGCCCGGATGAGCGAGGCTGACGTCCACGCGTTCCATCGCGATCTGCGGGCGGCCCTGCGCGGTATCGAGGCGTCGCCCAAGGCCTTCGTCGCCGCGATCAACGGCGCGGCCCTGGGCGGCGGGCTCGAGCTGGCGCTCGCCTGCGACCTGCGCGTGATGAGCGCGGCGGCGGAGGTGGGCCTCCCCGAGGTCGGGCTCGGCATCATCCCGGGAGGCGGCGCGACGCAGCGGCTCCCCCGCGCCATCGGGGTAGCCCGGGCGAAGGATCTCATCCTGACGGCGCGCCGCATCGACGCGGTCGAGGCGCTGGCCTTCGGGCTCGTCACCCGCGCGGCGCCGCCCGAGCTGCTTCTCGAGGCGGCGCTGGAGATGGCGAGCGAGGTCGCCAGGAACGCCCCCGTCTCGCTGCGCCAGGCGAAGCGCGCCATCGACGGCGGGTTCCACCTCCCCCTCGAGGAGGCGCTCGACCTGGAGAACCGCATGTATCAGGATTGCCTCGCGACCAAGGACCGCGTCGAGGCGCTCAAGGCCTTCGCTGAGAAGCGCAGGCCCAACTTCAGCGGAGAGTGAATGGCCGACGACGACAACCCGTCCCCCGACCAGCGCATCGCCCGCGAGCTGGCGCGTGTGCGGCGTGGCGGGGCCGAGAAGTACCACCGGAAGAACGCCGAGCAGAAGAAGCTCTTCGTCCGGGAACGCCTGCGCCTGCTGCTCGACGAGGGCTCCTTCGTGGAGGACGGCGCCCTCGCCAACGCGCTCGACCCGGAGCTGCCGGCCGATGGGGTGGTGACCGGCCTGGGCAGCATCGAAGGCCGCGCGGTGGCGGTGATGGCGAACGACTCCACGGTCAAGGCCGGCAGCTGGGGCAAGAGGACGGTGGAGAAGATCCTGCGCATCCAGGAGACGGCCACCGCGCAGCGGCTGCCGCTCTTCTACCTCGTCGATTCCGCGGGCGCGCGCATCACCGACCAGATCGAGATGTTCCCGGGCCGCCGCGGCGCCGGGCGCATCTTCTGGAACGAAGTGCACCTCTCGGGCGTCGTCCCGCAGATCTGCCTGCTCTTCGGTCCTTCGGCCGCGGGTGGCGCCTACATCCCGGCCTTCTGCGACGTCGTCTTCATGGTCGAGGGCAATGCGTCCATGTACCTCGGCTCGCCGCGCATGGCCGAGATGGTCATCGGTGAGAAGGTGACGCTGGAGGAGATGGGCGGCGCGCGCATGCACTGCTCGGTCTCGGGCTGCGGTGACTTCCTGTGCGCAAGCGAGGAGGAGGCCATCCGCGAGGCGCGCCGCTACTTCGCGTTCATGCCGGGGAACCACCGCGGGCTGCCGCCGGGGGCCGAGGCGCGGCCTCCCAGGCCGGGGCCGGCCATCGAGCAGATCATCCCGGCCGACCAGAACCGGCCCTTCGACATGATGCAGCTCGTCGAGGCCATCGTGGACGAGGGCTCGTTCCTGGAGGTGAAGAAGCTCTGGGCGGGCGAGATCGTGACCGGGCTGGCGCGCATCGAGGGGAGGGCGGTCGGCGTCCTCGCCAACCAGCCCAAGGTGAAGGGAGGCGTGCTCTTCGTCGACTCGGCCGACAAGGCGGCGCGCTTCATCTGGCTCTGCGACGCCTTCAACCTCCCGCTCCTCTACCTGGCTGACGTCCCGGGCTTCATGATCGGGACGAAGGTGGAGCGCGCCGGCATCATCCGCGCCGGCGCCAAGATGGTGAGCGCGGTCTCGGAGGCGAGCGTGCCGCGCATCTCGGTGGTGGTGCGCAAGGCGTACGGCGCCGGCCTCTACGCCATGGACGGCCCCGGCTTCGCGCCGTCCGCCTGCCTGGCGCTGCCGCAGGCGATGATCGCGGTGATGGGCCCCGAGGCTGCCGTGAACGCCGTGTTCTTCAACAAGATCCAGGAACGGCCCGAGTCGGAGAGATCGGCCTACGTTCAACAGCTCCGCGACGAGTACAGGAAGGACATCGACGTCGAGAAGCTCGCGAGCGAGCTCGTGGTCGACGCGGTGGTGCCCGGGGGAGAGCTGCGGCGCGAGCTGGCGAGGCGGTTCGCCTGCTACGCGCACGGTTACGAGCCCCCGCGCGAGAGGAAGCGGGGCGTGTTACCGGTGTGACAACGGCTGCCGGGCTCGGGCACGGGCTCGGCCCACGGACCATCCGAGGCGCTCATGGACTTCCAGCTCACCGAAGAGCAGCTCGAGTTTCAGCGGACCGTGCGCGAGTTCTGCGAGCGCGAGGTGAAGCCGAACGCGCGGCGCTGGGACGAGAGCGCCGAGTTTCCCATGGCGACGGTGAGAGCCCTCGGGGAGCTCGGGGTCATGGGCATGACCGTTCCCACCGACTACGGCGGCTCCGGCATGGACCTCGTGGCCGCCTCCGTGGTCATCGAGGAGGTCGCCCGCTACGACGGTTCGCTCGCGCTCACGGTGGCGAGCCACAACGGCCTCGGCACGGGTCACCTGCTCCGCTTCGGTTCCGAGGAGCTGAAGCGCCGCCTCCTGCCCGACCTCGCCAGCGGAAAGAAGCTCGCCGCCTGGGCCCTCACCGAGCCCGGTTCCGGTTCCGACGCGTCCGGGCTCCGCACCTCCGCCGTCCGCAGAGGCGATACCTGGATCCTGAACGGTTCGAAGATGTTCATCACGCAGGGCACGGTCGGCGACGTCTTCATCGTGCTCGCCCTGACCACGCCGGAGAAGAGACAGAAGGGCATCACGGCCTTTCTCGTCGAGAAAGGCGCCAAGGGCTTCAGCCAGCACGCGCTCGAGGGAAAGCTCGGCATGCGCAGCTCCGATACGGGGGAGCTGCACTTCGAGGACGTGGAAGTGCCCGACGCCCACCGGGTCGGCGCGACGGACGAGGGCTTCCTGCAGACGCTGCAGATCCTGGATCGCGGCCGCATCGGGGTGGGCGCTCTCGCAGTCGGGCTCGCCCGTGGCGCGCTGGAGGAAGCGCTGGCGTACGCGAAGGAGCGCAAGGCCTTTGGCAGACCCATCGCCGAGTTCCAGGCCATCGGCTTCTCGCTGGCGGACATGGCGACGGAGATCTCGGCCGCCCGCCTGCTCGTCGGACGGGCGGCAGCCCTGGCCGACGCCGGCGAGCGCTTCACGCGGGAAGCTTCCATGGCGAAGCTCTTCGCGAGCGAGGTGGCCATGCGTGCCACGTCGAAGGCCATCCAGGTCCACGGCGGCTATGGCTACACCCGTGACTTTCCCGTCGAGCGTTACTTCCGTGACGCCAAGCTGTGCGAGATCGGCGAGGGAACGAGCGAAATGCAGCGGATGGTCATCGGACGCGACGTCCTGAGGTAGGCTGCGGCCTCATGCCCGAGGGCGAACACACAATCATCTCGAAGATCCCGCGCGAGCGGCTCAACCAGATCGCCGGGCGGAAGCTCTCGACGCTCGCGATACCGGTCAGGCTCGCCGCGGATCGAGAGACGCTGGAGGGCGACCTCGCCTTTGCTTCGCGCGTGGTGAACCCGTTCAGCGGCGCACCGGTGGCGCGCGCCAGGTTCGTGGTGGTCGGCCATGACCACCTGCGCTTCCTCGACCCGCCGCTCTCGGCGCTGCCGCCCGTCCTCTTCTACGACGCGGAGCGAACGGGTGTGCTCGAGGTTCGCGTCGCGGATCTGCTCGCCAAGCGGGCCGCGATGCTCCAGGACCTCGCCGCGCGGATGCGCGCCTTGCGCATGGAGGTCACCTTCGAACCCGAGCGTCTGCTGGTCCGCGCGGTCGTGAAGACCGCGGGTCATGCGTTCGAGCTCCTGGGCGGTCCGGCCGGTGTGCGCGTCTCGCGGGTGGCGCCGGTAGGGGGTAAGCCTTTCGAGGTCCCCGTCACCTTCGCGCCGCTGAAGCTCGAGGATCACGTATCGCTCACCGATCTCGAGCTGAAGCTCGACGGGCTGGTTCACGAGATGCACCGGGCCGCCCAGACCGGCGCGCGCCCTGCTCAGGCGCCGGCCCCGGCGCGCATCGAGATCGCGCCGCCCCCCCGCAACGCCGTCACCATCGGCCAGATCGCCGATGCCTTCGGCGCCGAAGGCGTGCTGGCCCCGAACGCTCCCCTGGAAGTGTTCCAAGAGTTCCAGTTCGCCGGGACGCACTATCGCTTCGTCGCCACGCGCGAGATGGGCACGCTGTTCCGGGGGCGGCTCATAGGGCCCTCGGGCGACGTCTGGTCCGACAAGTTCGATCTGGCGCGCTTCCCGGGGACTTCCAAGCTCGTCGCGGCCGCGCTCGGGGCGCAGGCGGAAGAGGTGGCGCCAGCGCCGGTAGCCACGCCCGAGCCGCCGGGGCAGACGGTCCCGCAGCATCTCTTGCCGCGTCCGGGCGAGGTCTGGGTGATGAACGTGGTCGTGGAGCAAGCGGGTGACGAGGTGCGTTACGTCGGGACCGACATCGACGGCCGTCCCTACGGCGCGGCGCGCGTCCTGAAACGGGCCGACTTCGAGGCGGTCTTCTTGCGAGAGCGCAACGGGTGGCGGCTGCTCATCCTGGTGGACCAGGTGCAGGAGGGGAGCGTCGTGTACCGGCAGCTCGACCCGCAGCGACAGGCGATGGGGGCGCCCCGCAAGATGGCCGTGAGCGTGCTCGTGGCCAACTTCGTCCCCGAGGCGGCGGCATTCTGACTCGCCTGTCGCCGTCTTCGATGCTTGCGAGCGCCGTCCCATGGGCGAGGGAGATTGGTTTCCGGGCTCGCCCCAGCGCTAGCCAGGAAGAGCGCAAAAGGCGAGTCTGATGACAGGGATCGTCGTGAACGGCTCGATCGCAGAGCGTGTGCTGGCGGGTGACGTCCGCGCCGCCGCGCGCCTCATGCGCGACCTCGACGACGGGCTCCCGGGAGCGCGGCGCGCGCTACAGCAACTCCATCCTCGGACGGGCCGGGCTTACGTCGTCGGCCTCACGGGCTCTCCCGGCGCGGGCAAGTCGTCGCTCACCGACCGTCTCATCGCGTACCATCGCGCTGCCGGGCGCACGGTCGGCGTGGTGGCGGTCGACCCCACGAGCCCGTTCAGCGGGGGCGCCATCCTGGGAGACCGTATCCGCATGCAGGACCACGCGCTCGACCCGGCTGTCTTCATCCGCTCCATGGCGACGCGGGGCAATCTGGGCGGCTTGTCGCGCGCGACCGCCGATGTCGTGGCAGTCATGGACGCCATGGGCAAGGACCTGGTGCTCGTCGAGACGGTAGGCGTCGGGCAGGACGAGATCGAGGTGGCCGAACTGGCCCACACCGTGGTGGTGGTGGCCGTGCCCGGCTTTGGTGACGACGTGCAGGCGATCAAGGCAGGCGTGCTCGAGATCGCCGATGTCTTCGCGGTGAACAAGGCCGATCGCGAGGGCGCCGATCGGACCGTCAGCGATCTCCAGCAGATGCTGGAGCTGCGTCGCTCTACCGCGACCCGGCCGGCGCTCGAGCACGACGGCGCGCACCGCATGCGGGCCTCCGAGGCTTGGAGCCCGCACGACCCGATGTTCTGGGAGCCCCCCATCGTGAGGACGGTGGCGATCCGGGACGAGGGCGTGCGGGACCTCGCCGAGGCCATCGAGCAGCATCGGGCCCACCTCGACGCGACGGGGCTTCGCCGCGACCGGGACGTGGCCCGCGCGCGCGCCGTCTTCCTCGCGCTCCTCCGTGAAAGGCTCCTGGCAGGGGCGCTCGAGCGCCTCGCCGCCGAGGAGGGCCACCTCGACGAGATCGCCGCCCGCATCGCGGCTCGCGAGTCCGATCCGTACCGCTTGGCGGAGGAGCTTGCCGCCCGGCTCAAGGCGTGAAAGATCATGTCGCACAACGCCATGGAGCCTCCCGAGCACAGCCTGCCCCGACCCACGCATCCGCGCGATCCTGTTCTCGACGTGCTCCAGGCAAGGCTCGCCCTGCCCATCGTGAACGACGGGATCTCGCTGGCGGCGCTCACGCACAAGTCCTTCGTGAACGAGCACCGGGGCGAAGGACTCCTCGACAACGAACGGCTGGAGTTCCTGGGCGACGCCGTCATCGATCTGGCCGTCTCGCACCGGCTGATGGAGCGGTTTCCCGAGGCGCGCGAGGGAGAGCTCTCGAAGATCCGTGCCGCGGTCGTGGACGAGGCTGGACTGGCGCGCATGGCCCGCGACCTCGATCTGGGTGCGCTCCTCCGGCTCGGCCGTGGCGAGGAACTCACCGGAGGGCGCGAGAAGAGCTCGCTCCTGGCCGACGCGATGGAGGCGGTCGTGGCGGCGCTGTACCTCGGCGGCGGTCTCGAGCCGGTCCTGGCCCTTCTCGATCGCTTCCTCGGCGAGGCGTTCGCCCGGGCCGCCGCGGGCACGCTCGACCGCGACTACAAGACCCAACTCCAGGAGCTTGCGCAGAGCCGGCACCGCGCGTCGCCCCGTTATCGCGTCGTCGCCGAGCACGGGCCCGACCACTCCAAGGTATTCGAGGTCGAGCTGGAGCTGAAGGGAGAGGTGATAGGCCGGGGCGCCGGAAGGTCCAAGAAGGACGCGGAGCAGGCGGCTGCGAAGCTGGCGCTCGAGACGTTGAACGGGCGCCTCACCGAGGCGACTGCACCGCTGGAGGTCGCACCCCCGATCCCGGAGATCGTGCCAGCCCCGGAATCGCCGCTGGCCGCCCCGGAGCCGGAGGCGACGCCGGAAATGGCCGAGACCGCAGCGGAGCCGACCGCTCCCGAGGCCCCGCCGCAACCGGCCTCGCGGCGAACGCCGAAGCGGAAAGCGCGGGCGGTGCCGGAAGGAGCGAGCCCGCGCAAGAAGGTGGTTCGCCGTGCCGCCGCGCCGCGCCGCCCTCCGCGCAAGGCCACCAAGAAGAAGTGAGGGGCGCAAAGCGCGCTCGACGCGCGCGGCGAGTCGATCGGCGCGCGGTAGCCCGGGGCACCGGCGCGCGCCTTTTCATTGCAGTACCCACTTTGCGTGGCTAGCATGCCGCGCATGACTCGACCCGCTGCGCTTGTCCTGGCCCTGCTCGTCGCGCCCACCCTCGCTCCCGCGCAGGGCAAGGAGCCGCCGCCGAAGGCTGCTCCGGCGCCGAAGAAGACGGATTCGGGGGCCGCCGCGAAGGCGCCGAAGGAGCTCTACGCGACGTTCGTGACCTCCCAGGGAAAGATCGGGGTCCGGCTCTTCCCGGAGCAGAAGCCGAACGCGGTGAAGAACTTCGTCGAGCTGGCCGAGGGCAAGAAGGAATGGACCGACCCACGCACCGGGCAACGATCGAAGAAGCCGCTCTACGACGGCACGGTCTTCCACCGCGTGATCCCGAATTTCATGATCCAGGGAGGCGACCCGCTCGGCAAGGGCGTGGGTGGCCCGGGTTACGCCATCCCGGACGAGATCGAGGCGAGCGAGCACTTCTTCGATCAGCCCTGCCAGCTCGCGTACGCCAACTCCGGGCCCAACACGAACGGGTCGCAATTCTTCGTCACCGAGGTACCCACCTTGCATCTCAATCCAGTGAAGTGCGACCGCAGCCCACTGGGCCTGTGTGGTTACGTCCGGTTCGGCGAAGGCGTGTGCGGGTGCGACCTGGTGGGCAAGATCGCGCGCGCCGGCAACGGCAATACCACGCTCCAGAAGGTCGTCATCTCCAAGACGAAGCCCACCTGCCAGTAGGAAGGAGCATCGAACATGGCGGACCAGCTCTACGCGACGTTCAAGACGTCGGCCGGCGACATCGTCATCAAGCTCTTGCCGGAGAAGGCGCCCAAGACGGTCGAGAACTTCCTCGGGCTCGTTGACGGCACGAAGGAGTGGACGGATCCGAATTCGAACCAGAAGGTGAACCGGCCGCTCTACGACGGGACCCTCTTCCACCGCGTCATCCCCGATTTCATGATCCAGGGGGGCGATCCCCTCGGGACCGGCTACGGCGGTCCCGGTTTCCGTTTCGCAGACGAGATCGGGCCAGACAACAAGTTCGACAAGCCCGGTCTACTCGCCATGGCCAACTCCGGGCCCAACACCAACGGGTCGCAGTTCTTCATCACCGAGGTGCCCGTGCCGCACCTCAACCGTGGACACACGATCTTCGGTGAAGTGGTGAAGGGCTTCGAGCTCGTCCCCAAGATCGCGCGCGCCGGCAACGCCAAGACGAAGCTCGAGAAGGTCATAATCGCCCGCGGCGAACAGCCGTGACGGACAGGCGGGGAGACATGGCGCGCCAGCTTGTCCCCCGCCCATGACGCGCAACTGTTACCAAGGCTGTGGCGCCGGCGCTTGTACACCGCCCATGACGCGCATCCGTGGCCAAGACCGTAGCGCGGGGGCTTGTCCCCCGCCTGTGGTTAGTGCGAGCCTCCGTTGAAATGAAAGCAGGCTTCGTCGCAATCGCCGGCCGGCCCAACGTGGGCAAGTCGACGCTCCTCAACCGCGTACTGGGCGAGAAGATCGCCATCGTGTCGCCGCGCCCGCAGACGACGCGCACCCGCATCCTCGGCGTGTGGAACGGACCGGACGCCCAGCTCGCGTTCTTCGACACACCAGGCCTGCACCGCGCCCAGGGCGCGCTCAACCGGCGCATGGTGGACGTCGGCCTCTCCGCGCTCTCCGACGTGGACCTGGTCCTCCTGCTCGTCGAGGCGGGCACAGGGCCCGAGGGCAGAGTGGAGGTCGGGGAGGCGACGCGCTGGGTCATCAAGGAGACGGCGCGGAGCGGCAAGCCGGCCGTGCTCGGCATCTCCAAGATGGACCGCGCGCCCCGCGAGGCGCTCCTGCCCGTCATCGCCGCGTACAAGGACCTCCACGCCTGGACGGAGATCGTGCCGTTCTCGGGGCTCACCGGCGAGAACGTCGACGATCTGCTTCGCACGCTCGTTAAGCTCGTTCCCGAGTCGGAAGCGCCGCTCTTCCCGCCGGACGTCCTGACGGACCAGGCCGAGCGCCAGATCGCCGCCGAGTTCATTCGCGAGCAGTTGATGCTGAAGACCCGCGAGGAGATCCCCTACGCGGCGGCGCTCGAGGTGGACGAGTTCGACGAATCGGAACGCGAGACAGGCCGCCGAGGTCTGGTCCGGATCTCCGCCACCATCTTCGTCGAGCGTGAGAGCCAGAAGGGCATCGTCATCGGGAAGCGAGGGGCCATGCTGAAGGAGGTCGGCACGTGCGCGCGCGAGGGCATCGAGCGCCTCCTCGGCTGCAAGGTATTCTTGAAGCTCCGGGTCCGCGTCAGTGAGCGGTGGAGCGAGCGGCCGGACGCCCTCAGGCGTCTGCGTCTGTGAGATGCGCGTCTTGTGGGCATCGGGCCTCAGGCTTCAGGCCTCAGGAAGAAGCATTCGCTTCTCTGTCACCCGCTAGAGCAGTGATCCCGTACCTATCCCCTCGCCCCCACCGGGGGAGAGGGTTAGGGTGAGGGGGCCGATCCTCGGCCGCGGCTTGCGGCTCGCGGCTCGAACCTGATGCCCGCGGCCTGGAGCCCGCGGTGTGGTAGTAACCGGCGGTGCCCCGCCCCCTCATCGCCCTGGTCGGCCGCCCCAACGTCGGGAAGTCGACCCTGTTCAACCGCATCGCGGGCCGCCGCGCCGCCATCGTCGAGGACGTCCCGGGTGTCACCCGCGACCGGAACTACGTGGACGTGGAGTGGGATGGAAGGGCGCTCTCCTTCGTCGACACGGGCGGCTTCGAGCCCAAGTCGCGCGACGCGGTGATGCAGGTCGTTCGCCGGCAGGCGCAGCTCGCGGTGGACGAAGCTTCGGCGGTGTTGCTGGTGGTCGACGGCCGCGAGGGCTTGACCAGCATGGATCAGGCGATCGCGGACCTCCTCCGCAGCTCCGGGAAGCCGCTCTTCGTCGTGGTGAACAAGGTCGACACGGCCGGTGTCGAGGACGCTGCGCCCATGGCCGAGTTCCATCGGCTCGGTTTCAGCGAGGTGCACGCCGTCTCGGCTGAACACAGCAGGGGGATCGCGGGCCTTCTCGACGCGCTGGTCGTGGAGCTGGGCGTGGAGCCCGGCGCGACGGCGACGCCGGAAGACGACCTCGAGATGGGAGACGCCCCCGAGCTCTCGGACGCGAGCCGGGAAGCTCCCCCCGCTGAGATCCGGATCGCCATCGTGGGCCGCCCCAACGTGGGGAAGAGCACCTTCGTGAACGCGCTCCTCGGCGAGGAGCGCCTCGTCGTCTCGGAGACGCCCGGCACGACGCGCGACTCCATCGACAGCGTGCTGAGTTACAAGGGCCGGCAGTTCGTGGTGACCGACACCGCCGGCATCCGCCGCAAGCGCTCCATCGCGCAGCGGGTCGAGGCGTACTCGGTCGTGCGCGCGATGCGCTCCATGGAGGACGCCGAGGTGGTGGCCTGCCTCCTCGACGCTGCAGAGGCGGGGGTCGAGCAGGACGCGCGACTCCTCTCGATGGTGGCCGAGAAGGGCCGCGCGCTGGTGGTGTTGGTGAACAAGTGGGACCTCGGGGAACGAGAGGGCGCGACGCAAGCCTGGTATCGCAGCGAGCTGGCGAAGCGGCTGCCGTTCGTCTCCTGGGCACCCATGATCTTCACCTCGGGAAAGACGGGGAAGGGCGTCACCAAGCTGCTCGACACGAGCGCGCGCCTGATCGAGCAGTACCGTGCACGCTTCCCGACGCACGCGCTCAACCAGCTCCTGGAGGACGTCCAGCTGAGCCACCCGGCGCCACTCGCGCGGGGGCGGTCGGTGAAGCTCTACTACATGGCCCAGGTCGGCTCGGCGCCACCCACCTTCGCGGTCCAGTGCAGCCGGCCCGAAGCCATCACCGACGCCTACAAGCGCTTCGTCGAGAACCGGTTCCGAGAGGCATTTCGGCTCGAGGTGCCCATCCGGTTCATCTACAGGGAGCGCAAGCGCCGGAGCCGGCCGGCGCCGTAGGCCGTGGGCTCGCCCCCCGCGAGATCCGTGGGCCGGGGCGGTGGGACCGCGCGGGTGGGCCTTCTCGCTTGACCTACGTCGCCCGTGCCGCCTAGATTGCCCGCTTTATCAAGGATTACGCGCCCGAGGGGCCCATGTCGAAAAGTGCGCACGAGCTCACCCGCAAGGAGATGAAGGGTCCGGACCGCTTCCAGGTCGCGGCTGCCGACGCGGCGTCCTGGATGGGGAAGCACCAGAAGCAACTGGGCGGGGCCGCGATCGCGGTCGTGGTCCTGGCGATCGGCGCGGCTGCGGCGTCGTACATGGTCGACGCGCGGCGAGCGACCACCGGCGCGCTCCTCTCCCGGGCCATCGCCGCCGCGGGCGGCGAGGTCGCGAGCATCCCGCTGCCGAACCTCGAGCAGCCGACGTACAAGACCGTCGAGGAGAAGGAGCGGGCGGTCGTCGAGGCCGCGAGCAAGGTTCGGGAGCGAGCCGGCGGCACGCGCGCCGCCGCCACCGCGGCGCTCCTCGAGGCGGACGCGCACCTGGCGCTCGCCGAATGGGACAAGGCCATCGCCTCCTACCAGAGCTATCTCGGCAGCGCGCCCGCGGACGACTCGCTTCGTTTCGGCGGTCTGGACGGGCTCGCGCGCGCCCAGGAAGGGAAGGGCGATCTCGACGCCGCGGCCAAGACGTACGAGAAGGCCGCCGAAAGCGCGTTCTTCAAGGATCGCGCAACCCTGGAACGCGCCCGGGTGCTCGCCAAGGCAGGGAAGAGGGACGAGGCCAAGAAGGCGCTCGAGGCCGTTCCCAAGGAATCGCCGCTGCACGCGGAAACGCAGGAGCTGCTGGCGCGCCTGGCAGCGAATCGATGAAGGCGCTCGCGCTCGCCCTCGCGGCCCTCGCGGCTCAGGCAGGCAACGCCGCGCAGACGTGGAACGGCCCCCGGCTTCCCCCCGCGCCCGTGAAGCTGTGGAGCGTCGCCTGGCAGCGCAAGCTCGTCCAGAGCGCGATCCTGGAATGGCGGCCGCGAGAGCTGGGCGGGCCCGCCGTGGATCCGGTCGGTGGGCTGGTGGTCGTGGGCACACGCGACGGGTGGCTGCACGCCTACGATCCTGACGGCGAGCGCATGTGGAGCTTCGAGGCCACGGGACGCTTCGACGCAGCCCCGCGAATCGACACGGAACTCGTCTACGCTGGCTCCAGCGACGGCACGCTCTACGCGATCGAGCTCGCGACGGGCAGGCTTCGCTGGAAGTACGATGCCCAGGAAGAGGTCGGCACGACGCCTGTCGTCGCGGGTGGGCTCGTGCTCATCATGACGCTCCAGGACTCGCTCGTCGCCGTGGACGCTAAGACGGGCGCCTGGAAGTGGCATCACCGCCGCGAGACGCGCGAGGGATTCACGATCCGCGGCGCGGCGGCACCCCTCGTCTCTGGAGCGCTCGCCATCGGGGGGTACTCGGACGGCACCGTCGCTGTCCTCGATCTCTCGACAGGCACCGTCAAATGGGAGCGCAAGGTCGCGCCCCAAGGCGATTTCATGGACATCGACGGGCTCCGCCTGCAGGCGGGGCACCTCTTCGCGGCGGCCTACTCCGGCGCGATCTACGCCCTGGACGTCCAGACGGGCCAGCAGGAGTGGGTGCTGAAGACGCCTGGCGCGAGCCGGCTCGCGCTCGGCCCTGGGGTGCTCGTCGCCGTGACGACGACCCAGGTGCTCGGCATCGGCGTGCGGGACGGCGCCACGCGCTGGACACTGCCGCTCGAGGGCGTGCCGACCGGCGATCCAGTCGTCGTGGGTGGGCGCGCGGCCGTGCCGAACTCCAAGGGCCTGCTCTTCATCGAGTCCTCGACCGGCCGGCTCCTCCGCGTGTTCGACCCGGGCACCGGGGTCTCCGCGCCGGCAGCCTCGCAAGGGCAGCGCCTGTACGTGCTCTCCAACGGCGGCGATCTCCTGGCGCTCGATCTTTGAAGGAGGGGCAAGACGATGAGGACCGTTCGCGTGGTCGCCGCCGTGGTCCGGCGCGGCGGCTGCACCCTCATCACCCGTCGCAAGGACGACGCCGAGCGCGGCGGGCTCTGGGAGTTCCCGGGCGGCAAGGTGGAGCAGGGCGAAGAGGAGCCGGATGCACTTCGCCGCGAGATCCGGGAGGAGCTTGGCTGCGACCTGCAGGTTGGCAGGCTACTGCTGCGCCACAGCCACCGGTACCCCGACCTCGAGGTGGAGCTGGCGTTCTACGAGTGTTTGCTGCCGGAGGGCGCGGAGCCGCGGGCGCTCGGCGTCGCCGGGATGGAATGGGCGCGGGAGGGCACGCTGGTGGGACGGCCGTTCTGCGAGGCCGACGTCCCGGTGCTCGCGGAGCTCGAGCGCCCGTCGCGAGAGAGTCAGGGACCCCCAGGGCTCAACGTACCTAGGCCGTAGATGAGGACGTCACTCGGCTCGAGCAGACCGAGATTGGGGAAGACGAACTCCGGCGGGAGGTCCATGGGAGAGGGCGCCTTCGTGAGAGAGCCCTTCGCGCCCTGTCACGAACGGCGCTTGCCGCGTTTCTTCTTGGCAGGGGCGGGTGCCGGCCGCACGCCAGTTGTCTTGACCTTCAGCACGAGCGGCCCGTAGGCGCGCCCGCTCGGATCGTGAGCTTCACGTGCCGTCGCCCCGTCGACGCGCAGGGCGTAGGCGGTCCCCGGGCGTAGCGGCTCGTCGGGCGCCAGCCGATAGCGCGTCCAGGAGGTGCCGACCTCGCTCGTGCCGCTCGACGCGACCATCGCGTCCTGCTCGTCGTGCAGGGCCAACCTGCCGTCGGTGAGGGGGACGGCGATTTCGACCCTGAACGAGGCTCCCGGATCCACCAGCGCGCTGCCGTCGCGGCCGAGGGGAAGGTCCTGGCCGCCGATGACCGCGACCGCCGCGGAGAGCGGAAGAGGCGACGTCCCCGCGACCCCAGCGTCCTGCGCGAGCACGCCTGCGACAGCGGCGTCAGGAGGCGTGGCCGCGTCCACGGCCAGGGACCCCGTGGATCCTCCGTCCGCGAGAGAGGGTGCGGTGAGCTGCCCGGCGGGGGCGGGCGCAGCGCTTGCGTCCTCCGCGACGCCCGCGTCCGAGCTCCCCCGAGAGGGAGCGCCACCGCGGTCGCAGGCGATCAGCGTCGCGGCGAGCAGGAAGGCGGCGGAGCGCGCGAAGGCGATTTCCACGCCGCGAACCTAACACGGTGGACATTGCATCGGTCAGCGGACAGAAGAACGTCTGAGGGCGACCGGGCTGCAAGTCGCGACGATACGTTGTAGACTCCGCCCTCGCATGGGTTACCCGGCGGCCTCGTGGTGAGAGGCCGCTTGGTTTGTCGAAGGTCTGCTCAAGAGGAGAGAGATGAGCGAGAAGGAAGCCGCAATTGAAGTACAAGGCAAGGTGGAAGAGGCGCTCTGCGGCATGTACCGCGTGAAGGTCGATCAGGGCCCCACCGTGCTGGCATATGCGTCAGGTAGGATGAAGAGGTTCCACATCCGTATCATCACGGGCGACCGGGTGAAGGTGGAGCTGTCGCCCTACGACTTGACTCGCGGCCGCATCACGTACCGCGACAAGTAGCGCACATGTGGCCCCTCGGCGGAGGGAGCGTTCATCGAGGCGGGTCGCTCGACGCGACCTGGCTGGCGACGACCTAGGACGGCGGCGGCTCGGGGAGCAGAGGTGTCTCCTCATCCGCGCGCCGCGGCACGGCCTTGCGTGCCGGCACCGCTTCAGGAGCATCTGCGTCACCACACGCGCCCTCACGTAGCCGCGTCAGCGCCGCCTCCTCGAGGCGAACCGCCGCCCCCGCGTTCGAGGCGGTGACCTCGGCGCGCCACAAGACGAAGCGCTCACTCCGCCCGTCGCATGGCGGATCGGCGTACTCCACCTTCAGTGCCAGGCCGCGCGGCGTCGCCACGAAGGCGCGGACCACGACCGCCTCGGTGGGAGGCCGGTACTCCGCGGAATCGACGAGCGCGCGCTTGCGCAGGTCGACGAGGAGGAAGAGCACGCTCAGCCCGGCGTGCGACGCCGCCACGTCCGCCGCCGCTTGTCCCGGCCGCGAAAACGGCAATCCGATGAAGCGCAAGGGCCCGGCGCTCGTCACCGCGGGCGTCCCCGGCTGCCACGGCGATGCGTCCTCGCCACCCTGGCTCGGCGCAGATGCGGCCGGGCAGGGCAAGTCGGGGTCTCCGGCGGCCGGTCGATAGGTCACGGCCTTCGACGCGACCTCGGGCCGGAGCGCCCGGAAGACCTTCAGCGCCGGCCCCGCCTTGTCGGCGCGGCAGATGCCGAGCGTCACCACGAACGCGCCGGGCTTGAGGCCTTCCAGCCTGGCGCTCTCCACCACCGCGGCGCCCGGCGCCCGGAGGAAGGGCGCGAGCGGAGCCAGCAGGTGCTGCAGTTCCCGTAGCTGCTCCCCGGCCGCCGACGCGCTGCGGGCGCTCGCCCAGATGACGACGTCGCCCCGGATCGGGCCGGCGCCCTCGCCATCCGCCTGCGCGCGCGCCTGCGCGCCCATCCCGGCGAGGAGGGCACCCGCGACCACGAACGGTACTGGGCCTCGCCGGATCCATCGAGCGGATGTAGGCATGGAGACGACTTTGGCTCATCAGGGGCAGCGCTGTCGAGCGGGTGTTTGCCCGCAGGGAGACGAGACCGGGAGCGGTGGTCGCGGCCGCGGCTCTTCATCGTCTCCTACAGCGCCTGGAACTGCACCCCGGTGATCACGGACGGAAGCACGTTCTGCTCGCCGAAGAGGTCCTTGTAAAAGGGGATCTGCCCGCGCACGAAGAGCCAGGCCCCGCCGAACGCGTTGACGTAGACGCCTGGCGCCGCCGAGAGCAGCGTGCCGCCCGTGTTCCCCACCGCGCCGTCCACCGTCCCGTCGGCAGCCGTCGCCTTGTCCTTCCTGGCGTAGCGGCCGTCGATACCCAGGTCCAGCGCGACGCTGCGGACCGGCCTGTACTGACCGTGAACGCTCCACAGCAGGGCATCGCCGAACTTGTACTTCGTTCCGTCGAAGTAGGTCGCCTCGGTACGGAGACGCCCCGAGACGTTCGCGAAGGCCAGCCAGCTTCCCTGCTCGAGGAGGTAGGCGAGCCCGACGAACGGTCCCCAGCCCCCCGTGCCGAGCTGACCATGAGGGTCGATGAGGCCTCCGCCGGCGTCCTTCGCGTCGTGACGCCCCGTAGGTATGGCGCTGCCCGCCGTGACCGCCAGCTCGTGCACGCGCCTCTTGCCGAGGTCGATGGACCGCCAGACCCTGTAACGCGCGCCGATCTCGACGTCGCCCAGTCCGGTCAGGTCGGAGCCGGTCACGTCCGCGCCGGCCCCGACGGTATGGATGCTCTTGCTCACCAGCGGGAGGCTGGCCGTCAACGAGAGGCTGTCGATGGGGCGGTAGACGACGTTGAAGCGATAGGACCACTGCGTGAGCTTGTCGGTGAAGCCCGGCTGGCCGTCGGTCCCCGCGTCCACGCGCAGGTACTCCGTGTCGAGCTGCAGGCGGAGCCTGCCGGTGATGGCGGCCGGGTCACTCGCAGCGAGGAGTGGGTCGCCGCACCCGCACAGGGAGCACGCACTCGCGGGCGCGCTGGTGATGGCCGCGGCGAGCGCGACCGCGCCGAGCAACAGCGTCCGGAACGATTCCATGTTCGTCATCTCCAGAAAATACTGTAACCCTCCCTGCCCGAAAGCTTGTCGCATGCTCTCGGCACCCGCGACCCGTCCGGGACGGCCCGGCTCGAAGCGGCGCGGCCTGCGCTGCCGCCTCCGGTAGATCGAGCGAGTTCGTCACGCGACCATCCCTTTGGAGGGTCATGGATCGTCGAGGCGGCAGCGCCCGTCACCGCTTCGCTCGTGTGTGGACCGTCACGTTCGCCGAGAGCCCAGCCCGGAGCGCCATCTCCCCGGGCGGGTGCTCCCACGCGATGCGGACCGGTACGCGCTCCACGACCTTCACGAAGTTACCGGAGGCGTTGTCGGGCGGCAGGAGCGAGAAGCGGGCGCCGGTGCCGCCGGAGATGCTCTCCACCGTGCCCTCGAGCTTCTTCCCATCGTAGGCGTCGATCTCGACGTCGACCTTCTGGCCCGGTTTCATGCCGCCGATCTGGGTCTCCTTGAAGTTCGCCACGAGGTAGGTGTGGTTGGGCACGAGCTGCGCCACCGGCTGGGCCGCGCCAACCTGCTGGCCTTCGCGCACCGACACCTTCGAGAGCTTGCCGTCGTTCGGCGCCGCGACCCTCGTGTAGGCGAGCTGCAGGCGCGCCAGCTCCAGCGCAGCCTCCGCGCCCTTGACGCGGGCGTGCGAGAGGTCGGCGCTCGCCCTCGCAGCCGCGATCTGCGCGTTCACGGGCGTGCTCTGGCCGAGCCGACCCTGCGCCTCGCCCACCCTGCTCTGCGCCGTGCGCTTCGCCTCCTCGGCCGCGGCGACCTGCGCCCGCGCCGCCGCCACGCTGGCATCGGCGGTGTCGGCCGAGGCCTGCGCCGACTCGAGCTGCGCCTGCGGGATGGCGTCTCCCGCGCGGAGCTGCTTCGCGCGCGTCAGGTCGGCGGAAGCCTTGCGCGCCTCGGCCTCGGCGCGATCGAGCGTGGCTCGGGAGGCCAGGATCTGGGCGTCGGTGCCGGCCAGGGCGGAGGTGCTCGAGGACACCGCCGCGCGAGCGCCCGCGAACCCACCCCGGGCCGACGCCTCGACCACCGTCGCCTGCGCGTCGGCGGCGGCCGCCTGGGCGCTGGCGGTGGCGAGCTCAGCCTCGGCCTGGCGGACCCGGGCGGCGAAGTCGGCGGGATCGATCTCGAAGAGGAGGTCACCCCTCTTCACGAGCTGGTTGTCCTGCGCCACGACGCGCAGCACCGCGCCAGCCACGCGCGGCGCGATGGGCACGACGTCGGCCTCGACCTGCGCGTCGTCCGTGAACTCGTCGCCCCTGGTGAGGACGAGGTGCGCCCCGAAGGCGAAGGCCGAGGTCGCCAGCACCGCCCCTCCCAGCTTGAAGAGCCGCCTGCGACGGCCG
>JBGQLS010000046.1:0-22302 GCA_041500205.1 Anaeromyxobacteraceae bacterium | reverse complement strand
GTAATGCTCTGGCCCCTCACCACACCTGCAACTCCACCCCACCGAACTCATCCTGGGCCAGACCGCCGCCCTCACGCTTCTCACGTACCGGACGTCCCATGATTCCCCAGCAGTGCCAAGTTCTTCGACAGCGCTGAGACTAATGCCGACGGCTCTGCCGGCGGGGCGGGGGCGGCCTGCGCCCCCGGCGACTCAGTCCAGATACCCCTGCGCCTGCAACCGGAACAGATGCGCGTAGCGGCCGTCCTTCTCGAGCAGCATGCGGTGGCTCCCCAGCTCCTCGATCCGGCCGCCGTGCAGGACCGCGATCCGATCGGCCAGCGTTCGGATGGTCGAGAAGCGGTGCGAGATGACGATGGCCGTCCGATCGGCGGCGAGCTCCCGGAACCGCTCGAATAGCTCGTGCTCCCCCTCCGCGTCGATGGCGGCCGTGGGCTCGTCGAGGACGAGCACCTCGGCTCCCTCGCGCATGAAGGCGCGCGCGACCGCCAGCTTCTGCCACTGCCCGGCCGAGAGTTCCTGGCCCTTCTCGAACCAGCCTCCCAGCACCGTGTCGTATCGCTGCGGCAACGCCTCGACGACGGCGGCGGCGCCGCCGCGGCGGGCCGCCTCCTCGATGCGGGGCCGATCCTCGAGGTGTTCGGGGCTGCCGAGCCCGATGTTCTCGGCCGCCGTGAACTGGTAGCGCACGAAGTCCTGGAAGACGGCGCCGATCCGGGAGCGCAGGTCGACGACGTCCATGTCGCGCAGGTCCACGCCCCCGTAGAGGATGGCGCCCTCGGTGGGTTCGTAGAGCCGGAGGAGGAGCTTCACGAGCGTACTCTTCCCGGCGCCGTTTTCGCCGACCAGACCCAGCTTCTCGCCGGGCTCGAGCACCAGGGAGACGTCCCGCAGCGCCCAGGCCTGCCGCCCCGGGTAGCGAAAGGCCACGTTGCGCAGCTCGATCCGGCTCGCCCTACCTCGCGGAGGAGCGAGCGCTGGACGCTGGCGCGCCTTTTCTCCTCCGGTGGGGATGGAAAGGTAGGAGAAGAGGTTCGTCATGTAGAGCGCGTCCTCGTACATCCCGCCCACCGCCGACAGGATGCTCTGAACTGCGCCTTGGCCTTGCCGGAAGACGGCCAGGTAGAGAGTGAGATCCCCGAGCGAGATCTCGGCGCGCGCCGCGCGCGAGGCGACTAGCGCGTACATGGCGTAGAAGGCGCCGAGCGAGACCAGGCCGAACAGCACCCCATAGGCCATCCGCCTCACGGCGAGGCGGCGGTCCTCGTCGTAGAACTTCGTGAAGAGCGCCCGATAGCGGCCGAGGACGAGCGGCCCCAGCCCGAAGAGCTTCACCTCCTTCACGTGGGTGTCACGGGTGAGGATCCACTCGAGGTAGTTGAGCCTCCGGCCCTCCGGCGCCCGCCAGGAGTTGAGCCGGAAGGAGGCCGCGGCGAGGCGAGCCTCCGCCAGGAAGGCCGGAATGGAGGAGGCCACCACGACCAGGACGCTCCAGGGAGACAGGCGCACGAGCAACGCCGAGAGCGCAGTGAGCGTGATGGTGTTCTGCGCGATGGCGAAGGCCTGCACCACCAGCGAGAGTGGCCGCGCGGACGCCTCGCGCCGGGCGTTCTGCATCTTGTCGTAGACTTCGGCGTCCTCGAAGTGCTGGAGCTCCAGCTCCAGCGCCTTCTCCAGGATTTGCTGGTTCACCACGTTGCCGAGCCGGGCCCGGAGGAGCTCGCGCTGCAGCCCGAGCAGGCGGCCGACGGTCATCGAGGCCGCCATGAGGCCGAGCTCGAGCAGCACGAGGTCGGTGACGCGGCCAGGGTCGCCTTCCGCGCGCCCCGCTGCGACCACGGCATCCACGATGAGCTTGCCGATCCACGCGATGCCCGCCGGGAGCACGGCGGCGACGGCTGTCAGGAGCGCCAGCGCGATGGCGCCGCCGTGATCGGCGCGCCAGATGAGGGAGAAGGTACCGGGGACCTGGTGAAAGGCGGAGCGCAGCTCCCGAAGGCGATCTCGGGGCGTCGCGCGGCGCGGTGCTGGACGAGGGAGGGGCGAGTGGAAGCCAGTCACGCCGGCGGCTCGATAACATCCAGCGCACACCCGCGCGATCTTTATTTCTTGGCGTCGCCCCTGTAGAAGAGGGACCGCGATGGCCACCCCCGAGTACCGCATCCCAGAGCCGAAGAGCGACGCCACGGCTGCCACGCCCGCATCCGACTGGTCCGTCGAGAAGGCGGCGCAGCACTTCAACGTTGCCGGGTGGGGAGCCGGCTACTTCTCGGTGAGCGAGAAGGGCCACCTCGTCGTCCATCCGCATGGCCAGCCCGGGCCGACCATCGACATCATGGACGTGGTCGAGGACATCCAGGAGCGCCGCCTGGGCTTTCCCTGCGTGGTCCGCTTCCAGGACGTCCTGCGCGCCCGGGTGAAGGCGATCAACGAGGCGTTCGGCAAGGGCATCGCCGAGAATAGCTACGGCGGGCGCTACTACGGCGTCTACCCGGTAAAAGTGAACCAGATGCGCGAGGTGGTCGAGGAGATCCTCGACGCCGGGGCGCCCTACCACTACGGGCTCGAGGCGGGCTCGAAGGGCGAGCTGCTCCTCGTCCTGGGCTTCAACGTGGACCCCGAGGCCGTCACCATCTGCAACGGGTACAAGGACGAGGAGTTCCTCAGGCTGGCGCTCCTGGGGCGCAAGCTCGGCCGCAAGATCATCGTGGTCGTGGAGAAGCTCTCGGAGCTCCCGAACCTGCTCCGGCTCGCCGAGGAGATGGGCGTCGAGCCGATGATCGGCCTCCGCTCGAAGCTCACCACCAAGGGTACGGGCAAGTGGGAGTCCTCGGGCGGCGACTTCGCCAAGTTCGGGCTCACCGTCCCCGAGCTCATCCACGCCGTCCGCATCCTGAAGGAGAAGGGGAAGGAGCACTGCGCCAAGCTCCTCCACTTCCACGTGGGCAGCCAGCTCACCGACATCCGGGTGGTGAAGGACGCCATCAACGAAGGCGCGCGCGTCTACGCGAAGCTCCGCAAGATGGGGCTCCCCATCGACTATTTCGACGTGGGCGGGGGGCTCGGCGTCGACTACGTCGGGACGCACAACAACGGGCAGAGCTCCTCGGTCAATTACACGCTCGAAGAGTACGTGGGCGACGTGGTCTATAACCTGCAGCGGGTGTGCGCGAACGAGCAGGTGCCCGAGCCTCACATCATCTCCGAGTCGGGGCGTGCGGTCACCGCCCACCACTCGGTGGTGGTGATGAACGTCTTCGGGCACATCGAGATCGGCGCGCCCGACGAGATCGCCGCGGCCTCCGTGGCGCAGCCCAACGAGGCCAAGGTTGTCAGGGAGATGCGTGAGATCGTGGCTAGCCTCACCGCCCGCAACAAGGCCGAGGCCTACCACGACGCGGTGGCGAAGAAGGAGGAGGCCCTGCAGATGTTCAAGCTGGGCATCCTCGGGCTCGAGGAGCGCGCGGCGGTGGAGAGCCTGTTCTGGAAGCTCTGCCGCGGGCAGGTGGCCTTGAACCGGGGCAAGAAGCGGCTGCCGCGCGACACCCGCGACCTGGGCGACAAGATCGCCGATCAGTACATGGCGAACTTCTCGCTCTTCCAGAGCGCTCCCGACCACTGGGCCTTCGACCAGCTCTTCCCCATCGTCCCGCTGCACCGCCTGGACGAGCCGCCCACCCGCGACTGCACCATCGTCGACATCACGTGCGATTCGGACGGCAAGATCGACCGCTTCATCGAAGGGGAGGGCGTCGACGAGACGCTCTCGCTGCACGCGCTGAAGCCGGGCGAGCCCTATTTCCTGGGGCTGTTCCTCACCGGCGCCTACCAGGACGTGATGGGCGACATGCACAACCTGTTCGGGCGCGTGAACGAGATCCACGTCTTCGTGGACGACGAGGATCCGGAGGACTTCTACATCGAGGAGGTCATCCCGGGCGACCGCATCGAGCAGGTGCTGTCGCGCATGCAGTATGCGCCTGAAGATCTCGCGCGCAGGGTCAAGAACGCCCTGGATCAGAAGGTGAAAGAGGGTGCCATCCGGCCCAAGGAAGGCGTGCAGCTCGCGGACTTCTTCGAGCACGTCATGCGCGGATACACCTACCTCGCGGGCGTGTGACGTCCGGTGGGGCGCCAGGCGCGGGGGCGGACCCGACCTTTCTGCTCGCGTGGGATGCGTTTCACGCGCGCTCCTACGATAGCGCCGCGCGGCTCGCTGGGGATGCCATCGCGAGTAGCCCCGCCACGGCCGGGCTGCACGGCTTGCTCGCGGCGGCGCTCCTGGCGGCGCGGCGACCGGTCCTCGCGGTCGGCGCCTGCGAGCGGGCGCGGGCGCTGGCGCCCGATGTGGCATGGCCCTGGCGCCTGCGGGCGTTCGCGCTCGCCGAGCTGCGCCGAGGGGACGAGGCGGTAGCGTCTGCCGAGAGCGCCGTGCGCCTCGCGCCCCTGGATCCCTGGGCCCACGACGTCTTGGCGCGGTCCCTGGCCGCGGCGGGCCGCCTTGCCGAGGCGCGGACTGCCGCGCGCGAAGCCGTGCGCCTGGCGCCACGCGATCCCGACCTCGTGCGACGCGCGGGGGACACCTGGGTCACCGATGATCCGAAAGCCGCCGAGGCCCGCTACCGCGAGGCGATCGCGCTCGATCCGACGAGCGCTGCCGGCTGGGATGCCCTGGCGGGAGCGCTCACTCGTCAGCTTCGAGACGAAGACGCGGCGGCCGCGCGGGAGCGGGCGGCGGCGCTCGATCCCGCCTTCGCCGAACGCTACCGTCGGCAGCGTGCCTTCGTGCCGCTCCTGCAGTTCGGGGCGGGGCTCTTACTCGCCATCTTCGCGCTCAGCCTCGCCCCGCGACTCGTGCCGCCGCGCGCCGTGAAGGTCACCACCGCCGTGTTGTGGGTGGTGGTTCTTCTCGCCCCCGCGCTCTTCGCCATCGGAGCGGCGGTGGCGCTGCAGCGGAGTCCGCGCCATCCAGCGCCCCCTGATCCGCAGGTCGCGGAGGTGGTGTCCCGGCTCCTAACCTGACTGACGAGGTCCAGGTGGGGCACGCCACGCGATCGCTCGCCCGGCAGAGGCGGATCGTGTTAACGGCAGGACTTCATAGTCTTGGCCCACGCGCAGGTGGAGGCAACCATGTCCGGCACCTACAAGAAGATCGAGCTCGTCGGCACGTCACCCGTGAGCTTCGCCGAGGCGGTCAAGACCGCCATCGAGGAAGCCTCGAAGACCATTCGGCACATGAATTGGTTCGAGGTGGTCGAGCAGCGGGGCTTCGTCAAGGAAGGCAAGGTGGCCGAGTTCCAGGTGACGGTCCGCGTGGGGTTCAAGATCGAGGGTTGACGCGCGCGGCGACGCGGTCGGCATGTCACGCGGAGAGGAGTTTCTCGCGGGAACGCAAGCGGCCTACCGCTCGCTTCCACGCCTTGGCCGGACGCCCGTCCGTTCCGCAAAATCCCAGTAGGGGCGCTTGATTGCACGTCACGTCAGGTGCTAGCTTACGCGCCCTGAAACGTCCCTATTGGGAGTGATTCCCGCTCATGCGACCAGGCGCGAGCTCATTCGCTCGTGCTCCTGGGGAGGACTTGCCACATGGCCGTACCCGCCAGCGCCGTCGCCGAAACTCTTCGTACCTTGCCTGGCGACGACGTCCGCCAGGTGATGTGGCGCTTCAGCGAGCGGTACGACCTCCAGATGCTCGTGCAGTCCGTGCGCCACGCGGCGCGCGGCCCGGTTGCGCGCCTGGTCGCCGAGGGCGCCCGCAACAGCCACGAGTGGACCCCGCAGAAGAACGAGCTCCTCAAGGTCTACGACGAGTGCGGCGCGACCGGCGTGTTCATGGAGCCACACCAGGGCGGCTTCATCGAAGGGCCGAAGAACCTGGCCATGGCACTCGCCACGTTCGAGCTGGCCTGGGTCGATGCGGGCGCGGCCACGGGCGGCCTCGCCAGCCATCTCGCGCTCTCGCCCATCCACGAGCGCGGCACGCAGGAGCAGCAGGACAGGTACATGAGCCTCGCCGCGCCCGCGAAGCCAGGCGAGGACCGGGTGCCGTCGCGCGGGGCGTTCGCGCTCACCGAGCCCATCCCTTACGTCGGCGTCGACACCGGGATGCTGGGCGGCAAAGTGCGGGTGGTCGAGTGGGAACCCGGCAAGGAGCCGATCCTCCAGGTGGAGAAGCGCGGACGCTTCATCACCAACATGGGGTTCGCGAACTTCGTGACGGCGGCCGTCGACACCGCCGACGCGCGCATCAAGAGCTCCTGCATGATCATCCTCGAGGAGGGTGACCCGGGCACGTTCGACCGCGGAACGCCGACGAAGAAGCTCGTGCACCAGCTCTCCTCCACGAGCGATCCCATCTTCAACCTTCGCGTGCCCGCGTCGCGCATCGTCGGCGGCTACACGGTGAAGAACGGTGTCATCGTCCCCAACTACTCGCACGACGAGGTCATCGCGGCGGTCTTCAAGCACACGCGCGTTCCGGTCGGGGTCATGACCTCCGCGAAGCTCCTCAGCGCCATCGAGCCGGTCATCCGTTACCAGCGCGGCCGTTTCCGCGGAGCAGAGCAGGCCAAGCCGGGGTCGCCGCGTTACGAGCTCGGGCTGCAGGTCCGGGAAGACGTGCTGCACCGGCTGGTGGACGTGTGGGCGACAGGCGAGGCGGGCACCTCGCTCGCCTTCGCGACCGCGCGGCTCTTCGACGAGCTCGATCCGCTCGAGAAGGAGAAGACCGCGATCCTGGCGAAGAAGGGCATCGCGGGCGGCAAGTCCGAGTTCAAGCTCTTCCGGGAGATCAACCAGCGCGCGGCCGAACTGGTGAAGCAGCGCGCGAAGCCCGAGAAGGAGCGCGACGTGAAACGCATGGCGGAGCTCGAGGCCGATCCGCTCGTGCGCTACGCCATCCTGGACTCGGCGAGCGGCGTGCTCTGCCCAGCCACGAAGCTGTGGAACACCGGCAACGGCGCCACCGTCATGCGCGAGGCGGTGAGCCTCATGGGCGGCTACGGCATCACGGAGGACTGCCCCGGCTTCCTCGGCAACAAGTGGATGGACGCCCAGCTCGAGGCCACCTACGAGGGACCGGAGGCCGTCCAGCGGCGACAACTCAGCGTTTGCATGTCGAACGAGGTCTTCCTGGCGCAGTACGAGGCATGGATCAAGGATCTGCGCCAGATCGCGGGACAGCGGCCGGACATCGGCGCTTGCGAGCTCGCCTCGGCGATGGCGCTCTGGCTGTACACCTACAAGCATCTACTGGTCGCGACCGATGCCGCCGGGGGGAAGCTGTTCCAGGGGCCGCGGCAGGGTGTGACCTTCCCGCTCTCGGACGCGCTCGCCTGGCTCGTGGCGGCCAGGGCGTTCGTGCTCGACGTGGTCGAGCTCGAGGAGAAGGGCTCCGAGAACCCGGTGGTGGCCGAGGGCCTCCCCGGGCTGGCGCGGTTCTACGAGGACCTTGCCCACGTGCAGTGCGCTCGCGCCGCGGGCGAGGTGGGTCGGATCTGCGCCGAGCTCGTCTACGGTTACAACCGCCATCCGGCATGGGACGAGGAGGCGCGCAAGGCCTGCTACGAGGCAAGGGAGCTGGAGGAGCTGGAGGACGTCATCCCGGGCATCGGGAGCTGCGCCGTCGACGTGATCGGCGAAGGCGACTCGCATCCCGCCAAGGCCGGGCCCTGCCCGCAGTGTGTGAGCGTGCAGGACTTCGCCGCCCTGCGCATGAAGCTCGACGGCTGCCTCACCGGCTCGCGGCTCGCCAAGGATCGCGCCGCCGAGGCGCTCTCGAAGGTGATGATCCCCGAGGCGCTGGATTACCCGGTCTGAACCACTTACGGCCTGAAGCAAGGTTGCGAGAACCAGGCCTCAGGCATTCGGGTCTCAGGCTTCAGGAGAAGCGCTTCCGCCACGAGCGCTCTGGCCTGAGGCCGAAGCCCGATTTCCGAAGGAAGCCTTGCGATGCAGAACGAGAACACTGAAACCACCTCCGCCCCGGAGCCCGAGCGGCAGAGCATGGAAGTGGACATCGCATGCGTCGGCTTCGGGCCGGCCATGGGCGGATTCCTCACCACCCTGTCGCGCGGGCTCTCCAATCCGGACGGCACGCCGGCCGTCGAGAGCACCGTCTCGCCCGGCCTGCCGCCGCAGGTGGTGTGCTACGAGCGCGCGGAGGGCCTTGGTTTCGGCGTCTCGGGCGTGGTGACGAAGGCGCGAGGCATCCGCGCCACCTTCCCCGATCTCGACGCCTCGCAGATCCCGATGGCGACGCCCATCGAGCAGGAGCACGTTCTCTACCTGCTCGATCCCATCGGGGCGAGCCGCCGCTCCGCCACGCTTCGCGTCGGCGACGCCGCCCTCAACGCGATGAAGCGGCTGTTGCCGTGGTACAGCGACCACGCCCTCGAGCTGCCGTATGCGCCCGCCTTCCTGCACAAGAAGGGCGGCCTCGTGCTCTCCATCGGCCAGTTCAACCAGTGGGTAGGCGAGCAGCTCATGGCGGGCGGGCAAGTCCAGCTGTGGCCCGGCATGCCCGTGTCGCAGCCGCTCGTGGAGGGGGACAAGGTCGTCGGGGTGCGGCTGCTCGATCAGGGCGTGACGAAGAGCGGGGCGCCCGACGCCGGATACATGCCGGGGATGGACGTGAAGGCGCAGCTCACGGTGGTGGCGGACGGCCCCGTGGGCGCGGTGGGGCGCGCGCTCGACGAGCGCTTCGGCATGCCCGAGGGTCACCACGTCCGGGAGTGGGCGGTGGGCATGAAGATGGTGGTCGACCTGCCCGAGAGCTGCACTCTGCCTGTGGGCACTGTCTTCCACACCTTCGGCTATCCGGAGCCGGAGATCTTCGGTTTCCTGTACGTTCACCCGGATCGCGTCGCGTCGGTCGGCATCTTCGTGCCGTCCTGGTTCGACAGCCCGGTCCGCACCTCGTACCTCTTGCTGCAGCACTACATCCAGCACCCCGCCATCTGGCAGCACCTCAAGGGCGGCAAGATGCGCTCCTGGGGCGCGAAGTCACTCCAGGAATCGGGCAAGCGCGGCGAGCCGCGCCTTGTCGGTGACGGCTTCGCCCGGATCGGCGAGGGCTCGGGCACGACCAATGTCCTCACGGGCTCGGGGGTGGACGAGGCGTGGACCTCCGGCGCGCAGCTCGCCGAAGGCGTGCTGGAGCTGCTCCGGGAGAAGAAGCCCTTCACGAGGGAGAACCTCGACGCGGCCTACGTGGCGCGGCGGCGCGCCAGCTGGCTGGAGGAGGAGGGACGGGTGGCGGAGAAGGCGCGCGATGGCTTCGGCCGCGGCGTCGTCACCGGTTTGCTCGGAATGGCCCTCTCCGGCATGACCAAGGGGATGGTGAACCTCGGGCCCGAGCCGGTCGCGCCGCACGAGCGGCTGGGCAGCATCGAGGACTACTATGAGGGCAAGATCCCGGCTGCCGAGATCGAGCGCATCCGCGACGAGTGCCGGAAGAAGGGTCAGAACCTCGCCGCCGCGCTGATGAAGCGCGCCGGCTGGCCCGACATCGAGTACGACGGCCAGCTGCTCGTGAGCCAGCAAGACGCGCTGCTCATGGGCGGCAAGGTCCAGGCCCCGGGGGGTTACGCGGACCACGTGGTCTTCCGTCAGCCTGCGGTCTGCGAGAACTGCGGCTCCAAGACCTGCATCGAGATCTGCTCGGCGCAGGCCATCGCGCCGGGCGAGACGGGCGGCGTCCCCGCCTTCGACCGCGAGAAGTGCGTGCACTGCGGCGCGTGTCTGTGGAACTGCACGCAGGCGATCGAGGGCGAGACGACCAACATCTCGTTCCGGGCCGGGGCAGGCGGACTGCATTCGGCGGAAAACTAGAAGTGGCCTCGGACCTCGGGCCTCAGGTGCGTTATCGAAGGGGAATTGGATGGATGCAAGGTCCCTTGCCCGAGGCTGAAGCCTGAGGCCCGCATCAGCGCGTGAAGGAGATGCCAACGTGAGCGGCTACCAGATCGTAGTCTGTGGGAGCATCGTCCCTGACCCGTTGCAGACCCTCGAGCCCGTGACCGGTCCAGCCGGTCCCGCGCTCAAGAACGAGCTCATGCTCCCCGCCGTGCTCGACCCGTGGGCCGGCCACGCCCTCTTCGAGGCGGCCAACCTCGCCGCGAAGACGCCCGGCTCGAAGGTGTGGCTCGTCTCGCTCGGTCCGAAGGCGAAGCTCCAGCAGGTGATGATGGCGATCGGCCAGAAGGTGCCTTTCGAGCTGGTGGCGGTGGACGGCCCGGCGGGAGGCTTCATGGACGCGCACGAGACCGCCGCCGCCCTCGCCGATGCGGTGAAGGCCATCCCCGGCGTCGACCATACGAAGCTGCTCGTGTTCGGTGGATGGGAGTCGGCCTCGCGAGGCGCTGGCGCGACGTTGCAGATCCTGGGCGAGCGGCTCGAGATCCGGGATCAGTTCCAGGGCGTGGACCAGATCGCGCCGCAGCCGGACGGGTCGCTCGAGATCATGGAGCGCGTCGAGGGCGGACAGCACCAGGTCTCGGTGGTGGCAGGCCCCCCCGCAGTCCTCGGCTGGGCGACGGGCAACCTGCCCGAGCCGCGCAACAACCCGCAGGTCGGCATGGCCAACATGAAGGCGATCATGCCCGCGCTGCAGAAGGCGAAGCCGGCCAAGATCAGCGTCGGCGACATCCAGTACCTCGGGGTGGTGCTGCCCAAGGCGCAGCGGGAGACGCGGGTCGTGAAGAACATGCCCACCGACGAGATCGCGAGAGAGATCGTCGAGTGGATCTCGCGGGACTGAGTACCGGGGCTCGCGCCGCCCCGCCCCGCCGGCAGAGCCGTCGGGGCCCCACCCTGGCTAAGAAGCCAAAGGCATTTTTCGACAGTTCTTGAGTACCCGGGGGCGAAGGCGGCCCCCGCCCCACCGGGCAAGCCCGTCGGGGCCCCACCCCGCCCAGCGGCCGGGCGGTCCATTTTTCGACAGATCTTGAGCCCAGGAGACGCCATGGACACCATTCTCTTCCTCAGCAACACCGAGCAGGACGGGACGCTCCCCAGGGCCGGGCTGGAGGTTCTCGGGGCCGCGCAGTCCCTCGCGCAGACACTCAAGGCCACCCTCGTCGCCGCCGTCTTCGGGAAGGCGACGCAACCTGCCGCCGCGCAGCTCGCCGGGAGCGGCGCCGCGCGCGCGCTGGCAGTGACGGGCGCCGACTTCGCCGACGCGCGCTATGGCACGGACGCCGCCGCCGCCGAGGCGCTGGCCCGGGCCGCCGGCGCGACGCTCGTGATCGCGCCGCAGACCTCCCGCCTGGCGCGCGTGGCGCCGGGAGTCGCCTACAGGCTGGGAGGCCGCGTCGACACCCACGCCACCGCGCTCCTGGCCAAGGACGGCGCGCCTGCCCTGACGCGTTGGTTCTATCGCCAGCGCATGGAGGCGACTCTCAAGCGCACCCAGCGCCCCTGGATCGTCCTCGTCGAGGGGGGCTGCAACCCGGCCTTCCGTCCAGAGGGCGCCGCGCCCGCGCTGGAGGAGGTCCCGGTCGCGATCGGCGATCCTCAGCGCCGCACCAGGGTGAAGGGGTTCAAGGCTCCGAAGAGCGACGCCCAGACCATCCGCCCCGACGCGAAGCTCCTCTTCGTCGCCGGCGCGGGCTGGACGAAGAAGCAGGCCGACGGGAAACCCCACGTCGACGACGCCGAGAAGCTCATCCTCGGTTTCCTCGGCGCAGCCAAGGCCTCGCTCGGATCGTCGAAGTCGCTCGTCGATCTCTCGGGCGAGGGCAGCGCCGTGCTCACCTTCATGAGCCACCTGAACCAGATCGGCCAGACGGGAGCGACGCCCCGCCATCCCAAGGGGCTCGCCACCTGCTGCCACGGCGAGGAGCCGCACGTCGTCGGGTGGCGCTTCATCAACGAGCGACGCGCCGTGAACCTCGATCCGAACTGCGGGTGGGCGCGGGGAAAGGCCGACGTCGTGTACGTGGCTGACGCCTTCGAGGTGGTGGCCAAGGTGAACGCGCTCCTCAAGAAATAGGGGTTCGGAGGGAGCGGACGATGGCCCTCACCGGGAAGTTCAGCGACACTCCCTTCACGGATCTCATCCAGTTCTACGCGTCGAGCCGCCAGACCGTCGCGGTGACGGTGAGCCTGCCCAACGGCCGTGGAGAAGACGGCGTCTTCTACATCGAGAACGGTGACGTGGTGGACGCGTGGCTGGGCGACGCCGTGGGCCGCGATGCAGTACGGCGCGGGATGCGCCTCGCCGACGGCTCCTTCCGCATCGAGCCCAACATCCACGCCGCGGAGAGGACCATCACCGAGCCCTTGCGGCAGCTTCTGCTCGAGGAGACGGTGAAGATCGACGAGGAGCGCCGGGCCGGGCGCCGTGCCGGCCAGGCGCAACATTCACCTGCAGTGCCTGCGTCACCCTCCAGGGCACCCGGCAGTGTTCCCTTGGATGAAGGAATCGGTCGCACCCCGTCCACTGCGAGACGGATCGGGGGCGCTCCGGCCGCTCGAAGCGGTGCGGCGGCGACGCGCGAGGCGCCGAAATGGTCGGCCGGCGGTCCCGGGGTGCCAGGCGGCGGTGGCGTGCAGAAGCGGACGGTCATCGTCGCAGCCGCCGTGGTCGCGCTCCTGCTCGTCGGCGCCATTGTGTACTTCACGAGGTCGTCCCCGGCGCCCACGCGCGAAGCAGCCCCGTTCGCCGCGGCGAGTGGGAAGGCCACCGCGGCCGATCCAGCCGTGGCCGCCCGAGGCGCGACCCCCGGCGCGACCACGCAGACGCTCACGTTCGGGATGGTCTCGCCGCTCTACGGGCCCGACAAGGAGCTCGGGCGCGGAATGAAGACGGGAGTGGAGATCGCGTTCGCGGCCGCCAACGAGGCCGGCGGGGTGCACGGACGCAAGCTCGCCCTGGTGGCGCTCGACGACGGCAATGAGCCATCGCGGACCGCCGAGGGCATGCGCGAGCTCATCGACAATCGGAAGGTCTTCGCAGTGGTCGGCAATGCCGGCACCGCCACTGCCGCCGCGGCGCTTCCCGCCGTCCTCGAGAACAAGGTGCCCTTCTTGGGCGCGCTGGGAGGGGCGGCGCTTCGCAAGGACCCGCCAGCCCGCTACGTGTTCTTGTACCGGCCCAGCCTGGCCGAGGAGACCGCGGCGGCCGTTCGCTACCTCGTGGACGTGAGACGCGTCGCGCCCGCTGGCATCGCCGTCTTCTCGCAGGACGACGACTTCGGCGAAGCCGGCTGGACCGGGGCGGCGCAGCAGCTCAAGACCTACGGCCTGGATCCGGCCAAGGTGGCCCGAGTCACCTACCGCCGGAACTCGGCTGATGTGGACGAAGCGGCGAAGCGGTTGCTGGCCCTGGGCGAGCGGTTGAAGGCGGTAGTGATGATCTCGACCAACCGGCCCGCGGCGCGCCTCATCGAGAAGCTCGTGCCGTCGGTACACGGGATCGTCTTCACCGACGTCTCGTCGGTGGACACGGCCCAACTGGCCGAGGATCTGGTCGCGGCCAAGGTGCTGGTCGCCGAGAATGTGGTCGTGACGCAGGTTGTCCCGCTGCCGTCCTCGCGCGCCAGCGCGGTCATGCGCTACCGCGCGCTCCTGGAGGCGAACGCGCAGGGCGAGGTGCCGAGCGCGCTCTCGCTCGAGGGGTGGGTCGTGGGGACGTTGCTGGTCGAGGCGCTCAAGGCCGCGGGACCGAACCCCCAGCCCGAGCAGCTGGTCGGGGCGCTCGAGAGTCTGCACGGGCTCGACATCGGGATCGGAGTGAAGCTCGGCTTCTCCGCCACGGATCATCAGGCGTCCCACAAGGTGTGGGGCAGTGCGCTCGATGCGACAGGCGCCTGGCACCAGATCGACCTCGAGTGAGGCGCCCGCTTTCTCGGGAGGTTTGCGGCGTCTCCGTCACGGTTTGGTGGCTGGATCGTGACGGGGCCGCGTGTCCTCTCCCGTGTGGGCTGTCGCGTTCATGTGACGCTCCAGAAACTGGCGCCTTTCGCGATTTGTGATTAGGATTGAGTTAGCTCGGTCCCCATGACCGGGTCTGGAGAGCGGCCAGGGCAACGGGAGTTGCCCGGTCGCTCTTTGCTTTTCTTGGGGAGCGCGGGCGCTGCCCTTCGCCGGACGTTACGTCATGTCGACCTCCCAGGAGGACCGCCATGTTCGGAACGAAGCTCCACCTTCCCACCCCGGATGAAGCGCTCCCCGGGCGCCCCGATCGCATGCCCGTCGCCGACGGGCATTTCGTGAACGGACATCCGATCTCGCCGCCGTTCCCGGCGGGACTCGATCAAGCCGTCCTCGGGCTGGGCTGCTTCTGGGGGGCGGAGCGGGTGTTCTGGCAGCAGCCAGGCGTCTGGACCACCGCGGTGGGTTACGCCGGCGGCGCGACGAGGAATCCGACCTATCGCGAGGTGTGCACGGGTCGGACGGGCCATGTGGAGGTGGTCCTGGTGGTCTTCGATCCCAAGGCCGTCCGGTACGACGACATTCTCAGGATCTTCTGGGAGTCGCACGATCCGACCCAGGGCATGCGCCAGGGCAACGACGAGGGGACGCAGTATCGCTCCGCCATCTACACGTACGGCGATGCCCAGCGCGGCGCCGCCGAGGCCTCCCTCGCCGCGTACCAGCAACGGTTGAAGCAGTCCGGATACGAGGCCATCACCACCGAGGTCCGCGCGGCGCCCGAGTTCTACTACGCCGAGGACTATCACCAGCAGTACCTGGCGAAGAACCCCGGCGGCTACTGTGGGCTCTCTGGCACTGGCGTCTCGTGTCCGGTGGGCGTCGCGGCGCCTTGAACCCGTCTCGCGAACGGCGCGCGCGGCCGCGCCTGATGCAGCCCGAACCGGCGCCGTCTTCGACGTGCAGCGGTCTCCTGGTCAAGACCTGTCGAAAAATGTGATCGCTCTGCGGCGTGGCCGGGGTGGGGCCCCGATGGGCTTTGCCAGGCTTTACCCGGCGGGGCGGGGGCCGGCCTGCGCCCCCGGCGACTCAAGACCTGTCGAAAACCCCCTTTGCTTCTTAGCCGGGGTGGGGCCCCGACGGCTCTGCCGACGGGGCGGGGCGGCGCGAGCCCCGGGTATTCAGTTCCCGGCCGGTGCCCGCCTCACGGGCATGGCTGGCTGTACCGCCTCCGCGACGACGCTCGGCTCCTCGCTTCCGCGGGGCAGCACGAGGTTCAGCAGGACGCCCACGTAGGTCGCGAGGGACATCTCGCCCAGTTCCACCGGGCCGAGGTGGATCTTCGCGCCTCCGATCCCGATGATCAGGATCACCGACGCGATGATGAGGTTCCGCTTCTGGGCGAAGTCGATCTTTGACTCGACCAGCATGCGGACGCCCGCCGCTGCGATGATGCCGAAGAGGAGGATGCAGATGCCGCCCATCACCTGCGTCGGAATGGAGCGGATGAGGGCGCCGACGGTCGGCAGGAACGACATGCCCACGGCCAGTACCGCCGCGCCGCCGATCACCCACACGCTGAACACGCGCGTGATGGCCATGACCCCGATGTTCTCGCCGTAGGTGGTGTTGGGCGGCCCTCCGATCAGGCCGGCGATCGCGGTGGCCACGCCGTCGCCGGCGAGCGAGCGGTGCAGGCCCGGGTCCTTGACGAAGTCGCGGCCGACCACGTTCTTCGTGACGATGAGGTGGCCGATGTGCTCGGTGATGACGACGAGCGAGATGGGCGCGAGCGAGAGGATGGCTCCCAGGTCGAACGACGGCAGCACGAAATGGGGCACCGCGAAAGCGGGCGCAGCCCGGAGCCCGGAGAGATTGACCTGGCCGGCGGCGAGCGCCACCGCATAGCCGCCGATGATCCCGATGAGCACCGGGATGACTCCCAGGAAGCCCTTCAGGAACACGGCCGCAGCGATGGAGATGGCGAGCGCGGCCAGCGCCACCCGAAAGTACTCCGGGTGATACGTGCCGGAGCCGCCCTGCATGGCCATCACCTCGACCGCGACGCGGGCGAGGCCAAGGCCGATCACCATGACCACGGGGCCGATGACGATCGGTGGCAGCAACCTGTCGATCCAGCCGCTACCGAACCTGCCGATCGCGGCGGCGACGGCGATGTAAATGAGGCCCACCGCGACACAGCCGCCCATGGCGATGGCAATCCGCTGGTCTGGCGCGACCTGGCCGGGCTTCACGGCCAAGATGGCGGAGAGCGCGGCGATGAAGGCGAAGGAGGATCCGAGGTAGGCCGGGATCTTCCCCTTCGTGACCGCGATGTAGAGGAGCGTCCCGACGCCGCTCGAAAACAGCGTCACCGATGTGTCGAGGCCCACCAGGAAGGGCACCAGCACCGTGGCGCCGAACATCGCGAACAGATGCTGTAGCGAGAGGGGAACCGCCTGCAGCAGCGGGACCCGCTCGTCGACGTCGATGGTGCGTGGTTTCATGGTTTCTCCGGATCGGTTGGGGCACCCTATCCAGGGGGTCTGACGCTCCCGGACTGCGACGGAGCGTGCAACCACAGCGATTTGACGATGGATCCGGACGCAGCTCGGCGCGCGCTTCAAGGCGCGTCACGCCGAAGCGCGTCCTGTCTGGTTCAGGAGTGCTGTCCCTCGGTAGCCACCATCCGCGAGGGAGCGTGAGGTGGGGTAGCCGCCGAAGGAGGCCGAAGCACCGTGAACACGAGCCAGCCGATGGCGACCGCAACCGCGAGGGCGACGATCATCGGCCAGTTATCGTGGAGCATACGTCTCATGGCTGGTTGCGAGCGCACGGTGCATGCTCCGACACCCCGGCTCGTTTCAGGGAGTGGCGTTCTGTCGCGCGGCACATGGTCTCGCGCCATCACCCGAACGGCGGAGGTCGTCTTGCCGCTTGTGGGTCCGCATCGGCCAGTCACCGGTGCCTTGCCGCTCCGCGTCAACGCCGCGCGCGAAGGCGAACGTGGTGCTCCTTTGTGCGATACGGCGTGGTCCGGAGAACCTATGTTATTGATTCAAATCATGTAATCGGCGTCTTGTGAGTCGCTGCGCAGCCAGGTACTGTCCCTGGAACAGGGTACGCAGTCCAAGTCCTTTCGTCGGATGGTCCCGGCGGGGGCGCCGCTTCGGAGCTAATTACAATGGTTTCGAGGAATGCCTTCCTCATCGCGATCGCTCTCGGGGCGTACTTCGAGCCTGCCGCGGTGCTCGCTCGCCCCATGGCGCCGGTGCAGGCAGGGGCGCGCCAGTACCGGTATCCGACGCGACGCAAGGTGGACAACAGGCCTCTCCCACAGGGCGTGACGGCGGCGACCGTGCACGCTCCGTACGGCACCGGCGACTGCTCGCTCTGTCACAGTTCGAGCAATCCGAAGAACCCGGGGCCGGTCAACAAGGCGGGCAACGCCCTGTGCTACGAGTGCCACCAGGAGTTCGAGGAGATCATGGCGCGGAAGTACAAGCACCCGCCCGCGCTCGAGGCGTGCACGACCTGCCACAACGCGCACGACTCCCGTCAGCCGGGTCTCCTCCACGGCGAGCTCGCGAGCCAGTGCATGGAATGCCACACGAACATCCGCGCCGTCGCCGAGACGTCCAAGGTGAAGCACGGTGCCCTGACGAGCGGGAAGGGGTGCGCGAACTGCCATAACCCGCACGGCGCGAACATCGAGAAGTTGCTCACCGCCCTACCGTTCGACCAGTGCGTGGGCTGCCACTCGGTGGACGATCTCAAGGACTGGAACGGCGTCAGGCTCACCAACTTCAAGAAGCTGCTCGCCGAGAACGGGAAGCTGCACGCTCCTGTCGCCGCCAAGGACTGCTCCGCCTGCCACAAGACGCACGGGAGCGATTCCTTCCGGCTCCTGGTGGCCGACTACCCGTCGAGGTTCTACGCTCCGTACGATCTGAGGATCTACGCGCTCTGTTACGGCTGCCACAACGACAAGGTGGTGAGCGAGCGCGAGACGACGACCCTCACCAACTTCCGGGACGGCTCGAAGAACCTCCACTACGTGCACGTCAACAAGCTGGAGCTTGGCCGAACCTGCCGGGCTTGCCACGAGGTCCACGCGTCGAAGCAGCCTCACCACATCCGCGAAGGCGTGCCGTACGGCCAGGGCGGCTGGGTCCTCAAGATCAACTTCACCAAGACCCCGACCGGCGGAACGTGCGCCAAGACGTGTCACGACACGAAGACGTACGTGAACAAGGCGCTCTCCACCGTGGGCAAGAGCAGGTAGTGGAGCACGCATGACCGCCCGCCGTCGCTCCACGCCGTTGGCGCTCGGCCTCCTGCTGGCCGGAGCCGTCTGGCCCCTGTCCACGCCCGCCTTCTCGAACGTGGCCGTGGGTGACGTCCTCGCGAACCCGGAGCTGCCCATGCTCGAGGGTGGCCGGCACGCGCTGCTCTCGAGACAGGCGCAGGCCAACGTCTTCGTCTTTTTCCGGCCCAGACAGGAGCACTCCCTCGAGGCGCTCAAGGCGATCGCGGCCTGTGAGCGGGAGTTCTCGCGAAAGCCCGTTCACTGGGTGGCCGTGGTCTCGTCGAGCTGGAGCCCGGAGGAGGTGAGGACGGTGGTGGGCGAGGCGGGCATCCAGATGCCCGTGCTCGTCGACGAGGGCGACGCGCTCTACGGGACCCTGGGCGTCCGGCTGCACCCCGTCGTCGGCGTCGCCAACGAGCGGTTCGAGCTCGTGGCCTACGAGCCGTTCCGCAAGATCAACTACTGCGATCGCATCCGCGGCAAGATCCGTTATGCCCTTCGCGAGATCAGCCTCGCCGACGTGGAGCGGATCGACGCACCGGAGCGGGCGCTCTTCCCCAACGAGATGAAGGGCGCCGTGGCGAATCGCCACGTACGCATGGGCGAGGCCCTTCTCAGGATGAAGGACTACGACCGGGCCGCAGCCGAGGCGCGTCACGTCCTGGAGAGCGAGCCGCTTCACGGGCCGGCACACGTGCTCCTCGGCGACGCGCTGGCCGCGCAGGGCAAGTGCGCCGAGGCGCGCAAGGAGTACCAGTCGGCGCGAGAGCTCGACCCGAAGCTCGGCTCGGCGGCGAAGGAGAAGCTCGGCGCGTGCGCCGCGCGGTGAGTCGCCGGGGGCGGCCTGCGCCCCCGGCGACTCAAGACCCGAGGGCGGGTGTCGCGGGCACGGCGGCCTGGGCCGCGGCGAGTCCCGCGTTCGCGACCTGAAGCGCGGCGACGTGCTCCCTGCGCTCCGTGGTGTCCTGCGCGGTCACTTCCCGCGCGAGCGAGAGCTGGGCCAGGGCTCCCTCCAGTTGCTTCTGCTTGTCCACGAGGAGCGCGCCCAGGTCCCGGAGGCGACCGACGACCGCGCCGGCGAAGAGAGCTGTCAGGCCTGGAACGACGTGATTCGCCCAGGAGACCAGTCCCGATCCGGCTGTGCGGTAGAGCATCACGTTGATGGGTACGAGGATGACCCCAGCGAGCGCCCCGGCGGCTTGCCCGTACAGCGCCCCTGCGATGAGGACCGGGACGAAGCCGAAAGCCCCGGCTACCGTGCCCATGACGCGGTGGAGCGTGTCGAAGCCGGCCACGTACCCCGCGAGCGTGGCCGCGGCCAGCAGCGCACCGAAGCACGCACGAGGCTCGAACACCGGGAGCCGCAGCCCGTTGCGGGCGCCTTCGTGGGGCGGTACAGCCGTCCCCGAGCGGTTTCGGACGTTCGTCATGGGTCTCACACTGTCGCCGACAGAAGACGAAGCACATGGCACGCCAAGCTTCGACAGCGTGAATTCAGCTGGTTGGAGGTCGATCGAGTGGAGTAGGGGTGACCCAGGACGGGGGGATGGCCCCGATCGAGCAGCGCGGGAGAAGAGGCTCGGGTTCCGTGGTCTGGGTCAGGCTTGGGGCCTACGATCAGCGAGCCATGTGCCGAAGCATTCGGGTGCTCTACAACTTCGAGCCGCCAACGACCGACGACGAGATCCACGCCGCGGCGGTCCAGTACGTGCGCAAGGTCAGCGGCCTCGACAAGCCCTCGGCTGCCGACACGGAGGCCTTCGAGAAGGGGGTCGCTGAGGTCGCTGAGACCACGCGGCGCCTCCTGGGCTCGCTGCGCGCGCGCACCGCGGTGAGGACGCGCGAGCACGAGCGCGAGAAGGCTCGTGCTCGCCGCGAGAGGTGAGGGCGACGCTCATCACTCGGTCGCTCCCGCGGCCCGGATGGCCTCGGCGACCTTCGAGCGGCCTGCCTCGGCGGCGATGACGAGCGCCGTCTTTCCGCGGTCGTCCTTCAGGCGTGGGTCTGCACCCCGAGAGAGGAGGGCCTCGACCGTCTCGAGGTGACCCTGACCGGCTCTCAGGGGGCGCCACGCCGCGGGAGCGCGGCCGCGATGCCCTCCAGGGCGTCGTTCAGCGTGTCCTCGGCCCGCGGGCTCCCGCGCTGGTGGCCCATGCGCACCACCACGAGCTCGCGGCTCGGGACCACGATGGTGTACTGCCCTCCGGCCCCGAGCATGAAGTAGGCGTCGACGGGCAGCCGCAGCTGGCCGGCGTGGTTCAGCCAGACGAAGGCGCCGTAGACCGGCCGCTTCCAGGCCGGCGCGGGCGTGCTGACGAAGGTCGACCACCCGTCGGGGAGAATCTGCTCGCCGCGCCAGCGGCCGCCCTGGAGGTAGAGGAGCCCGAGCCGGGCCCAGTTGCGGGCGGTCCCGTAGTCGTAACCGTTGAGCAGGAAATGGCCGTACGGATCCGTTTCGAGGACCATGCGCCGGATGCCGATGCGGTCGAACCGGTCCACGTCCACGGCGGTCACCGCCGCGCGATCCTCGTCCGAGACCACGAAGTAGGTGCTGTTGCGGCGCGCCTCCGCGGCGTCGCGCCCGGAGACGAACACGGCCGAGCAGACGATCTTGGCGTAACCGGCCGTGCCGAGCACGCGCGGATCGGCTCCCGCCGTGGACCGCGGCGGCTCGCTTTCGAGGCCGGCCGTCGACCTCGCGGCGCACACCAACCCGAGGAGCACTGCGTGGAAGAGTTGTCGCCGCATCGCGCGCCTCCCGCCCCGGGATGCCCCACTTACCCGTCCGGACCGGCCAGAGTATCCGGAACGGCTACGGACTCACCCCCGGAACTCGCAAGCCGTGACCGTGCGGGGTGCTACTCCGCCGTGGCAGGACTCCTTAGCCTCTCACCGTCCGCTCAGTTGCACGTCGCTGGTGACCCCGAGCGGGTGGAGGATCGATCGTGCCATCCGTGAGGGGATGGCGCTCGGCAGGCAGTCGGTGGGGGTGAACGCTCCCATCGAGCGCGCATCGGGCGGTCATCGAGGATTCGGGCGGTCATCGAGAGGGGGAGGAGGACGTCATGGTCGCAAGATGGTTCGGAGCGTCAGTAACTGTCATGCTCCTCGCAGGTGGCACCGCGCGAGCGGCAGGCCAGGAGGCGGCGAGCGGCTCGCAGCATGAGAGGAGCAGCTCGAAGTCAGCCGTCATGCTGACGACGGGCGAGGAGAAGTGGACGTCGGGCCCCAAGTCGTTGCCTCCGGGCGCCGAAGCGGTGGTGCTCGACGGGGATCCCGCGAAGAAGGGGCCGTTCGTGCTGCGCGTGAAGATGCCCGCGGGATACAAGATCGCGCCGCACACGCACCCGCGCCAGGAGCGCATCACCGTGATCTCCGGGAAATTCCAGCTCGGCCACGGCGGCAAGTTCGACGAGGCGAAGCTGCAGGATCTCGCGCAGGGCAGCTTCTTCTCGCTGCCGCCCGGGATGCAGCACTTCGGCCGAGCGTCCGAGGAGGCGGTCCTGCAGCTCAACGGCGACGGTCCCTGGGAGATCAACTACGTGAACCCCGATGACGACCCGCGGAAGATGAAATCCGCCGGGATGCAGTCAGGCGCGGGGACGATGGGAACGGGCAGCGGCGCAGGCGCCGAGAAGGGCGCGGAGGCGCCCAGCGAGACCGGCACCCAGCACTGAGTACCCGGGGGCGAAGGCCGCCCCCGCCCCGCCGGCTATGCCTCTCGGCATTGGTCTCAGCGCTGTCCAAGAACTTGGCACTGCTGGGGAATCATGGGACGTCCGGCACGTGAGAAGCGTGAGGGCGGCGGTCTAGCCCAGGATGAGTTCGGTGGGGTGGAGTTGCAGGTGTGGTGAGGGGCCAGAGCATTACCCCCTCGCCCCCAGCGGGGGAGAGGGCCGGGGTGAGGGGGCCGCACGCTCACGCTGATGACCGCCCAGAAGTTCTCGAGCACGCGCTTCGTCTCGACCAGTATCTCTCGATCAGTGAACCTTTGGATCCGAACCTCGCGAGTACGCATATATGCCTCGCGGGCTCGTCCTTCGTCCGTCCGTGCTGCGACACCGAAGCTGACGCCTGAAGGCGAGCGGGGCGAGAACTGGCACGCTGCCAGAATGCGC
>JBGQLS010000045.1:0-22402 GCA_041500205.1 Anaeromyxobacteraceae bacterium | reverse complement strand
TGCGCCGCCGGCCTCCTGCCCCCGCTGCGGGAAGCCGACGACCTGGGCGAAGCCGCTGCCCCGGCACGTCACGTTCCACGGGACGCGGCACTCGTTCGGTACGGCGGTGGTCCGCGGCGCCGGCACGGCGGTGGCGCAGAAGGCGCTCCGGCACTCTGACGTCCGGCTCACGATCGGCACCTACGGCCACCTCGACGACGGGGACGTCCGGGACGGCCTCACCCGGTCGTTCCTGCAGGCGGGTGCTGCGCCCGTGCTGCGGAATCCTCCCGGCGGCTCGCCGGCGGGCGCCGGGCAGCCCTCGCGTGCTGCGGAAAACGGAGTGCAAGCGCCCGGCGTCGCAGGGGAAACGGCGAGCGCCGCGCCTCAGAACGCGTGCACGAACAGCCCGCTCCGCAGCTTGGGCTCGAACCAGGTGCTCTTGGGCGGCATGAGCAGCCCCGCATCGGAGACCGCCATGAGCTGCTCGATGCGCGTCGGGAAGAGGTGGAGCGCCATCGACCAGCCCTCGGCGGCGACGCGCTTCTCGAGCTCCTTCGCCCCACGGATACCGCCCACGAAGTCGACGTTCTTGTCGCGCCGCGGGTCCTCGATACCGAAGATGGGCGCCAGGACCTGCTCCTGCGCCAGCGAGCAGTCGAGCGACGCCACCGGATCCTTAGGGTCGTAGCTGCCCGGCCTCACTCGCGCCCGCCACCAGCGCCCGGCGCAGAAGATCCCCATCGAGAGCGGCGCCTCCGGCTCCGGCTGGGCCGCGGGCTCGACGTCCATCCGCTCGCGCAGCGCTTCCAGCAGCGCTTCCGCCGGACGATTCTTCCGGTCGCGCACCAGCCGGTTGTAGGCGAGGATCTGCATCTGGTCGTGCGGAAAGACCACGGCCATGAAGCCACCGTGCTCGCCCGGCTGCCCCTTGCGCTGAGCGTGGACGCGCGCGGCCGCCGCCGAGCGGTGATGCCCGTCGGCGACGTAGAGGACGGGCACCTCGCGGAAGAGCGTCTCCACCCGGGCCCCGACGCCGGCCGGCACGACCCACAGCTTGTGCTCCACCTCGTCCTGGGTGACGAGATCGTACTCGGGTACTCCCTGCTTCACGTTCTCGAGCTCGGCGTCTATCTCCCTCCGCGAGGCGTAGGTCAGGAAGACGGGCTCGTCGTGCGCAGAGAGCGTGTCGATGTGCCGGGTCCTGTCGTCCTCCTTGTCGGGCCGCGTCTTTTCGTGCTTCTTGATGACGTCCCGGTCGTACTCGTCCACCGAAGCGCAGGCCACCAGGCCGGTCTGCCGGTGCGCACCCATCCTCTGCGCGTACACGTAGAAGCGCGGCTCCGCGTCCTGGCGCAGCACACCGCGCGAGACCAGCTCCTGCAGGTTCCTCCTGCCTTGCTCGTACACGGAGGCATCGTGCTCGTCGATCCCCTCTGGCAGGTCGATCTCCGGACGCGAGACGCGCAAGAAGCTGTCCGGGTTGCCCCGCGCGAGCGCCCGCGCCTCGGCGGTGTTGACGACGTCGTAGGGCGGCGACGCGACGCGCACGGCGTTGGACGGAGCGGGGCGAAGGGCACGAAAAGGGCGGACGGTGGACATCTCTGCTCCGGACGAGGAGTTGGGACGGGTTCTTTAGCACTCCTCAAGACCTGTCGAAAAATCTGATCGCTCTGCGGCGTGGCCGGGGTGGGGCCCCGATGGGCTTTGCCCGGCGGGGCGGGGGCGGCCTGCGCCCCCGGCGACTCAAGACCTGTCGAAAAATCAGCTGCGGTCGCAGGGGCCCGGGTGGGGCCCCGACGGCTTTGCCGGCGGGGCGGGGGCGGCCTGCGCCCCCGGCTACTCAGTGGGCCGGACACAAGCGGCTGAGACGCCATCGCCGCGAGGCGCCTTCGCCCCGGAGGGGGCGGGTGTGGACGCATCCGGCCTCCTCCACCCAGGGGCCTTCGGACACCGTGCGACTGACTGCCACCTCCTGGCCGTCTGGCGGCTTATCTCGCCGCAAGAGTTGATCTCTCGGGCATGGGTCTCGCTCACGCCGGCCTCGGATCCGCCCGGTCTGCGCGTTGCACCTAAGCGCTGATCGTGAAGAAAGCGGCCCCGGGCCTACATTGACCACCCAGCTGACCAGGGAAGCGTCGCATGCCGCGCCGTGCGCCGCTGGCGCTCGACGCGCACCGCCGCCGCGCGAACCGCTCGGCTCGCTCCGCAGGCGGAGCCTGGCCACGGGGCACCAGGAGGCCCGGTGCCCATGAACGCCGAGCTCGAGCGCCGCATCCTCGCGTGCCCCACGCTGCCAACGCTCCCCGCCGTGGTCCTCCAGATCATGCGGCTCTGCCACTCCGAGGAGGCCGACCTCTGGAAGGTCGCGGACGCCCTCGCGAGCGACCCCGCGCTGACCGCGCGCGTGCTACGCGCGGCGAACTCGGCCTCCATCGCGGCGCGCGGAAAGGTGGGGACGCTCACCCGCGCGGTGCCGCTCCTGGGCTCGAAGACGGTGACCATGATCGCCCTGTCGTTCGCGCTGGTACGCGGGCGGAGGCGCGACGACGGTTCGGGCTTCGACCGGTCCGCCTTCTGGCGGCGGGCCGTCTTCGCCGCTCTCGCCGGGCGCATCCTGGCCGAGGGTGCCGCACCCTCGGTGGATCCGGAAGAGGCGTTCATCGCCGCGCTCCTGCAGGACCTCGGGATGCTGGCCCTCTCGGAGGTGTTCTCGGGCGACTACGGGCCGATGTGTACGAGCGCAGGGGGCGATCACGACGCGCTGGTGGCCCTGGAGCGCGCCGGCTGGGGAGCCGATCACTCCGACGTGAGCGCGCTCCTGGCCCGGAGCTGGAGGCTTCCCGCCCAGCTGGAGCATGCCGTGGGCGGGAGCCACGACGGCCCGGCGCCGGACGCCACGACGGCGGAGGCCCGCCTCATCGAGTGCGTCGCGCTCTCGGGCCGGCTGGCGGACATGTGGGTCGCTCCCGGCCACGGCGAGGCCCCGCGTGCCGCCCTCGAGTCCGTGTGCGCGCGGCTGGGCTTCGATCCGGCGGTTCTCGAGGCGGCGATCACGCGCATGGCGCTGGCCGTCCCGGAGGCCTCCGCGGACTTCGACATCGACCTGGGCGGACCGGCCCACGTCGAGGAGGTCCTGGTGGAGGCACGACGCCTCCTCGCCGCGCTCGGGCTCCCGGCCGTGCGGCAGGAGCCCGTTTCCGTCGAGGGCGGCGAGGCGCTCGATCGCTCGCTGCGGTTCGCGTTCGCATGCGCCCGCAGGCGGCGCGAGCCGCTCTCGCTCCTCCTCGTCTCCTGCGACCCCTCCGCGCCCGAGGGCGCATCCGCCTCTCTCGTTCACCTGGCGCGGCGGCTCGTCCGCTCGACCGATCTGATCGGCACCAGCGCGCGCGGCGAGACGTTCCTGCTCCTCCCGGGAGCCGATGTCGCAGGAGCGGTGGCGGTGGCGAGGCGCATCATGCAGAGCGCGGCAGGCCTCACAGGACTGGAGGTCAATATCGGCGCCACCTCCAGCAGCCCTCCCCTGGTCACCTTCTCCGCGGAAGGCGCGCGCGCCGCCCTGGTCGAGGCCATGGCGTGCGCGAGGCCGCTGGGGGGCGGGCAGATCCTGACGGTGGAGGTCGCGGGCGGTGTGCGCCGGGAAGACCTGTCGTGAACTCGCGCGCCCTTCAAGCCGGAGCTTTCGCGGCAGTCCTGTCACTGGCTGCGATGGCCGGCGCGGCCGCCGCAGGCGGGCACAACGAGCTGGCCCTCGCCTTCGTGGGCGCGCTCGCGACGACGGTCACCGTCGCCGGTCGAGGCATGGGCCGCGCGCTCCGCGCGGAGGCCGCCGCGAGGCGTCACCTCTCCTCTCTCGTCGACGAGCGGACGACCGAACTCGAGCAGCAGAGCCGCGACCTGGCGAGCAAGATGAAGGAGCTCGAGGCCGCCCGAACGCACCTCGGCCTCACCGAGCGGCTCGCGGCGGTGGGCCGGCTCGCATCCGGGATCGCGCACGAGATCAACAGCCCGCTCGCGGTCACGCTGACGAACGTGGCGTGGCTGCGCGAGACGCTGCCCGGCGTGCTCGGACCGGGCCGCCTGCCACAGGGAAGCCCACCCGCCCCGGAGCTCCTGGCGGCGCTGACGGAGGCGGAGGAGGCGGCTCAGCGCATGGCGCGCATCGTCCGCGACCTGCTGGACTTCGCGCAAGACCGCGCCGACCCGGCGGGCGCGAGCGACCTCGTCGCCGTGCTCCAGCACGTCCAGCGACTCGTCGGGCACGAAGTGCGTGCCCGGGCGCGGCTGGCCATCCAGGTGCCTGACGTGCCGGTCCTCGTCAGGGGCTCTTCCGCGCGACTCGGCCAGCTCTTCGCGCACCTGCTGCTGCATGCGGCACACGCCATCGACGAGGGACACGCGGACGACAACGAGGTGCGCGTCGTCCTCCGCGCCGACGAAGGGGCGCGCGTCGAGGTGAGGGACACCGGCCGCGGGCTCACGCCCGAGGCGCTGACGCACGTGTTCGACCCATTCTACGCGGCGTGGAACGGGGAGGAGGCGTCGGGCGGACTCGGCCTTGGCGTCTGCCACGGGATCGCGAGCGCGCTCGGCGGCGGAATCGAGGTCGAGAGCACTCCCGGCCATGGCAGCGTCTACCGCGTGCGGTTTCCCCCCGCCGCCAGCGAGTCGCGCCTCGCGCTGGCGCCGCGCGCCGGCTCGCGTCCACGTGTGCTGGTGGTCGACGACGAGCCGCTCGTGTGCGCCTCGCTCTACCGGGTGCTCTCGCGCGACTTCGACGTCGTGCCCCACACGAGCGCGCGCCACGCGCTCGCGCTGGTCCGCGCCGGCGAGCCTTTCGACGTCGTCCTCTGCGATCTCATGATGCCCGAGATGAGCGGAGAGGCGTTCCATGCCGAGCTCTCGCAGCTCCGGCCCACGCTGGCGGCGGAGGTGCTGTTCCTGTCCGGCGGCGCCTTCACCCCAGGCGCACAGGAGTTCCTGCAAGCGGTCCCGAACCTGTGCATCCAGAAGCCCTTCGAGCCGGCCGAGCTGATCACGCTCCTGAGCGAGAGATGCAGGTCGAGAACGACCGCTTTGGCCCCGGCCGGAACACCGGGCGGACCTGTGCCGCGACAATCTTGCAGCTCCGATCCAGGCCACTAACCCCTCCCCGCAACTCGTGCGCCGTCGGGGGAGTCTGGCGTGCGATGAGCGCGCCTGCGCCATTCAGTGAATGACGCAGCGCGGCGTCACCGTTAATCATTCGAGATTGTGGCAAGTCAGGGCAGCTTCTCAGGGTCGGATGCAGCATCGGATGCAGCACCCCTGCGACGAAGCAATTGACCTGTGACAAGAAGGGCACGCGAGTTGCTTCGGGCGACCACGTGTCCCTTGTGCGTGCGACACGACATGTTTTTCGTCCCGCGCTGACGCTCCTCGCGCGCCCGAGGCTGTCGCTGTCGCCACCGTTCGCGTCGCCACCCGAGGTGATGATGTACCGACCCGCGCGGCCAGCGCTCCTCCTCGTCACGATGGGAGCCATCGTCCTCAGCGCCTGCGACGTCGCCCGTCAACCCACCGCGTCAGAGGACGGAGCCGCAGCCAGCGGCGAGACCTGCACGCGCTGCCACGGCGAGCCCGGCCGCAACGCCGCGCCGCCTCGGTCCGTGCGAGGCGAGACCGCGACCTCGGACGTCGGGGTCGGTGCACACCAGGCACATCTGAACGCCGGACCGTTCCGCCAGGCGATCTCCTGCAGCGAGTGTCACGTGGTGCCGTCGCGCGTCGAGGACCCTGGCCATATCGAGAACGCGAGCGCGCCCGTGACGTTCGGCCCGCTCGCCCGCACCGGCGGCCTGCAGCCGTCGTGGGACAGGATCTCGGCGAGCTGCAACAGCGTCTACTGCCACGGCGCCACGCTCCCGGGCGGCTCCCTCCCGAACCAGCAGCCGAAGTGGACCCGGGTGGACGGCTCGCAGGCAGCGTGCGGGACCTGCCACGGCCTTCCACCCCCCAGGTCGAGCGGTCACCCGACGGTCACCGGTGGCGTCAGCGCCTGTTCCCGGTGCCACCCGGACACCGTCAAGGCCGACGGGACCATCGACATCGCCGGCGGCAAGCACATCGACGGGCTCGTGGAGGTCGGCGGCACGGCCTGCACCTCCTGCCACGGCGACGCCAGCCGCGCCACGGCCGCCATCGCGCCCGCTCCTCCCCAGGACACGACGGGCAACACCTCCACCACCGCCCTCGGCGTCGGCGCCCACCAGGCTCACCTCAATGCGGGCCCGCTGCGCGCTGCCGTCGCTTGCAATGAGTGTCACGTCGTCCCGAGCGACACGAGCCATTCGACAGGGAGTGGACCACCCCCTGTCACCTTCGGCGCGCTCGCGACCTCCGGCGGCGCGACGCCGTCATGGGACCGCAACGCCGCCACCTGCGCCACGTATTGCCATGGCTCCACCTTGCCCGGCGGCTCCAACACGGCACCGCAATGGACGAAGGTGGACGGCACGCAGGCGGCCTGCGGCAGCTGCCACGGCATCCCGCCGCCCGCCTCCAGCGGCCACCCTGCCGTCTCCGGCAACACCACCGTCTGCGCCGGCTGCCACCCCGGAACGGTGAAGGCCGACGGCACCATCGACGTCGCGGGCGGAATGCACATCAACGGTACCGTGGACGTCTCGGGCGGGGGCTGCACTGCCTGCCACGGCGACTCGACGCGGGCGGCGGCCATCGCTCCCGCCCCACCGAGGGACACCAGGGGCAACACCGCCACCACCGCCCTCGGCGTCGGCGCCCACCAGACGCACTTGAACGCAGGCCCGCTGCGCGGCGCCATCGCGTGCAGTGAATGCCACGTCGTGCCGAGCGACACGACCCACTCCGCGGCCACGACGCCTCCTCCGGTCACGTTCGGCTCGCTGGCGAAGACCAACTACCCGGCGGCCTCCTGGGACCGCAACGCCGCCACCTGCGCCACGTACTGTCACGGGGCCACGCTGTCGGGCGGCCTCAACACCAAGCCCGTCTGGACCCAGGTCAACGGCACGCAGGCGAGCTGCGGCAGCTGCCACGGCCTTCCGCCCAGCACGGGCCAGCACGGGCCCCGCAACAGCCATCACAGGGACGTCTCTTGCGGGACATGCCACGGGGCCGGGTATTCGCCGACGACCGTGAACGCCCTCACGCACGTGAACGGGACGAAGGAAGTCTCCGCGCCGGGCTGGGATCCGGCGAGCAGGAGCTGCGCGAACAGCTGCCATGATGGCGAACGTCACTCATGGTAAACGAACCCGCCGCCCCGTGCAGCGGGACCGCGTCCATCGAATCCAACACCAGTATCGAACTCTCCGCGCGCCTGATCGCCCGCCCGCCGGGCGCCTGCGCGCGGAGGAGTTCCCCAAGAGGGCTTCACCCAAACTGTCTCGTGTGAACCCCGGTGCCACCCGCGTCGAGCGCCGCTAGATAACGCGCGTTCACGACTCGGGAGGCCCCGATGCAGCTCCACGTCAACGGTGCGGTGCGCGAGGTCGACGCGCCCGAGGACATGCCACTCCTCTGGGTCCTGCGCGAGCTGCTCGGATACACCGGCGTGAAGTTCGGCTGCGGCATCGCGGAGTGCGGGGCCTGCACCGTCCACGTCGACGGGAAGGCCGTCCGCTCGTGCGTGATGCCCGTATCCGCGGTGCGGAACGCAAAGGTCACCACCATCGAGGGGCTCTCCACCGACGGATCCCATCCGGTGCAGCAGGCGTGGACCGAGGTCGACGTCGTCCAGTGCGGCTACTGCCAGAGCGGGCAGATCATGGCCGCCGCCGCGCTGCTCGCCGACAAGCCCGACCCCACCGACGCGGACATCGACGCAGCCCTGGCCGGCAACATCTGCCGCTGCGGCACGTATCAGCGCATCCGCGAGGCCGTCCACAAGGCGGCAACGCGGATGCGGAGGGCCGGACGATGAGCGGCATCTCGAGACGCGCCTTCCTCCAGACCTCGGTGCTCTCGAGCGCCGGGCTCGTCATCGCGTTCTACGTACCGCGCAGGGCCCTCGCTGCACCGGCCGCGCCGAAGACGCCGCCTCCCCCTCCGAACGCCTTCGTCCGCATCGCGCCCGACGAATCGGTGACGGTCCTGCTCGCACACTCCGAGATGGGGCAAGGCATCTGGACTGGCCTCGCCATGCTCATCGCCGAGGAGCTCGAATGCGACTGGTCGAAGGTGCGCGTCGAGCACGCGCCTGCCGCGCCCGTGTATGCCCACACCGCGTTCGGCATGCAGATGACGGGCGGATCCACTTCCACGTGGTCCGAGTTCGAGCGCTACCGCACGGTAGGCGCGATGGCGCGCGACATGCTGGTGCGCGCCGCGTCGCAGAGGTGGAAGACCGATACGAAGCGCCTGCGCACCGAGAACGGCTACGTCCACAAGGGTGCGGAGAAGCTCTCCTACGGGCAGCTCGCGGAGGCCGCGGACAAGCTGAAGCCGCCCGCCTCGGTGAAGCTCAAGGAGGCGAAGGACTGGAAGCTCATCGGCAAGCCTGTTCGGCGGCTCGACTCGCGCGAGAAGATCACGGGCAAGGCGCAGTTCGGCATGGACGTGAGGTTTCCCGGGCTGCGCACGGCCCTGGTGGCGCGTGCCCCCGTCTTCGGGGGCAAGGTGAAGTCGTTCGAGGCCGCCAAGGCCCGGGCAATGCCCGGCGTCGAGCAGGTGGTGCAGGTGCCCTCCGGGGTGGCGGTCGTCGCGAAGGACTTCTGGAGCGCGAAGAACGCGCGCGATGCGCTGCAGGTGGAGTGGGATCTCGGGCCCGGCGCCGCCATCGACACGGACCAGCTCGAGGCGAGCTATCGCGCGACGGCGAAGACGCCGGGGACGGTCGCGGTGAACCGGGGCGACTGCGACGGCGCCCTCGCGGCGGCCGCCAGCCGGCTCGAGGCGGAGTACGCCGTCCCCTACCTGGCGCACGCCACGATGGAGCCGCTCAACTGCGCCGTCAAGATCGAGGGCGACCGCTGCGAGATCTGGACGGGCACGCAGTTCCAGACGAACGACCAGCGCGCGGCCGCCAGGATCGCCGGAGTGCCGCCGGAGAACGTGAGCATCCACACCATGTTCCTCGGCGGCGGGTTCGGCAGGCGCGCCACCCCGGAGTCGGACTTCGTGAGCGAAGCGGTGCACGTGGCCAAGGCCGCGGGCGTGCCGGTCAAGGTGGTCTGGACGCGCGAGGACGACGTCCGCGGCGGCTTCTATCGCCCCCTGTTCGTGCACCGGATCGAGGCTGGCCTCGACGCGAAGGGCCTGCCCGTCGCGTGGAAGCACACGATCGTCGGCCAGTCGATCCTGACCGGGACCCCCTTCGAGAAGGCGATGGTGAAGAACGGAATCGACGAGACGTCGGTCGAGGGAGTCACGGATTCGCCCTACCTCGAGTCGGTGGCGGCCCGCCGCGTATCGCTCCACTCGCCGCGGAACGAGGTGCCGGTGCTGTGGTGGCGCTCGGTCGGCAACACGCACACGGCGTTCGCGATGGAGAGCATGATCGACGAGCTTGCGCACGCCGCGGGCCGCGACCCGCTCGACTTCCGCGCCGCCATGCTCCGGGAGAAGCCGCGGCACCTGCGCGCGCTCGAGCTCGCCGCGGAGAGGAGTGGCTGGAGGACGCCTCCGCCACCCGGCAGGGCGCGCGGTCTCGCGGTGCACGAGTCGTTCGGCAGCATCGTCGCCGAGGTGGCCGAGCTGTCGATCCAGGAGGGCGGGCGCATCCGCCTCCACAAGGTCACCTGCGCGGTCGACTGCGGCCTCGCGGTCAACCCGCTCGCGATCGAGGCGCAGGTACAGGGTGCGGTCGCCTTCGGGCTCGGACCCGTGCTGCACAGCCAGATCACGCTCAAGCAGGGCCGCGTCCAGCAGAGCAACTTCCACGACTACCAGGTGCTGCGGATGCACGAGATGCCCGAAGTCAGCGTGCACATCATCCAAAGCAAGGCGAAGATGGGCGGCATCGGCGAGCCGGCCACCGCGCCCATCTCCGCGGCGGTCGCGAACGCGGTCTTCGCGCTGACCGGGAAGCGGCTGCGTTCGCTTCCGCTCCGTGTCGCATGAGCTTCCGCTCTGTGTCGCATGAAGGGACGCCTCGCACCGGACAGGGCGCTGAGTAGCCGGGGCTCGCGCCGCCCCGCCCCGCCGGCACAGCCGTCGGGGCCCCACCCTGGCTAAGAAGCCAAAGGCATTTTTCGACAGGTCTTGAGTCCACCGAGGAGGACCTGGTCATGAAGGGATTGCCTCGCCGCTGCTTACCGGTCGTCGCGGGCCTCGCGTTCGCCGTCACGCCTCTCGCCCTGTCGTGCTCGCATCCGGCGGGTCAGGCGCCCACGCCTGCCCAGGCGACGGCCGCCACCCCGCCCCAGGACGCGGCGGCTCCCTTCGAGACCGTGATGAAGGTGCTCCAGTCGCCGCGCTGCGTGAACTGCCATCCGGCGGGCGACGCTCCGCTGCAGGGTGACGACAGCCACGTCCACCTGCAGAACATCCAGCGCGGGTCCGACGGGCGCGGCGTCGCCGGCCTCGGCTGCGCGGCGTGCCACGGCGACGCCAACCTCCCAGCCAGCTACGGCCCGCACGCGCCGCCCGGCGTCCCGAGCGAGTGGCGCCTGCCGCCGGCGGACTCGAAGATGGTCTTCCAGGGGCTCGGCGCGCGCGCTCTCTGCGAGCAGCTCAAGGATCCACGGCGCAACGGCGGGAAGCAGCTCGCCGACCTCGTCGAGCACGTCTCCGCCGACCCGCTCGTGCTCTGGGGCTGGTCTCCAGGCCACGGCCGCAAGCCCGTCCCGGTCTCCCACGCTGACTTCGTCTCGGCGTTCAAGGCCTGGGCCGACCGCGGCGCACCATGCCCGGCGCTGTGATGGCAGCGCTGGCCCGCGCCGCCGCCGTGAGCCCATCAGGGTCGTGCTGCCGCGTCAGCCAGCGTATCGCGCCGCGTCGGGAAAGCGATCGATCATCTCGATGGCGCTCGCGACGAGCCGTTCACCCGCCTCGTTGAGCTTCTCCACGCTCCCGTATCCGAACCGGCGCACGTCGCGCAGGACCCTGCTCAACACGACCAGCCGGCCGGCGAGGAGCACCAGCTGGCCGAACCCCTCATGATGCATCTTCATCATCAGCGTGCACGCCACGCCCGAGCGCGTCTCGATGGCGCGCCCGACGGCATTGTAGAAGAGCTCGATCCGCCAGAACACGTCGGGATCGAGGTCGTCGAAGGGCCCGTCCTCCTTCCTTTCTCTCGACACGATCAGAGGTGCGAGCAGCTCCCAGTCGGACCTGCCATCCCAGGAAGTATTCCCTCCCTGCGCGCGGAACTGGGCCACGAGCTCCTGCAAGAAAGTGGCGTCAGGGACCATCCCGTGACGCGGCGCACCAATCATGACTCTCCTCCGAGGTGACGGAGCCCAGAGCCCACGGGCCAGCCGACGTGCGCGTCCGCACGCGCGGGGCCCGTCGTGGCGAAGGGCTTCGTCAGCGCGCCCAGCTTCTTTGCACTCGCCGTTCCAGCCCGCGGCGGCTGCTCCCGCCATGGAGAAAGCGGCTATCCAAGCCGATAGAAGTCAGGGCGCTGCTTGAAAATGTGGCGTGGACTGCATCGGTGGTGAGCAGCCTGCCTCTCCCCCATGCAGGAGGTTCGGATCACGCCAAGCCGGCTTCGAACACGCGTCGCGCTGCTGCAGGCGCGCGACGGAGCAGGTACGAGGGTCGCGTCGCCGGCGACCTTTCCGAGACAGCAATGGTCACGCATCGAGGCGAGGCAGCGCACGCCCCACCCCTCGCGGTGTCAGACCCCTCTGGCACTTTCGAGTGCGTGAGACGCTACGTCGTCCTCGATCTCGAGACGGTCCCAGACGAAGACCTCGTCTCGGCCGTCGACGGCGAGCCTTCCCGCCCCTACTCCGACAAGGTCGGGCGGTTGCTCGCCGCGCGGCGCGCCCAGAGTGGCGGACGGAGTGACTTCCTCCCCATTCCCTATCACCGCCCCGTGGTCGCCTGCTCGCTCGAGGCGGATGAGCGCGATGGCGCCCTTGTCGTGTCCGACGTGCGGTGCTGGACCGATCAGCGGGGCGCGGAGAGCACGTTCCTGGAGCAGACCTGGAGCAGGGTCGAAGGCCGCACACTCGTCACGTTTCATGGACGCGGCTTCGACCTGCCAGTACTCGAGCTGCGCTCGCTCAAGCTCGGGCTCTCGGTGCCTTCGTGGTTCTCGGCGGGCCGGCTCGGCGCGTCCGAGGATCACCACGACCTGCTGGAGTTGCTCTCGAACGGCGGTGCCTCGCCGTCGGCCCCGCTCGACCTCTACGCCAAGCTGGTCGGTCTTCCAGGCAAGGAGACCGTGTCCGGCAAGGACGTCGCGATCCTCTACGCACAGGGCGCCCTCGGCCGGATCGCAGGCTACTGCATGAGCGACGTCGTCCAGACCTGGCTCCTTTACCTGCGCTATCGGCTCCTGTCAGGGACGCTCGCCCTCGCCGACTACACGGCGAGCGTGGCCGCATGTCGCGAGGACCTCCCTTCGCTGATCGCCGATCGCATGGATCCCTCCGCGCGCAACTACCTCGCCGGCTTCCTCGAGCGCTGTGGACCCTTCTTCGGCGACGTGTTCGCGCTCCCATTGCGGAAGGCGCTCTAGCACCAGCAGGAGCCGTGGCGCCCCGGGGGGTTGGGTACACCCGCGCCAGACCCTTGTAGTGGCGGGGCTTTCCGGCTGGCACTTCTTTCGCAAGAACGTTCCTCGTGCGGCATCCTCAACAGAACGCGCTGGCGACCGTCATCCGAAGCCTCGCCGCCGACAAGAGCCCGGCCTGCCTGCTCGACACCCAGGGCGTATTTCTATTCGTGAACGATGCCTGGGACAGGCACGCGATCGCGAACGGTGGCGCTCCGGCCTGCCTCGGCGCCTCGCTCATCGGCACCCCTTGGCTGCGACACATCCGGGGCGAGGAGGTGAGGCGGCGGCACGCCGCGCTGTTCGAGCGCGCCGTCCGCGCGCACGGCCCCCATCCCCGGCCGGTCATCCAGGTGGGCGAGTCGAACACGCCGACCACGGCGGCGCTCGTGTCGACCCGGCTCGAGCTCGTGCTGCAGGGCGCGGAGCCGCTCGCGATCAGGATCGTGCACACCACCATCCGCGAGCGACCGATCGCGGAGGTCTACGATCTCGTCCAAGGCTCGGCCGACACCTACCGACATCCCGGTGGCGAGATCATCCAGTGCTCCTGCTGCCGGCGCGTCCGCGATCCGGCGGAGCCCGAACGGTGGGACTTCGTCCCGGCGCTCCTGGCCGAGCCGCCGACCGCGGGGCAGACGCTGTGCGAGCTGTGCGGCCAGCTGCACTACATCGAGATCGAACCGGCGCTGGGCGAGCTCACTCATCCGGTCATCCCGCACCCGGCAATCTCGGGCCAAGCCCAGGACGGCTGCGCCGCGCATGCTGGCCACGGGGACGAGGATCGTCCCAGGACCGGGTGCTCGCTGTCCGGGAGGGCTGTCTAACCCACCCTCTTGGCGCGGCGCTTCCGCTTGATGCTGAGGCGGCGCTTGCCGACCGCGGTCGCGCGCTTCGTCTTCGAACGGTTCGCGACCTTGCGCTTCGTACGATTACCCTTGGGCGTCGGCATCTCTTCTCTCCTCACGCTGGCGCTGAAAACGGCGAGTCTAGCCGTGACGCGCCTCTGGTCAAATATGCTGGACGGGGCTCACTCGAGCCAGTCCCGCTCCTTGAGCTTCCGCGGCAGGTACTCCTCCGTGATGAAGCTGATACCACGTCGGGAGAGCGCCTCGAGCTCGTACTTTTCGCCCGAGCGGACCATCTCCTCGATCTCGCGCTGCCACCGCGCGTCCTTGAACCAGGGATAGGCGAGCATCTGCCTCGCGCGCGCAGTGTCCTGCTCGTTCATCTTGATGGCGACGTTGGAGGGCAGCTTGAACTTGGCCTTGTCGAACGACGACAGGCCGATGAAGCGGGCCTTCGGCACCGCCATCCGCATGGACTCGTACGCGAGGTTGATGGAGCCCTGCTTCAGGACCGAGTAGATGTAGAAGCCCCACGGGTCATTGTCGACCAGCACATACACCGGCAGGCCGAGCTCGCTATGGAGTCGCTGCACGAGGCGCCGGACGCCGCGCGGCGGCTGTCCCTGGCCGGTGACGATGATGCACTTCTCCCGCTGCCAGAACTTGTCCTCGTTGAAGCGCTTCCAGACGGCGTCCTTCTCCAGGAGGAGGACGTACTTGGCCTCGTGCTTCTTGATCTCGATGACGTGCTCTTCGACGATGGAGGGGACCGACCACCCTCCCGAGCCCATACGGCGCAGGTCGATGGTGTCGCCGGAGTCGCGGATCGTCATGGGACCGACCAGGGAGCCACGGCCGGTCGCGAAGAGGTGCAACTCCTCGCGGAGCGAATCGATCGCGACCTCGAGATCCTCGATGATGGGATCGGACTCTTCCTGCTCCTCGAAGGTGTTTTGCTTCGTCTCCCCGAGGGTGTGCTTCGTCATGTAGTAGAGGTCGCGGATGCTCGTCGTCTTCTTCGACTCGATGAGCTCCCTGCACGCGTCGGAGACCAGGAAGGTCTGCATGAACTTCTTGGCCATCCCGACGTTGAAGAAGTAGCGCTTCTGCTTCTGGTCCTTGAGCTCGATGAGACGCTTGCGCGTGTTGAACTCCACGTTCGCGAGCGAGCGAACGGGGATCTCGACGAAGGGGTTGCCTCCGCCCTTGACGCTCCGCAAGACCGACTCCGCGAGCTTCTCGATCTTCTGGATGGTCTGCTTGTCGACCGCGTCGCGCCTCGCCATGACCTATTCCGCCTCCTCTTCCGATCGACGCGGGCGCTGGGTGAGCTTGTCGCTCGCCTCCTCCAGCTTCTTGTCCTGCTCCTCCAGGTCGGCCTCGGTCACCTTCTCGGCCACCCGCAGGAACTCGCGCTTGATGGGCAGCGGGCTCTTGCCGGTGATCTTGCCGATCGCCTGCGCCACCTCCTCGATGTAGAGCTCGAAGATGCCGCGGCGCTGCTCCTGGTACTCCGCGTGCTGGCGCTTGCGGATGTGCGACGCCAGCCTGCGCCCGCACTCCTGCGCGGCGAGCTGGATCTCGCGGATGATCTCCGGGTAGTGCGCCACCGCCTCCTTCGACTCGCTCGTGAAGGGCACCCACACCGAAGCGATGTGGACGAGGAGCGCCATGGGCCCGACCGGCAGAGAGCCCTTTGGCTGAGACAGGAGGTAGTTCCGCCAGTCGGTCTTGACGATGGCCTCGGTGACGCCGCAGGCGCTGCGCTGGAAGAGGAGCGGCACGCGGTTCGCGAAGCGGAAGAGCTCGATCGGCTTGTCGGCCGGCCAGGAGCCGCCGTAGGCGAGGCCGACCTCCACCTGGAATGGGTTGCCCCGGTACACCTTGGGTGGACGGGTCACGGTGGCAATGAAGTAGTTGTGTCCCTTGATCTTCTCGACGCCCTCCTCCGGGGGCGCGTCGGGAACGGCGGGCGCCTCGGCCCTGGCCTGCTTCTCCTTCTTCGTCGCCTTCTTCTTCCCGGCGTGATCGAGGTCGAGCTGCGCCTCCTCCTCGGGGCCTTCGGTCTCGATGACGTTGAGGAAGCTGATGAGCCCCCGCTTCATCAGCCCGTCGCCGATGGGCGAGAGGCAATTCGTGGGCGGGGCCATGATCCGGGTCTCGCCGATGGCCTTGTGCAGCTTCTCCGCCAGGCCACGGTCTTCCCCGAGCCCGCGCGGACGTACCCGCCCCTTCAAGGCGGCCTTGGCGAGGATCTCGTCGGCCACCGCCGGCGAGACGCGCGAGAACGCCGACCGCAGGAAACCCTTCACGTCGTGGCTCTTCGACTCCGCCGCCATGAGCATGAGCGCGCCCAGCTCGACGCCGTGCGGGTGCGGCTTGATCTCGAGCGCCTCCTTGGGCAGCTCGACGGTCGCGCGCGGGAAAGTGAGCACCTCCTGCCTGGGCCGCCGGTAGTGAAGCGTCGTGTGCGGGTTCGCGAGCGCGGTGTGCTCGACGTAGCGGTTCACGAAGCGCTGCCCCTGCTGCCAGTTGGCCACGATCTCGAGCTCGACGCGGGTGCCGTGCTCCTGGTGCCACTCCGCGACCTCGTCGTCGCGGGTGACGACCGGGTTGTTCTTGCGCGTGTCGATCTGGATGTCGAAGGAGTGGGCCGGCTTCGACTTGCCGGTGCGGCTCGTCACGCGGATGGGGCTCCCGGTGGTGAGCTGGCCGTACATGGCGGCGGCGCTGATGCCGATGCCTTGCTGGCCGCGCGACTGCTTGAGGCGGTGGAACTTCGAGCCGTAGAGGAGCTTGCCGAAGATCTTCGGGACCTGTGCCTTGACGATGCCCGGGCCGTTGTCCTCCACCATCACCACGAAGCGGCCTTCGCCCTTGGTGAGATCCCCGTCGCGGGACGCCTCCCAGGCCAGGTCCCGCACCTCGACCGCGATCTCGGGGAGGATGCCCGCCTCCTCGCAGGCGTCGAGGGAGTTGTCCACGGCCTCCTTGATGGTGGTGAGGAGCGCCTTCGACGGATTGTCGAAACCGAGCAGGTGCCGGTTCTTGGTGAAGAACTCCGAGATGGAGATCTCGCGCTGCTTCTGCGCCATCTGCTCGGCGGTGGCGCGCCGCTTGGGCGCCTTCGCCGCCGGGCCAGGTGGCGTGAGCTCGGGCGCCGGAACCGCGACCGGGTCCTCTCGCGCCACCGTCTCCGCAGTCACGGCGACCATGGATGCGGCTCGCCGCGGGCGGGTCGTATTGACCCCGGCCTGACCGGCCGGGACGAGACCCATCCATGCGGCGGAGCCGCCTTCCTTGGACGGAGCCCCCTGGGGGGCGAGCTCGAGCTGCGCCGAGACGACGCTCTTCTTCTTTCCCTTGGGGGAGGGGTCGCCCTTCGCCTTCTTCGCCTTCGCCGCCATCCCGCGCTCCTCGAGCGATATCACCAGCTTCGCCTTTAGCACGGCCGCCTGGGTGTAGCGAGAAAGCATCGAGCGAGCAGTCCGCGTGCTCAGGCGCCGGAAAACAGGTGAGGATCGGGGCGCATTCCTGCTCAGGCGAGGCGCGGCAAGGCAGGCAGACGCGAGGGGAGAAACCGTTTGACGCGACCTCCCAGGTGGCTATGTTGCCGCCATGGCTTGGTCCGAATCGACACCCGTACGTGGCATGCCGCGCGGCCCCTCTGGTGTGGGACGCAACTACATCAAGACGAGCATGCTGATGGCCTTTCTCATCGCCGTCCTTGCCATCGGCGGCAGCACCTGGGGCGGGTACCAGGGCATGCTGCTCTTCGGCAGCATCGGCCTCCTCTTCAACTTCGGCTCGTACTGGTTCTCGGATCGCATCGCGCTCATGATGCACCGCGCGCAGGAGGTCTCGCGCGAACAGCTACCTCAGGTGTACGAGATCGTGGAGCGGCTCACGCGCAAGGCCGGGCTGCCCATGCCGCGCATCTACGTCATCCCCTCCGAGACGCCCAACGCGTTCGCCACGGGGCGCAACCCCTCGCACGCCGCGGTGGCGGTGACGCAGGGCATCCTCCGCATCCTCGAGCCCCGCCAGCTCGAGGGCGTGCTGGCCCACGAGCTCACCCACGTGCGCAACCGCGACATCCTCATCTCCACCATCGCCGCAGCCGTGGCGGGCCTCATCAGCTCGCTCGGCCACGCCATCCAGTGGGGAGCCATGTTTGGCGGCTTGTCGCGCCGCGACGACGGCGAGCGGGGCGGCAGCGCGATCGAGATGCTGGCCTGGGCGATCCTGGCGCCGCTCATCGCGCTCGTGGTGCAGCTCGCGGTGTCGCGTTCGCGCGAGTACGCCGCCGATGCCGGTGGTGCGGACTTGGTGGGCGATCCCGAGCCGCTCGCCGAGGCGCTCCTCGCGCTCGAGAAGGGCAATGAGGCCCTGCCCTACCAGTACGGCGGCCCTGCAACGGCGCACCTCTTCATCGTGAGCCCGTTCTCCGGGCTCGGCGGAAGGGTCATGAACCTCTTCTCGACCCACCCGCCCATCGAGGAGCGCGTGCGGCGCCTCCGCGAGATGCGGCGGGGGATGCGGTACGCCTAGAACGACGGCCTGAGCCTCACAGGGTTGCTCAAAATACCGGGGACCGAGCCAGGCGAGCGAGACGCAAGCAGGGCAAGGCGCGACGACCGAGCATAGCCAGCGGCTATGTGAGGGAGGACGCAACGAAGCGATGCGCCGCGTACCGTTCGCCGCGCGGGGGATCGGGGGCGTAGCCCCCGAATCCAATGACGGCAAAGCCGGCGGCCGCTCGCGGAGCGAGCGCGAGCGCCGAAGGCGCAGCCGCCGGGACCGGTGTTTTGGACAACTCTCTCAAAGGACCAGCGCCGTATGGCGCTTCGCCTGTGCGGCCGCCCGGTCGAGGAGCTCGCGCACCTTGGCGAGGAACTCCCGCGGGATGACCGGCTTGCCGAGGAGCTCCGGGACGTCCTGCCCCGGCCCCGCGCTGTCCAGGACGTCCGCGGCGTACCCGCTCACGAGGAGCACCGGCATTTGCGGGCACAGCTGCCGGACCCGCTCACTCGCCTCCCGCCCGTTGAGGCGCGGCATGACCACATCGAACACGCACAGGGAGATCGCGTCCCGGTGGGCGGCGAACAGCTCGAGCGCCTCCGCGCCGTCGGCGGCTTTCAGGACCTGGTAGCCCGCGCGCTCCAGGATGCTCCGCATGACCCGGCGAACGAGCACCTCGTCCTCGGCCAGGAGCACCGTCTCCCGCCTGGCCAGCCTTGCGAGCGGCGGTGCCGCGACGGGGGCGGGCTCGGCATCCGGGATCCCGTCGCGCATCGGCAGGAAGAGGGTCACGGTGGTCCCGGCGCCGGGCGTGCTGCGCACCTGCACGTGCCCCTCGTGCTGACGGACGATGCCGTAGGCGATGGCGAGCCCGAGGCCGGTCCCCTTGCCCTTCTCCTTCGTGGTGAAGAACGGCTCGAAGATGCGAGCGCGCACCTCGGCGGTCATGCCCTGCCCGGTATCGCGCACCTCGACCTGGGCGTAGCGCCCCCCGCGTCGCAGCCCCCATTCGCGGGCGTGCTCGTCCGAGATCGTCTCCACGGTCATCGCCAACGTCAGGCGCCCTCCGAGCGGCATGGCGTCGCGGGCGTTGGTGCACAGGTTCATCAGCACCTGCTCCAGCTGCCCGGGGTCGGCAACCATCGGCACCGAGGCGTCCGGGACGACCACCGCGAGCTCCACGTCCTCGCCGATGATCCTTCCGACCAGCTGCGCTGCGTCCCGGACCGTCTCGCGGAGATCGATGGACCGCGGTTTCAGCACCTGCTTGCGGCTGTACGCGAGGAGACTCTGCGTGAGGACGCTGGCGCGCTTCGCGGCCTGGAGGATCGCGTCGGCCGCCTCACGCGCCGGCGTCCCCGGCGGCAGCGTCTCACAGAGCTCCGCGCCGAAGCCGACGATGACCGTGAGCATGTTGTTGAAGTCGTGCGCCACGCCGCCGGCCAGGCGCCCGACGGCCTCGAGCTTCTGCGCGTGGAGGAGCTGGACCTCGAGCCGCTCGCGCTCGGCCGACACCCGGCGCTCCTCGGTGACGTCCAGCATCACCAGCGTGACGCCATCCGCCGCCGACATGGCGTTGGCCAGCACCTGCGCCGGCCTGCCGCCGTCGAAGCGGCGCAGCGTCAGCTCGCGGTTCGCGATCCTCTGTACCTGGCGCAGATCCACCTGCAGGCGCTCCCACTCCGCGGGCTCGGCGAGCATCTCGGCCGCGTTCCGCCCCAGCGCGGCGTCGGCCGAGGTCAGGCCCACGAGGCGCGCCGCCGCCTCGTTGCAGAAGATCACTTCGCCGTCGGCGCTCGCCCGCGCGACCGCCACGAGCGGCGTCGAGACGACGTTCCGGTAGTGCCGATCGGCCTCGGCCCGGGCGCGCTCGCGCTCCTGGACGCCGGCCACCATGGCGTCGAAGCTGCCGGCGAGGGCGTCCGTCTCGCGAAGAGCGCCCCGCGGGAGCGCCAGGTGGTAGTCACCGCCGGCCACCATCCGCGCCGCCTCGGCCAGCGCCTCGATGGGGCGCTGGATTCGCCGGGACAGGAGGACGGCGGCCGCGACCGCCAGGAGCGAAGCCAGCGCGAACGCCGCCAGGAAGTAGCCGCGGATCCGGGAGACCAGCGCATATGCGTCGTCGACCGGCTGGCTCGCCACCACGACCCAGCCGGTGAGCGGCACCGGCGTGGCGCTGGCGAGCTGGCGCGTCCCCAGGAAGGCGACCTCGTCCGTCCCCGACCGCCCGGCGAGCGCTTCCCGCACCAGGGCGACGTCGCCCACGTTCACGCGCTCCTGCACGTGCCGCTCGGTGTCCGCGGCGAGGATGGTCCCGTCGCGGTCGATCACCGTCACGTCCGCCTGGCGCTGCGAGCGGACCCGGGCGACGATGTCGCGCAGGGCGGTGAGATCCAGGTACCCCACCAGCGTCCACGGGTGCCCCGGGACGACGAGCGACACGAGGGGCCGTCCGGTCCGGGGGGAGAGCGTGGCCGAGGACCAGGTCGGCTCGGCGCGCCGCCGCGCCTCGGCGACGTACGGGAGCCGGGAGAGGTCGTTGCCCTGCAGGTCGAGGTCCGGCGGCACAACCTCCGCGACCCGTCCGCGCTGGTCGAGGAGCAGCAGCGCCTGGATGGCCGGGTTCGGGGCGGCGTGTTGCGCCAGGCGCAGATCGGTGAGGCCGATCTCTCCCCAGGCGTCGACCGAGACCTGGACCCCGCGCAGGTAGAGCAGATGGGCCTCCAGGTGCCGACCGATCTCGGCGGCGACCGCGGCGGCGAGCTGACCGCTGTGCTCGAGGGCAGACCGCCGCGCGGCGCGCAGCGCGCTCCACGCGACGAAGCCGCCCAGCGCGATCGCAGGCAGGAGCGCCACGGCCAGGAACGCGGCCAGCAGCTGCCCCCGCAGCGATCGAGGCGCGACCGTCATTCCAGTGGCACCATCCGGCCGTGGTCGACCGTGAAAAGGTAGACGCGTCGATCGACGTCTCCGAAGCGATCGAGGTGAATGGGGCCCTGCAGGCCTTGCACGGTGCCCAGATCCAGCACCGCGCGGCGGATCCCGCTCCGCGTCGCATCGTGGCGCAGCCCGGCCGCGAGGAGCTGGACGGCCTCGTATGACACGACCGCCGCGAAGTCGGCGGGCCGATGGAAGCGCGCGTCGTAGGCATCCAGGAAGCGCCGGAAGCGCGGCGAGGCGTCCATCATGTTCACCCCTTGCGGGAAGAGCGCGCCGTCCGTGGCCTCTCCGCCCTGGGCCAGGATCTCCTGGGTGAAGCCCCAGTCCGAGCCGAGCAGCTTCACCGTCGTGGACCGCTTCCGGAGCTGCTGGAAGATCGCTGCCGTGTCGAGCGCGTTCGCGATGACCATCACCCCGTCCACGCCGTCCCGCAGGCAGCGCTCGGCCAGGGCGGCGAAGGAGGCGCCGCCGCCCGACGCGAAGGTGAGGTCCACCACCGTCGCCCCGCGGGCTTCCATCCCCTGCCGGAAGCCGGCGGCGTAGGTCCGGCTGTAGGAGGCGTTCGTGGTGTCCTGGACAATCGCCACGCGCCGCACGTGGGCGCGCTCCACCGCGGCCTGGGCGAGTCGACGCGCCGAGACGTCGTTGGCGACCATGAGGCGGACGAGCCAGTCGTCTCGCCCGGAGAAGTCCGGTGAGCTCACGGTCGGGGAGATCATGAGCACCTGCGCCCGGTCCACGATCGGCAGGGTGGCCGCCGCCATGCTGCTCGTGACATGGCCGATCATCGCCACCACTCCGGCATTCACGAGCTCGTTCACCGCGCGCCGGGCCTGCTCCGGATCCTGCCCATCGTCCCGGACGACGAGCTCCAGCCTGCGCCCTGCGATGCCGCCGGCCTCGTCGATCTCGGAGACGGCCAGCGTGGCCCCGTTCCGGCTCGAGATCCCCAGATCAGAATGGCGTCCGGTGAGCCCAGAGACCATCCCGACACGGATGGGTTCACTGCGCGCGCAGGCGAGCGCGACAGCCATGAGCAGCAGGGCACGCACGACTCGGGACATGGGGTTGCCCCTCAACGGCGTAGAAGAACCAACTCAAATACGATTGTACGCTCCTCGCTGCGGAGAAGGCTCGCTCGGCACGCGAACTCCCTTGTACCTGGTGGGTTTCGTTGACCCAGCATTGGGCGCGCCCGGTGCCTGGTCACCCACCGCCTGCCGCGCTCGCCGCGTGAGCGCGCGGATTCGAGCGGCACGCCGGCGGCGGCCTCGTTCGTGCGAGTACGCCGCCGACGCCGGCGGCGCGGACTTGGTGGGCGATCCCGCGCCGCTCGCCGAGGCTCTCCTCGCGCTCGAGAAGGGCAACGAGGTCCTGCCCTACCAGTACGGCGGCCCTGCAACGGCGCACCTCTTCATCGTGA
>JBGQLS010000044.1:0-22506 GCA_041500205.1 Anaeromyxobacteraceae bacterium | reverse complement strand
GATCTGGCGCTGGCGCTCGAGGGGAGCCTCTCCGGCGCGCAGGTGAAGGAGGCCGTCGCGCTCGCGCCCAGGGAGGAGCGGATCGTCTCGGTGCCGCTCGACGCGGGCAAGGCCGGGACAGGGCGGATCGTCCTCTCCGCCAACGGCGGCGACAAGCCGCTCGCCGACCGCCGCGAGCTCCCCGTCCGCGCGTCCTCGGTCGAGGAGGTCGTGTCTGCGGCGTCGTGGGGCGGAGGAAGGATCGAGCTCGCCGTCCCGGCGGGCGCCGAGGTGAAGGAGGTCACGCTCTCGCTCCGTCCGTCCTCGGTCGCGCTCGCCCTGGCCCAGGTGGAGGATCTCCTCACCTACCCGCACGGCTGCCTCGAGCAGCTCGTCGCGACCACGGTCCCGAACATCGCGCTGCACCAGGTCCTCGAGCGGACGGGGACCCTGGGAGGCCTCGACCCCCGGGCCCGTGCGCTCCTCGCCGAGGCCCGGTCGCGATCGGTCCAGGGCGTGGAGCGGATCCTGGCGCTCGCGCGGCCGGGGGGCGGGTTCACCTGGTTCTCCGGCTACGACGAGGTCTCGGTCCCGCTCACCCTCATTGCCCTCGATGGGCTCGCCTTCGCTGTCGAGGCGGAGCTGGTGGCGCGCCAGGATCCGCGCGTCGTGGAAAGCGCGGCCTGGCTCGGCGCGCGAGAGGGCCTGCCCCTGCCGCTCGACGCGACGCGGGCGTACGTGCTGGCGCGGCTCGACGGGCCGCGCCAGGCGGCTCGCGTCCGTGCCATCCTGGAGCGGGCTGCGGGTGCGGAGGACCAGACCGACCTCTACCCGATCGCCATGGCGGCCCTGGCTGCCGACCGGGCTGGTATCGGAGCAGAGCCCGAGGTCAAGGCGCGGATCACCGAGCTGGCCGCGCGCGCCAGCGCCGCTCTCGTCCAGCCCGCCGACTTCCGGACCAGCGCGGCCTACTTCGGCTACCCACTCCGGCGCGCCGGCCTCACCGCGGTCATCGCCCACGCGGCGTCCCTGCGCGAGGTGAACCTGCCGCAGGCCCGCCGTCGGCTCGCCGAGGTGCTCTCCGATCCGAGCGGCCTCTCCACCTTCGAGCGCTCGACGGCCATCCTCCACAGCCTCTGGCTGATCGAGCGCGACGCGAAGGCCATGAGGGCCACGACGCCTCCAGCCGTGGAGGTCGAAGGAGGCGCCGCCGCGCGGCTCCTTCCCAGGGACGCGGGCCTCGCGGCCACCCTGGACCTCGGGGTCCGGGCCGTGAAGGTCGCGGCGTTCGACGGGCAAGCGGAGCTTCGCGCCCGCGTGCTCGTTCCACTCGCGTCGGCAGGGGCCGTCGCGGAGGGTATGTCGATCGAGCGGACCTACTACCGGCTCTCGCCGGGCGGCGGAAAGCGGGCGCTCGGGCCGGGTGAGGCGATCGCTCAGGGCGAGGAGATCTTCGTCGAGCTCGCCCTGGACGCGCACGACGGCGAGCCGTGGCGCTCGCTCAGGTCCGCCTACTACGTGGTCGAGGACCCCGTCCCCGCCGGCTTCGTGCCGCTCACGGAGGACAAGGCGTACCGCGGCGCGCCTTACCAGCTGCCGCTCGCGCACGAGGCGCTGAAACGCCGTTCTCTCTCGTCCGAGCGAGCGGTGCTCTACTTCGAGGAGCCGGCGTTCTGGAGCCGCACGCCCCGCCGGGTGGGGTACGTGCTCCGCGCCTCGTTCGCCGGCCGCTTCTCCGCGCCGCCGGCCACGATCGAGGACATGTACTCGCCGCGGGTCCACGGGCGCAGCGCGCCGGCCGTCCTGGAAGTCTCGCCCTCCGCAGCCTCGCGGTGACGTCGTGATCGCCGCCGCGGCCCTGGCGCTCGCCCTCCTCGCCCCGCCGCCGTTCCGGGTCGAGGAGGGTGTCCCGCCCGAGGCCGCCGGCGCGGCCGCCGAGGCATGGGAGCGCCTCGAGCGGCTCCTGGCGGCGGAGGGCCTCGCTCCGGCGTCGTCGCCTCGCCCGATCCGGATCGCCCTCGCGACGGAGCTCCGCCCCGGCTCCGCCGCCACGAGCCGCCCCGGCGCGATCGCCCTGCGGCCCGGCCTCCCGGTGGCGGGGACGCTTCGGCACGAGGTCGCGCACCAGCTCCTCTTCGAGGCGTGTCCGGCGGCCAGCGGGGACCGGCTCTTTCACGAGGCGTTCGCGATCGCCACCAGCGGCGAGCTCGAAGACTGGACCGAGGACGGCCGCTACGTCTCCCTCGCCAGGGCGCTCGAGATCCTGGGCCGCGCGCAGGATCTCGACGCGCCGGCCGCCCGCAGGGCGCTGGCGCGGCTCATCGCGGACGCGCCGGCCCCGCGCGGCCGCCTCCCGCGGGCGCTGGCGCGCCGGCTGGCGCGCTGCGAGGCGGGTTCACGGTGGGTCGCCACGCGTGCCGAGGACCTCGCCGACGCCGAGGCCCCTGCGGCCGACGCGCTGGTCGTCCTCTCCCGCCACTCGGGCGAGGTCCTCGTGGCCCGGGGTGCCACGGCGCTGCCCATGCCCTTCGGCTCCACGCTGAAGCCCTTCCTCCTGGCGGGCGCGCGTGAGGCACCACCGCCCATCGCTCCGGACCGATCGCGCCCGGGGTGGCAGTGCGGGGAGGTCACCCCGGGCGGGATGGACGCGGCGACCGCGCTCCTGCGCTCGTGCAACGGGTGGTTCCTCGAATGGGCGGAACGCGATCCCGGGGTCGTCCGGCTCGGCAGGTGGGGGCCGGCCTTGATTGCGCTCGGGCTGTCCGCGCTCCCGTCCGACGCCTCGGAGGCCATCGGGATCCGGCCTACCCTCCGGATCTCGCCGCTGGGACTGGCCCAGGCGTACCGCCTGCTCGCCGAAGCGCGGCCCGATCTCGTCGACGTCCTCACCCGCAACGCGAGGGAAGGGACGCTGGCGCGCCTTCCCGCCCCGGGCGCGCTGGCCGGCGTGGCCGCGAAGACCGGGACGGTGCTCGACGCCGAGTCCACTCCGCGGCTCGGCTGGATCGTCGCCGTCGACCGGGACGCGGTCGTGGTCATGGCGAGGGCAGGGCGCGCGCCGCGGTCGTTCGCCTCGAGCTTCTCGCAGGCGCTGGAGACGGCCCGCGCGCCCGCGCGCGCCGCGGCGATCGTGCAGGTCCTGGGGCTCGTCGAGACGGCGGAGGTCACCGGCCGGTGCGCGGGGAAGGGCTTCGTCGCGGCGCCGGATGGGCCGCGGCCTGTGCCAGAAGGCTAGGCGAAGATGCTAGACCTGGCTCGCTCCGGACCGCTCGTCTGCGCGGGTGGGCCGTGGTTCGTCCGCCACCCGGCGCTCGCCCGGGCCAGGGCCTACGCGGGCGTCTTCACCCTCGATCCCGCGCCTCCGCTCGCCCCTGGCCCGCCCGCCACGCCCGTCGAGAAGCGCGCGCGGCGCGGCTCGGACCTCGTCTTCCGGACCACCCGCCTCCTCTATGCGGTGGGCGTGGTCGCCGCGGAGGACGCCGAGGTGCGCGGAGAACCGCGCATCGCGCTGGCGCGGGTCGCGGACGCGAACGCCGCCCATTCCAGGCATGCGGGCCGCGCGGTGTGCGACACGTCGCATTGCCAGGTCTTCCTCGGCACCGCACCTGCGGCCCGAGAGGACCGGACGGCCCTGGGCACTCCGCTCCGTGCCGCCTCGTGGCTCCTCTTCTCGCGAGGGGGCAGCGAGCCCTGGCGGGAGAGACGCCCCGCGACCGCAGTCGAGTCCGCGCTCGGCTCCGCGGCCCGCGCGCTCACCTTCCGTGGTGGGCGCGTGTCCTTCGTGGCGAGCGCGGGCGACGGCGTCGAGCGCTGGGAGGAGCGGCGCGAGCTGCCCTGCGAGGCGCTGCGCGGCCCGTTGAAGCTCCCGTCCTGTCCGGAGCGGGCTGCGCTCGAGGGGGACAGTTTCGTCTTCGAGGGGCACGGGCGAGGCCACGGCGAGGGGCTCGACCTCGAGTGGGCGAAGCGGAGCGGTCTGAGCGCGGCCGAGATCCTGGCGCGCGCTTACGGCAGCGCGCTGCTGCGGTAGCGCCAATCGACCTACCTGCTCAGGAGGCCCCGCTTCCGCGAGGCTAGAGCTTGGCTAGACCTCGGACCTCAGACTTCTCCGCCTGCGCAGGGCCATGCGTGGCTCGCGGCGGTGAGGCTCGCCCTCAGCTCGCGTCTGGCGCTACATCCTGCGACCGCCGCTCGCGCTGCACCCCTCTCCCGCAGCGAAGGCGCCGGGCAGAAGCAACCGAATGAAGCGGCTGCGCCTCGGCTCGCTGCGGCTGTCGCTGACACCCGAGGAGCTCCTGTGCCAAGCTCGCCACGCTCGTCCCACCACTGCGCGTTCACTGCCCAGGCATGGGCTCGATTGACGGTCACTATAGATGGCACCCGCCGTACGGCGGGTCAATTGGCGTGGCTAGGGGCACCGATCCGCCGTGTCTGGCCGGTGTTCACTGGCCTCTCGGACCTACGGTGGCCGATGAACGGAGTTCGAGTACCAAACGGTTGCTGGATCACAACTAACGCCACCGCGTCCCGTCAGCCTGCCCCCCCCGGCTCCTACGACGCTCGGAGCACGTCGGCCGCGTCGCCGAGCAGCCGCGCGAAGTCCGCGTCCGCTGTGAGCACGCGCAAGCCGTGCTCGAGGGCTACGCCGGCGATCATCACGTCGGGCGCCTTGGCGCCGCCGACGCGGCGCGCAGCGGCCACCCCGGCAATGGCAGCGTACTCCGTGACCGGCAGGACATCGAACCGCAGGCGTAGCTTCTCGTAGAACGCTCGCCGCTCAGGAGAGAGCGTTGGACTCGCGAGCAGCTCCGTGAGCGTCACGGCCGAGATCGCGGCCGAATCGTCGTCGGCCTCAAGGAGCTCGCTAAGTCGCTCGAGCGCCTGGAGATCGCGGCGCTCGACGGCGATGAAGAAGGACGTGTCCAGAAGCGTGCGCGTCACCGCTTCCAGTCCTCGCGGCGGGACCGTTCCATCTCGTCCGCGTGCGCGCTGTCATCCGGGAGAGACCGGAGCATAGTCGCGAGCTCGCGGCCGACACGCTGACGCTCTTCGCGGCGCTCCTGCTCGCGGCGGGCCTCATCAACCCGGCGGAGAACTACCTGCCTTGCCCAGGTGGAGGCCGGGAGGTGATCGGCGCCGGCTGCACCTTCGATCGCACGTCGCTCCTCGGCCGACACGCGGATGGTGAGTTCCTTGCCCTTCGTCGACCTGGTGCGCTTCGCCATCCCTACAATCTACCCACAACGTTGGTCACACGCAACCCGGCCGGGAGCGGCCTGGCCGGGACCCGCGACCTCGCCAGCGCGACGTCGAAGTGGTGCCGGCATGGGGCACGCATCAGAGCGTGCGGTCGAGCGGGCAGGGGTTGGTATGTCCAGGAAGCACGTGAAGCACTCCAGCAGTTTGGTGCGGCCATTCAACGCGCTGGCATGCTTCCAGAAACAGCGATCCGCGATACAACGCATGCCGATCGGGTCATTGTCCCAGGGCTCGGGCAAGGTGGCGCTGTCGTGGGCTGGCCACTTCGACCTCCTCGGGACTGAGAGCGGGTCTTCGACCCCGGCACCGCCTTCCACGACTACGACGCGCGCATGTACCAGCAGCGCCTGCCCGCCCGGCTACCCTCCGCCTGTCCGCTGAACATCTCGCGAAGGTGGCGTCGCCGGACCGTCACTCCGCTTAAGTTGAGCAAGTAGGTGCTCGCTCCAGCCGAACAGATAGCCCGGGGGCCAGAACTACCCCATCGGGCCGAGATCGTCGTTGCGATTCACGGCAGCGCCGACCCGGCTCAGGCCGTGCGGACGGGGCGCCGCGTCACCCGCCAGCTCGGGGCCCTGTATCGCGATCGGCAAGCGGTCGTGCTCCTTCTCTCGAATGAGGAGTCCGCGCCTGTGTTCGACGGCGTCGAAGGCGCTCCGGCGGATAACGTGGCGATCCTGCCCTGGAGCCGCCCCGGCCAGAGCGCCCTCGAGGCGACGCTCCGCGCCGTGGATACGTTCGACGCGGCCGCCTGCGCGCTCGTGGCCGCCGACGGGGAGGAGAGCCCCACCGACGGTGCGCGTCACCTGCTCGCGCCCATCCTCGACGAGGGCTTCGACCTCGTCTGTCCCTGCTATGCCGTCAATCGCTTCGAAGGGGTGCTCACCACCGGCATCGTCTACCCGCTCACGCGCGCCGTCTTCGGGAAGCGGCTTCGCCAGCCCATGGGGGACGAGCTGGCGGTCTCGCGCTCGCTGGCGGCGCATTTGATGGGCGAGGCGTGGCACGGCGACGCCGCGCATGCCGGCGATCGCATCTGGCTCATGACCGCCGCCCTCTCGCGCGACTTCCGCGTGTGCCAGTCGCAGCTCGGCTCGCGGCCGGCCCACGCACCGGAGGCAGACGCGGATCTGGCTGCTTCCCTTGCTCACGTGGTCGGGCTCCTGTTCCACGAGATGAGGATGCACGCGCCGGTGTGGCAGCGCGTGAAGGGCTCGCGCGTCGTCAAGACCTACGGAGATCCGGCGCCGCCGATCGGCGGGGCCGGCCAGCCGCAGATCGCGTCGATGCTCTCGGCGTTCCAGCTCGGGTTCCAGGAGCTGGGCAGGCTGTGGGGGGCGGTGCTGCCGCCCCAGACGCTCCTCGCGCTGAAGCGCCTGACGCGTGCGCCGCAGGAGACCTTCTCGTTCGACGACGCGCTGTGGGCCCGCGTCGTCTACGACTTCGCGGTTGGCTACCACCTCGCTCGGATGGATCGCGCGCTCCTCCTGCGCTCGATGACGCCGCTCTATCTGGGCTGGGCGGCCGGATTCGTCCGCGAGGTGCGCGAGCTCGAGCCGCCCGCGGTGGAGGCGCGGGTGGAGCGTCTCTGCCGCGCCTTCGAGGCGTCCAAGCCCTACCTCATCTCGCGGTGGCGCTGGCCGGATCGCTTCAACCCCTGACGCCAGAGGAGGGCTCCACGCGTCAGGTCACAGGGAGGGGGCTCGTTTCCCCGCGACAGCAGGGCGGGGGCGCGTCCCACGCGACGGGGTAGGGCGAGGGTCGTCCCCTGCCACAGGAGGAAGGAGAGTCACCATGTGGGTCGACGTTGCGCAGGCTTTCAGCGACGGAGTGCATCGGGTCGCGCTCTCGGTGGCGGGCTTCCTCCCCGGAGTGCTCACCATGCTGCTCGTGCTCGCCTTCTCGGTCGGCATCGCCTTCGCGCTGCGCTGGGCGCTGCGCCGGTCGCTGGCGGGCATCGAGTTCGACCGGCGCGTCCACCGCTGGGGCCTCACCCCGACCGGCGAGTGGACGCCGAGGGACTCGCCCACCTCGATCGTCGCGCACTCCGTCTTCTGGTTCGTCCTGCTGGTCGGGTTCCTGGCGGGCCTGAAGTCACTCAATACCACCGTCACGGACGAGCTGGCGTCGGGCGCGCTGTCGTACATCCCGAACCTGCTCGCGGCCGCGCTGGTGTTCGCGGTGGGCATCGTGGTGGCCCGGTTCCTGGAGCGCACGGCCCTCATCAACGCCGTGAACATGCAGATCCAGTCGGCGCGGGCCTTGAGCCTTGGCGTGAAGTGGCTCGTGGTATTGTTCGCCATCGCGATGGCGCTGCAGCAGCTCCGCATCGGCGGCGCTGTCCTCACCGTCTCGTTCGCGATCGTGTTCGGCGGGATCGTGCTCGCCCTCGCCCTCGCCGTCGGGCTGGGCTCGCGCGAAGCGGTGAGCCGAAGCTGGACCCACCGCTTCGGCGAGGAGAAGCGCGGGGCGGAGGAGGCGGATGAGATCCACCACATGTGAGAGGTCGCAGTCCCGGCGCCGAGCGGGCGTCCTTCTTCACCCCACCTCGCTCCCCGGACGGCACGGGATCGGTGACCTCGGCCCGACCGCCAGGAGGTTCGTCGACTTCCTTTCGGAGGCGGGCCAGGCGGTGTGGCAGGTGCTGCCGCTCGCGCCGACGGGGTACGGCGACTCGCCGTACCAGGCGCTCTCCGCCTTCGCGGGGAACCCGCTCCTAGTCTCCCTGGAGGACCTCCAGGACGAGGGCTGGATCACGGAGGGCGACCTCGAGGGCACGCCGCCCTTCCCTGCGTCGGAGGTGGACTACGCGCGCGTGGCGGCCTGGAAGGCGGCGCTCCTGCGCCGCGCCAGCGAGCGCTTCCGCGCGCGCGCGCTGGCCGGGGAACAGGCGGCACTGGCGGCCTTCCGGGCGCGGGAGGCGGCGTGGCTCGAGGACGTGGCGCTCTTCCTCGCCCTCAAGGACCGGCACGGCGGCGTGGCCTGGACCGACTGGGACGCGCCGCTCGCCCGGCGCGACCCCCGCGCGCTCGCGGCGGCGAGGCGCGAGCACGCCGCGGAGATCGACGTCCACGCCTTCGCGCAGTGGGTCTTCGACCGCCAGTGGGGAAGGCTCCGCGACCACGCGCGCGCCCGCGGCGTCGCGCTCATGGGCGACCTCCCCATCTACCTCGCGCACGACAGCGCCGAGGTCTGGGCGCGGGCGCGGCTCTTCCGCCTCGACGCGGAGGGTAGGCCGCTGGCGGTGGCGGGTGTGCCGCCCGACTATTTCAGCGCCACCGGGCAGCTCTGGGGCAACCCGCTCCACGACTGGGCTGCGCAGGCTGCGGAGGGTTACGGGTTCTGGGTCGAGCGCGTGCGGAATAACCTGCGCCTCTACGACCTCGTCCGGCTCGATCACTTCCGCGGCTTCGAGGCGTACTGGGAGGTCCCCGCCAGCGCGACGACGGCGCAGGGGGGGCGATGGGTGAAGGGGCCGGGCGCGGCCGTCTTCGAGGCCCTCTCAGCCGAGCTCGGACCGCTGCCGCTCGTGGCGGAGAACCTGGGCGTCATCACGCCCGAGGTGGAGGCGCTCCGGCATCGCTTCGGTTTCCCGGGCATGGCCATCCTCCAGTTCGCCTTCGGGAAGGACCCTCAGGCGGACACCTTCAAGCCGCACAGCTACACGCGCGACACCGTCGCCTACACCGGAACGCACGACAACGACACGGTGGAGGGATGGTGGGCGAGCCAGGCAGGCGCGAGCTCCATCCGCACGGCGGGGGACATCGAGGAGGAGCGGGCCCGGGCGCGGGCCTACCTCGCGACGGACGGCCGGGAGATGAGCTGGGTGCTCCTCCGCGCGGTCTACGCCTCGATCGCGGAGCTCGCCATGGCGCCTCTCCAGGACCTGCTCGGGTTCGGAAGCGAAGCCCGCATGAACACGCCGGCGACCCCGGGCGGGAACTGGCGCTGGCGATTCGAGGAGCGCGCGCTCACGCCCGCCCTCGCGCGCCGCGCGCGTGAGCTGGCGGCGCTGTACGGGAGGTCCGCCGGCTCGGTCAGCTCGAGTTAGGGAGTTAGGGGTCAGTTAGGGGTCAAGACTTTCCCCTTTCCACATGCTGCAGTTCCGCCAGGGCAGACATCCACTTGGCCATGCCGGGCGGAGGACCGTCGAGCCGCAAGCGCCACAGCATCTTCGCGACCTGCCCTTCGCTCATACCGAGCGCCCTCCCGATGTCGCAGTGCGAGTAGGCCTGGGCTCGGCTCAGCGCCCACACGACGAGCTGGGTTCGCTGTTCGGCATCAGAGACTACGCGTGCAACTAGAGCCCGTGATGCCCCACCGCCTCATCGACCCTCCCAGGAAGAGGAGACAGTGTTCGTCTCCCCGGAAGATCGGCTCGCACCGCGCCCCGCGGTGCATCACGTGGTGCCGTGCCCCTGGGCGGTCGATCCGTAGAGAGCGCGTCATCCCGCAACGCCACCTCCTACACTCATGTGTCAAGTGGAAGGTCTTGACCCCTCGTGTTTCACTCGTGTTTCAGTTGAAGGTGGTGTTCGTGATGTGTCTCTCGGTGTCGTCGTGCATCGAGATGTCCGTCACCGGATACCAGTTGCCTTTGCCCTCGGCGTTGCTGGAGAAGGCCGAGCCGTCGATGGTGAGGACGCCCTGGTGGTCGTTGGAGACGAAGAAGATGGCGCTGCCAAAAGCCTGGCAGCTGTTGTCGGCCAGGCGGGAGCCGTAGATCGAGAGGCGCAGCTGCAGGCCGTCCATGTAGATGGCGCCGCCGCTCCCGCCGCCCGCGCCGCTCGTGATCGGGTTGCCGCAGCAGGCGGTGGTGCTGTTGTTCTCGAAGACGGTGTTGTAGATGGCGAAGCTGGCGAAGAGCCCGCTCAGCCCGCCGCCGTTCGCCGCCGCGTTGCCGAGGTCCCCCGCGCCGCCGAACGTGCTCTGCGCGATGTAGACGGCGACGGAGGTGTCCATGCCCGTGATCCGCACCGCGCCACCGCCCACGTCGGGGCCGGCCGTGGCCGAGGTATTGTGGAAGAAGCGGCAGTCCACGATCTTGAAGCGCCCGCCGCGGACGAAGATGGCGCCTCCCCCTTCTTCGTCGTCGGTGTACCCGTTCACGAAGGTGAGATGCTGGACGGTGGTCCGCGGGTAGTCGTCCAGGTCGCAGCGCGTGTTGCCCGGTTTGAGGCCGAGGTCCAGGTCACAGACGTTCTGGTAGAGGATCCTCCGGGCGCCAGCTCCGCTCAGGGTGATGAGCCCGCCGCCGTCGATGACCACGTTCAGGGTGTTGAGGTTGTGGACGCGGGCCGTCGCCGTGAGCTCGATGGTGTGCGCCTGCGCCCCGCAGTTGAAGGTGATGACCCCGCCCTTGAGCACGGCGGCGACGAAGGCGTCGGAGGTACACGAGGCCGGGGTCCCGTCGCCCACGACCGTCGTCGGGATCGAGGAGTCGGCCCCTTGGCCGTCCGACGGCACCGCAATGGAGTCGTTGCCGGCACCGGCGGCCGGCAGGGTGTCGGGGAGGATGATGGAGGCCGGGGTCGGCTTCCCGCCGCCGCCGTCCGTGCAGGCCGAGGCGAGCAGCGTGAGGGCGAGCGCAAGAGCGGTCAGGACGCGGATCATGGTCAGGGCCTCCAGAGTCCCCCGTTTCTAGTACACTCCGAGCGCATGTGCACTGTGCTTCGGCAGGGGCAGGCGCAGGAGGTGTTACACCGTCACCGCGTGTGATGAAGGTACCCGAAGGGTGTGCCGATGGCGTCAAGGGGTCAAGACTTTCCCCTTTCCACATGCTGCGGTTCCGCCAGGGCAGACATCCAGTCGGCCATGCCGGACGGAGGACCGGCGCGTCGCAGGCGCCACAGCACCTTCGCGAGAGTACGCGTGCCCTCCCGGGAAGAGGAGACAGTGTTCGTCTTCCCGGAGATCGGCTCGCGCTGCGCCCCGCGGTGCATCACATGGGATGCCACGCCCCTAGGCGGTCGATCCGTAGAGAGCGCGCCATCCCGCAACGCCACCTCCGACGCTCATGTGTCAAGTAGAAGGTCTTGACCCCTACTCCGAGAGCGCCTCCTCTTGAGAGCGCCACGCCGCTCGCTGTTGTCGATGTCGCCGGGCTCGTCCGCTGAACCGCTCGTGGCGCGCTTCCTTGCGGACCCTCCTGACCACCGCGACCCTCCCAGGAAGAGGAGACAGTGAAAGAGGAGACAGTGTTCGTCTCCCCGGAAGTTCGCCTCGCACCGCGCCCCGCGGGGCATCACGTGTGCCACGCCTCTGGGCGGTCGCCCCCCCCCCGTAGAGAGCGCGCCTCCCGCAACGCCACCTCTACGGGCGGGGAAGCGCCTCCTCACCGATGGTTGAGCGCGCGGACTCTGGCGAAGGCGAGAACGGCTCGGGCACGATCACCGTACTCGGGTGGAGCGCGCCATCCCGCAACGCCTCCTCCGCCACTCATGTGTCAAGTGGAAGGTCTTGACCCCTATCGCTATCGCCTATCGACCCCCTATCTGCGCTTTCCAGGAGTAGCATCGCGTTCCTGCGAAGAGGCTCCGTGCCTATCGACAGCGAGGGCGGGTAGGGGTGAGTCTGGGAGCGCCGCTCCGTGCTCTCGCCAGGAATTGACGAAAGGTGCGCATCAATGGCTACCGGGAGATGCCTGTGTGAAGCGGTCGAGTTCGAGGTGCTGGGAGACCCCTCGGTGCTGTGCTTGTGTCACTGCTCCTTGTGCCGGCGCAGTGTCGGGGCGACTCCCGTGGCCTGGGCGACCTACGTGCTGGCCGACTTCCGCTTGTTGCGCGGAGAGCCAATCTGGTTCCAGGCATCGGTCACGGCACAGCGAGGGTTCTGCGGGAGGTGCGGATGCTCGCTCTTCTTCAAGAGCACGCGCTTTCCGGAAGAGGTCGACGTCACCATCGTCGCCATGGACAACGCCAGCACGCTGGTTCCCGACCGCCATATCTGGGTGCCGTCGAAGCTGCCCTGGGTGAATACAGACGACGGGCTCCCATGTCACGCGGAAGGCTCGGCGTCAGGGCTCGTCAGCGGTTCGGCGTGATCGCCGTTGCGTGTAGCCGCCCGCGGCCGGCTTCAGCGTCCTGCTCGCGTCGTGCTTCAGCAAGCGTGAGTGCGTGACAACAGGCGGGGACTGCCTCCGAGTCGCGGCGGGTGCTCGACGGGGGCTCTGGCCGATCAGGCCAGCGGGCGGCGCCCCGCAGCGGTGGATGCGCCCGGTGTCGGCGACGACTGCTTGTGACTCGAGCCCGTGATGCCCCACCGCCTCATCGACCCTCCCAGGAAGAGGAGACGGTGTCGTCTCCCGGAAGATCGGCTCGCGCCGCGCACTGCGGTGCATCACGTGGTGCCACGCCCTGGGCGGTCGACCCGTAGAGAGCGCGCCATCCCGCAACGCCACCTCCGACGCTCATGTGTCAAGCGGAATGGCTTGACCCCTACCTCGACCCCTACCTCTGACCCCTACCTTGCCTACCTCGTGACCCCTACCTCGCACTGGAGGCGCGCGCCTCGCGGCGGCAGGTGAGTGAACCTCGCAGATATGACCACGCCTACGCCCATGGCCGTCCGGCGCAGTTCGCAGTAGCATGTGGCCTTCACCCATCGTCTCGAAAAAGGGGGGTCGCATGCGGCCTTCGAGGTCATTCCTGCTCGCGCTCGCCTTGAGCGCCGTCGTCGCGCCCAGCAGCGCCCATGCGGCGACCTATCGCCTCGGGTTCGGCGCGAACTACTGGTTCGAGAAGAGCGGGATCTTCGACGCCACGCTCGCCATCACGACGACGGTGGCGCCGCGGTTGTCCATCGGCGGCCGCTTCGGCGCGGCCCTCGTGACCTCCCCCTCCACGGCCGCCCTTCCGCTCGATCTGGTCGTCCGCGGCACCTTCCGGCGCGTGTATGTCGAAGGCATCGCAGGCCCCTGGATCTTCTTCGAGGGCGACGCGCTACGCGCGCACGCGGGCATGGGGATCGGCCTCAGGGCGGGGAACGTCTCGGCCGGCGTGGAGCTGGCCTATCTCGATCCCAATGCCATCCTGGGCTTCAAGGTGGCGTTCGCGCTTTGACGTTGTCGCCGCCGGTTGCCGGCGGCGAGAGATCGCTCTCAGGCCGAAGGAACGCTGCCCGGGAGCTGGCGGGACGGGATTCGTGGGCGCTACCGCGGGTGTGTCGTTCGCCCGTCCGAGCGCGGGCCATCGGACGAGCACGAAGAGCGCGAGCATGGGTATTCCCATGGCCGAGTGATCCCAGGCCCAGCGCTCTGCGCTCGGGCCGACCACGTCGTAGAGGAGGACCACCTGGGGCAAGCCGAGCGCGAGCACGAGCCACGCATGCGCGCGCCCTCGCATGGCGAGGAGGTACGCCGCGGGAAGCGCGAAGACGAAGTTCTGGATCGCGCCGAACGTGCTGCCGAGGGGCATCCAAAGCACAAGCAGAGCCCGACGTCGTGGCAGGTCCGGCGCCGAGAGGGCCGCCACCGCGAGGGCGATTGCGGCAGCGGATCCGACCTGTGGTGGAAGCCCGAGCCGCCCCAGGACCGCGAACACGGACTGGGACGCGGGGTGGGTGACCATGAGAGCCTGCGAGGCAAACGTGATGGACGCGATCAAGGACGCGTTCTCCCGCATGGCTCCGGCGGCTCCATAGAAGGCGGCAGGAATCGCCGCGATGCCGACGAGGCCGACGAAGGCGCTGAAGGCGGCGAGCCAGCGTCGGCGGACGAGCCACTCGAGGGCCAGGATGCCCGGTGCGATCTTGAGACCGGCCGCCGCGGCTGCCAAAAGGCCGGGTCGGACGCGGCGGGAATTGTCCTCGGCTGCGAACGCGGCGAGGATGATGGCGAGGACGACCAGGTTGACCTGGCCCTCGTTCAGCTCTTCGATGATGGGCCGCGCGATCGCCAGGAAGGCTGCGGTGACGGCGAGCGTGGCCCGGGGACCAGGGGAGAACCGCTTCAGGCTCCGTGCGACGTACAAGACCGCCGCGAAGATCAGGCTGTACCAGATGGCCTTGGCCGGCACGAGCGGCAGCGCAGCGAGCGGCACGAAGAAGAGAGCGGCGCCGGGCGCGTAGCGATACGCGAGGAAGCCGTCGGACACCGGGTAGAGCGGCTCACCATGGACGAGGCGACGGGCCGCGCGCCAGTAGACGCCGAAGTCCTGTCCGTGCCGGAACGAGAGCAAGCCGGCGATTACCATGGAGACGGCGAGTACGAACGGGGCGAGGTGCTCCCAGCGACGTCGAGCAGGGGATGTCGGATTGCCCACGACCAGTCTCCGCATCGCCATGACCCTGCCTCTTCCAACATGACTTGCGCAAGCACCTGGAGCACCCGGCGCCGTCTTGGCGAGGCGCAGGAGGCTGAAGAAAGCCCAGGAGCCGCAGGCCCGCCCCGAAGGCGAGATGTCCAGGAACATCAGCGGCGTGAGCGCTGCCACGCCAGCGCTTGCCGGGGACCCGCGGACGAGGCTCACGGCGATTCCACGAGCGGCGGTTGCCCAGATCAGCAGTCTCGCGGTCCTCTGATTGGCAGGAGCCCTGCCCAGGAGCCCACGTGAGACCCTGTCGCGTTCTGACCGCCGCTGCCTTTGCCCTCGCCATCGCCGCTGCCTGTTCCAGGGGCGGGCCGACGCCGTTCCCCGAACCGGTCGGTATCGACCGCAGTCCGCACCTCACCTACGCGGCGAGCTGCGGCCAGCTCGAGGGCGCGATCGAGGACTCCCTCGTCCTCGCCATGAAGAGCGAGGTCGAGCAGATTCGCGAGGGTTGGGGAGGAGTCATCCTGGCCAACGAAGGCCCTGCGGCAGCCAGCAGCCCTTCGGGTCCGACCGACTTCACCACCACCAACACGCAGGTGGGAGGGGTCGACGAGGCCGACTTCGTCCAGAATGACGGCACGCGAATCGCCGTGCTCGCCGACGGGCGGCTGCACCTGACGGCGAGCTGGCCCGCTGACGCGCTCCGGGAGACGGGGTCGCTGGCCATCGAGGGATGGCCCCGTGAGTTCTTCCTCGCCGGCGATCAGGCGGTGGTCTTCAGCTCCGTCTACGTCTCTCGCGCGCTCGAGGGGGCCCACCCGGTCTGTGGCGCCGCCGCGGACTGGTGCGGCTACTGGGCGAGCGACGTCACCAAGGTCACCACCGTGGACGTGTCCGCGATGGACGCGCCGAGGGTGACATCGGAGATCTACCTGCCGGGCAGCTACCTGTCGGCCCGCCGCATCGGGGCTCGCGTCCGCCTGGTGATCAGCGACCAGCTCCCGTTCCCGGACGAAGTCCGGTTCTGGCCCGAGGTCCCGGTGGGCGCGAGCAATGCTCAGCGAGACCAGGCCTTCCAGGACCTCGAGGCGAAGAACGAAGCCGTCATCCGCGGCCGCACGCTCGACGACTGGCTGCGCCACGGGTCGGTCAGGAGGCCAGACGGCTCCACGCAGGATCTCGGCTACAGCTGCGGCGACTTCGCCATCGGCTCGGCGCCCACCCGACCCGGCATCCTGACCGTCGCCACGCTCGACCTCGACGCGAAGGCGCTCGCCTCACGCACCTCCGTCCTTGCGCAGGCCGACGTCGTCTACGCCTCGCGCGACACGCTCTACGCCGCCGCCAGCCACTGGTGGTGGTGGCTCGCTCCCGGGCAGGAGGACGCCACCTACCTCCACGCCTTCGATCTGACCGACCCCGATCGCGCCGCGTACCTGGGTTCTGGAGTGGTCGACGGCACCGTGAGCAGCCAGTACCAGCTCGACGAGTTCGAGGGGGCGCTGCGCGTGGCCACGACGCTGAGGTCCCGCGTGGAGGATGTCGACCCCTGGGGCAGGGTCGAGCTCTCCAACCAGATCGCGGTGCTGGGCCTCTCGATCGGCGCGCTTCGGACGCTCGGCAAGACGGATCGCTTCGGCGACGGCGAGAGCGTCTTCGGCACCCGTTTTCTCGGCGCGCGCGGCTTCGTCATCACCGCCCGCAACGTCGACCCCCTCTTCACGTTCGACCTCGCTGACCCGGCCCATCCCCGGAAGGTGGGCGAGCTGTCGATGCCAGGCTTCATCGGTTACCTCCACCCCGTCGACGACACGCACCTCCTGGGCGTGGGTCGCGAGCGCGCGAGCTCGAGCGGCCCGATGCAGGTCAAGGTGCAGCTCCTCGACGTGGCCGACCTCACGAACCCGAAGGCGAGCCCGCCGGCGGTGGTGGGCGAAGGGATGTCCTGGTCCGAGTCGCTCTGGGACCCGAAGGCGTTCACCTGGCTCCCCGCCCGGAAGCTCCTCGCCATCCCCTTCGTCGACTTCGCGCCCGACCGATTCGTGAGCGACCTGCGCCTCTTCCACGTCGATCCCGCCACGGGCATCACGCCAGCGGGGAGCCTCTCGATGGAAGACGTCTTCATGACCAGCGCGGGACCGGGTTGGAGCTACAGCTGGTCGCCCTCGGTGCGGCGCGGCGTGCTCGCCGACGGCTTCGTCTACGCGATCACCGATGCGGGGATCCGCTCGGCAAACGTGGCAGACTTGCCGGCATGGCTGGCGACCGTGACCTTCCCGCCGCTCCCCGCCCCGTGAGTCGAGGATCGGAGCGAAGGCGCCGCATCGCCGTGCCCTGGGAGCTCGTTGCCCTGGCGACGCTCGCCGGCGCCTGCGACCCACAGGTCGATCCGAGCTACGCTGGAGAGCCGCTCGTGTCGTTGCGCGGGCGGGTGGAGAGCACGTCGGACTCGACGCCGCTCGAGGCCGCCATGCTCTGGCAGCGCGGGCCGCCGCCTTCGTACGGCGACGTGGAGCTCGCCACGCGCGCGCCGGTGGAGGCGGGGTTCCCGGCGACGTTCACGCTGCGGCTCTACCAGCCCCCTCCGGCGGCGGCCCGGCGCAGGCTCGCGCCGGGGGAGGTCGAGTTCGCTCGCGCCAACGCGGCCGCCGTCCCCTTCGGCATCGCGGTGACGTCCGTCGGCAACCTGCCGGCGGCGGGTGCCCCCGGCTACGGCATCGACGCGGACCACTGGGTTGTGTACCTCGCCGATCCGGCGCCGTCCGACTCGCTGACCGCGTGGTGGCTCGGCGCCGCGTTGCCGCGGGGCTACACGCTCCTGCGGGTGAAGGAAGGCTGCCCCACGCCCGCCGAGCTGGCGGCGTGCCTCGTGGAGCTGCAGCGCCGTGGCCTGCCGGAGGACGGCAGCGGCGACCCGGGGACCGCGGGCAGCTACTGCCGCCAGCCCTACCGGCTCGGCCCCGCGCCGGACGGCGAGGAGATCGTGCTCGCGCTGGGGAAAGCGAGCGCGGCATCGGGAGCGTGCCCGTGAACGGTAGCCCCGCCGAGGTGGAGCGGCTCTACCGCACCCACGGGCACCTCGTGCTGCGGCGGGCGCGCGCGCTCCTGGGCTCCGAGGCGGACGCGCACGAGGCGCTGCAGGAGGTGTTCGCCTCCCTGCTGCGGGAACCGGAGCAGCTGCGCCACGTCCGCTCGGTGGTGGGATGGCTCTATCAGGCGACCACACACCACTGCCTGAAGCAGCTCCGCGACCGCCGCACCGGCGCGCGGCTGCTCGAGCGGCATGGGGCGGCGGTCCGGCCGGCTGGTTCGTGGAACCGCAAGGCGAGGCGCTGGTGCAGGTGCGTGGGATGCTGGCGCTGCTCCCCGCCGAGGTGGCGGCCGCGGTGGTCTATCGCCACCTCGATGGCATGTCGCACGAGGAGGTGGCCGAGATGCTCGGCTGCTCGCGGCGGAAGGTCGGCTACCTCCTGGAGCGCGCCCAGGGATTGCTACGGCGCGAGGAGCGGACGGCATGAACGATGCGCTCATGGCAGTGGGCTGGCGCGCCTGCACGTCCGCGCTGCGGCTCGAACGCTGGACCCATGGAGAGCTGCCCCCGTCCGAAGGCGACGCGGTGCAGGTCCACGTCGCCGGCTGCAGCCGATGTACCGAAGCGCTGGCTGCCTTGCAGGCTGGTCAGCGTGAGGAGCTGCCCCCGCTGCGCGCGCTCGCGCCGGCGGGGAGGACGGCGGCATACGTGAAGGACCACCCGCGCCGGCCGCGATTGCTCCGGCGCTGGACGCTCGCGGCGGGTCTGGGAGCGGCGCTCGCGGCAAGCCTGCTCGTGATGGTGCGCCTGGCACCGGTGTCGAAGGAGGGCACGGGCGTCAAGGGCTCGGGCGTGGGCCTCGGCATCTACGTGCAGCATGACGGGTCCGTGCGGCGCGCGGAACAGGGCGAGGTGGTGACCCCTGGTGACGCCGTTCGCTTCGCCGTCACCTCGCCCGTTCGAGCCTACGTGGCCATCCTCAGCGTCGACCCGCGGGGCCATGCCTCGGTGTACTTCCCGCTGGGACCCCGCGCCGAGCCGGTGGCTCCGGGCGTCGAATCGCCCCTCCCGCTGGGCACGAGGCTCGACGGGACCGTGGGCGAGGAGCGGATCTGGGCGCTCCTCTGCACCGAGCCTGTCGAGCTCGAGCCCCTGCGCGCGCAGCTCGAGCGCGGCCGGGACGAGGCGCTCCACTCCGAGGGTTGCCGGGTGATCCCGTGGCGGTTCGTCAAGCGCTAGCCCTCGCGGTCCTCGCCTTCTCGTTGCCGCCCGCCAGGGCTGCCGCGCAGGTCGAGCGCTTCGCCCTGGTGGTGGGCAACGACGTGGGCCAGGCCCCGGATGTTCCCCTCCGCTACGCGGAGGTCGACGCCACCCGGGTGGCAGAGGCGCTGCAGGAGGTCGGCGGCGTCCGCCCGGAGAACGTGGTGCTCCTGCGAGGGCAGGATGCCGACACCGCGCGGCGCGCGCTCATCGCGGTGAACGACCGCGTGCGGGCCGCCGGCCGGCAGGCGGTGCTCCTCGTCTACTACTCGGGCCACGCCGACGCGGGCGCGCTGCATCTCGGGAGGACGTCCCTCGAGCTCATCGAGCTGGAGCAGCTCGTGCGCGGTTCGGCGGCGAGCTTCCGGCTGCTCGTGCTGGACGCTTGCCGCTCGGGGGCGCTCACCCGCGTCAAGGGCGGGACCCCCATCCCCGCCTTCGACATCGGCGTCGAGCGCATGGCGGGGGAAGGCGCGGTGTTCCTCACCTCCAGCTCCGCCTCGGAGGACAGCCAGGAGTCCGACGAGCTCAAGGGGAGCTTCTTCACGCACGCGCTCCTCTCCGGCCTGCTCGGCGCCGCCGACGAGAACGGCGACGGCCGCGTCACGCTCGACGAGGCCTATCGCTACGCCTACGGCGCGACGCTGCGCGCTTCCAGCCGCACCCTGGCGGGGATCCAGCACCCGACCTTCCAGTACGACCTGCGTGGACAGGGCGACCTGGTGCTCGCCACCCTGAGGGCGAGTTCCAGCCGCGGCTGGGTGGAGTTCCCGGGCGGCCGCGCCTGGCTTCTCATTCAGGGGTCGCAGGAGGGCGCGGTGGTGGGCGAGGTCGGTGCCGCGGACGGGGTGCGTCGCCTCAACGTGCGGGCCGGGCGCTACTTCGTGCGCGGGCGCGGCCCGGATGCCCTGCTCGAAGGCACGCTGGAAGTGCCCGCTGGTGACGTGCTGACCGTGGACCCGTCGCGACTCTCCCGCACCGCCTATGCCCGCCTCCTGCGCAAGGGCGAGGGAGAGGCTGGCGTCGTGGTCTCGCTCGAGAGCGAGGCACGCTTCCGCACCTCCCTCGCCAACGATGGGCGCCTCTGCCCAGGCGTGGCCGCCGGCCTCTCGCTCGCGCTGCGTTCGGTGACCCTGACCCCGCGGCTGGCGTGGTGCCGGAGCGGCTTCGAGCAGACCGGCCTCACCGCCACCGTGGACCAGTTCGACCTCGAGCTCTCCGCGGTCCACGTCTGGGACCTGCGCGCCTTCTCGCTGGACGTGGGCCTCACCGCCGGCGGCGCGCTCTTCCACCAGGGCTTCCGCACCGGCGGCCTGGCGCCGCCCCGCACGACGGCGGCGCTCCAGCTGTCGCCGTCCATCGCGATGACGCGCGAGCTGCCGGGCCGCACCTACCTGTATCTCTCGGTCGTGGGCGCGACCTACCTGTTCCGGAGCCAGAGCACGGCCACCGGGGAGTCGTCGTTCGGGCCCTCGTTTGCGCCGAGGGTCGCGCTCGGCGCGGGGTTCCGGCTGTGACTCAGAGCGCCGTCACACATCATCACTGATGTGAAACAGGAAGGGCTGCTCCCTCAGCGCTGCCACGACCTCGGCCGGGAGCGCGACCGTCGAGCCCATGATGTGCACGCGTGGCCGCACGCCCAGGCGGTGGAGAAGGCCCAGCCCGCCGCCTCCGCGCAACGCGGCGCAGGCCCTCCCGCGCGGGTCGAGATAGATCATCCCGGAGTGGAGCTGCCAGCGCGCGAGCACCGCCTCGAGGAGACGGGGCAAGTGGGCCTCCCGGCCGGGCGCGACCGCCACGCTGCCGAAGAAGGCGAACCGGAGGTCGTCAGGATCGAGGAACCGCCGCAGCCCTGGCAGTCGCGGAAGCGCCGAGTGCGCCACGAACCCTGAGATACCGCCGAGTCGGTGGAGGGCCCATTTGTGCAGGACGGCACGCGCGGACGCCACGACCTCGCCGGCCTCGCGTAGGACGAAGTGCGGCGCAGTGCTCCGCCCCGGTTCCCCGTCGAAGCCGACGCCGGGTTCGGCGCCGTAGCTCGCCACCGGCGCCCCGTCGCTCGGCGCTACCTGCTCCACGCGGACGTCATCCCGGGGTTGCCAGCGGGTGAAGGGGGCGGCGACGAAAGATCCCCAGCGCTCGTGCCCGGCACGTTCGGCCAGGGTGAGCGAGGCGACATTCTCCGCCTCGACGAAACCGTACGTCGCGAACGGTCCGGCGGCCCGGTCGAGCATCCACCTGCGCGCCTCGCGGACGAGGATCGCCCCGAGGCCTTCTCGCCCGCGCCCCGGCGCGATGGCGAGCAGGGTCCGGTACAACGCGGGGATGGCGTGCCCGCCGACCCGGAGCGTTCGCGGGGCGAGCACGTACGTGCCGGCCAGCGCCTCACCCTCCAGCAACGCGAGGATGTGGCTGTGAGCGAACGGGGTGATGCGCTCGCCCATGTCGCGCATCGTGTACCGCACCGCGCCGGTGCCCCACACGACGCGCGACAGCAGGTCCACGAACCCGGCCGGCGGGTTCGCGTGCCGCTCGATGCGCAGGTGTCTTTTCGGACAGTTGAAGATGATCTCGGGCATACCTGCCTCGTCGCTGGTCAGTCGACCGCGAGTATCACCTCCGCCCGCCGCCCGCATCAGGCTTGGCCCTGGTATCATGAGCCATGCAGTCGCATCCGCTCTTCGTCACGGTCCCGGTGCTCGTGGTCTTCCTGGTCACGCCGTTCTTCTTCAAGGCGGCCATCGCCGAGCGGCTGGTCAATCCCCGCAATGTGCTGAACGCGCTGGTCGTCAACACGTTCATCCCCACCTACGCCGTAGTCTTCCTTCTCCTCGCCGGTGCGGTCCTTCTCGCCGAGAGGGGGGTGGCCATGTGGACCGAGCCGCCCGTGTTCAGCTCTCTGCTCGCCATCTTCCTCCCCTGCTACGCCTTCTGCACGCTCCTCCTCTTCCCGTTCCAGTTCCGCGCGCTCCGGATTCGCTCCGCCGCTCGTCGCTTCGCGGCGCAGCGGCACCTCGCGTACGTCGAGAGCGGGTCAACCTGGAGGATGGGAGAGCGGCCCGGCGCGGTGCTGCCGCTCACCTCGAAGGTGCAGCTCGCGCCGAACCGGTTCGCGGCCACCACCACCTTGTTCCGGGAATGGACTCCGTTGCGCGGCAGCGGCGGGTACCACCTGCGCGTCATCGGCGTCGCGCAGCTCCCGGCGACCGCCGACCGCGGGCTCGCGATGCGCAAGCTCGACGACCCGGAGCAAGGCGTCCTGCCCGGGACCGCCCTCCGCGTTCGCGGGGTGGAGTTCGTCGTCCCCCCGGAGCACGCGGGCTGGTGGCAAGAGACGCTCGACGAGGCGTCGGAACAGGGCGTCGACCTGGCGGCGGTGGCTGGCATCACCGTGGGCGAGGGGATGGGCGTCGTCTCCATGAACAGCGTCCTCACCAGTCCGACGGAGTACCAGAAGCTCGACCGGCTCCTGGCAGAGCTGGAAACCGCATCCGCGAGGAGATCACCATGAGCAACGCGCTCACCACCCGAGCGCTCCGGCGGGTCGGGGTCGTCGCACTCCTCCTCACCACCGCGAGCGCCGGAGCGGCTGAGCCGGCGAAGTCATCGCCCGGCCCGGATCGCCCAGCGCTCGCGACACCGAAGGGAGCAAACGCCATGTCCAGCTTCTTCCTCGCCCAGACGCAGAAGGAAGGCTGCCCGGTCGAGGTCCGGCTGAACGACGTT
>JBGQLS010000043.1:0-22562 GCA_041500205.1 Anaeromyxobacteraceae bacterium | reverse complement strand
GTGGTGCCTGCCCGATTAGCGAGCAGCTTCTAGAATGATCAGCTTCTCAAGACCTGTCGAACAATGTGATCGCTCTGCGGCGTGGCCGGGGCGGGGGCGGCCTGCGCCCCCGGCGACTCAAGACCTGTCGAAAAATGAGATCGCTCTGCGGCGTGGCCGGGGTGGGGCCCCGATGGGCTTTGCCCGGCGGGGCGGGGGCGGCCTGCGCCCCCGGCGACTCAGCGCACCACCTGATCGAATGCCTTCCGCACGTCGCCAGTCACCCGGGCGTAGTCGGCTTTGAGTCGCGCTCCCGGGTCCTCTCCGTGATAGCCGAGCCGGCGCGCCAGCTGCGCCAGCGGGGCGCGGCCCTGGGGCAAGTGGTCGATGGCATAGTCGTGCACGATGCGCAGGCGCAGGTCGAGCCTGCGCAGGAACTCGTAGCCCCGAGCCAGCACCCGGTGGTGCGCGTCGCGCAGGAGCCCGGCCTCGCGCAGCCGCGCCAGCGCAACCGGGGTGGCCGTGGTGCGGATGCTCGGGTGGGAATGGCCGTGGGCCAGCTGCAGGTACTGCGCGGCGAACTCCACGTCGATGAGCCCGCCGCGGCCCGCCTTCGGGTTCGGGCCGCGCTCCGCTTCCTTCCCGAGCTCGGCCTCGATCCGTTCGCGCATGCGGCGAATCTCGGCCGCGAGCGCGGCCGCGTCGGCGGGCCGGCTCCAGACCGCGGGGACGAGCACCTGTTCCCGGATCTCCTCGAACAGCCGCGCATCGCCGCCGGCGAAGCGCGCGCGCAACAGGGCCTGGCGCTCCCATAGCTGGCTCCGCACCGGCGCGTCGCCGCCGTGGCCGCCATGGTAGCGCGCGAAGCCGGACGCGCTCGTGACGAGCGCCCCCTGGTTGCCGGAGGGGCGGAGCCGCGTGTCGATCTTGTAGAGGTAGCCCTCGCGGAGCGGCATCTGGAGAAAGGAGATGAGCCGCTGCGCCAGGCGCGCGTGCTCGCCGTGGACCTCGCCTCCCGGGGGGTCGCGATAGAGGAAGATGAGGTCCAGGTCGGAGTGGTAGCCGAGCTCGCGGCCGCCCAGCTTGCCCATGGCCACGATGCAGAGCCTCTGCGAAGGGAGTCGATCCTTCGCGCGCGCCTCGGCCTCGGCCAGCTCCAGGGCGTGCTCGAGGCACGCCTGCGCCAGATCCGAGAGCTGCTCCGCCACGCTGGTGAGCGGCAAGGCCCCCGCGATGTCGTGCAGCGCGATCCGGAGCACCTCCTCGTTCTTGTAGCGGCGCAGCTCCCCGAGCCGCGCCTCGAGGACCTCGTCGGGGATGCCGGGCGCCGTGGAGGTCGCCGCCCCTGCGCGCGGCCCGCTCGCGGCGGCCGGGCTCAGGCGCTCCTCGAGCTCCCGGCGGAAGACGGGCTCGGCCTTCGTCAGCACCACGGAGTCCTGGCGCAGGAGCGTGTCGAGGAGCTCGGGGTGGCGCAGGAAGCGCTTGGAGAGGAAGTCGGAGGACCCGAACAGCGAGAGGAGGAGGCGCGCCACGCGGCGCCGCTCCGAGAGCAGCCGGAAGTACGGCTCGGGCGTCTCCAGCGCGGCGGCGAAGTCGGCCAGGAACCCGAGCGCCTGATCGGGGTCCGGCGTGGCGAGGACCTCCTGGATGAGCGCCACCGCCGCGACGGGGTCGCCCGTGCGCGAGAACGGGGTCCGCCGCCGGGCGAGGGCCTCGAGGGCGGCGAGGGCGCGGTCGGGATCGGCGAGCCCCCGCTTGGCCGCGATCTCGGCGCGTCGCGCCGCGCTCACTTGCGCATCGGCCAGCAAGGACAGCTCCGGATCGAGCTTCACCTCGCCGCGGCCGGTTCCGAGGAGGTTGCGGAAGAGCGCCGCCACCCGCCTCCGGTGATCCGCCAGCGCCTCGTCGAAGCGCTCCGCGCTGGAGAGCCCCATCGCGCGCGCGAGCGCCAGCCGCTCCTCCGGAGGCGGGAGCGTGTGGGTCTGACGCCCGTCCACCATCTGCACGCGGTGTTCGGCGCGGCGCAGGAAGAGGTACGCGTCGGCGAGCGCGTCGCGATCCCGGGCCTGGATGACCCCGCCGAAGAGCAGGCGGTCGAGCGACGGGAGCACCGCGCGCTCGCGCAGCTCACGCTGCTTGCCACCGTGCAGGAGCTGCAGCGCCGAGACGAAGAACTCGACCTCCCGGATCCCGCCCTTCCCGAGCTTGAGGTCGGCGTCGCCCTCGGCCCCGGCGCGCGCGTCGATGCGCGCCTTCATCGCCTGGACCTCGGTGAGGACCTCGAGGTCGAGCGAGCCACGCCAGACGAATGGCTCGAGCAGCCGGAGCAGCTCCTCTCCGACCTCGAGATCGCCCGCCGCCGGCCTCGCCTTGAGGAGGGCGTTGCGTTCCCAGGAGCGGCCGAACGACTGGTAGTAGAACTCCGCGGCGCGGACGCTATTCACTATTGGTCCGTTGTGGCCGTCGGGGCGGAGGTTCAGGTCGACGCGGAACACGAACCCGTCCTCGGTCGGCTTGGCGATGGCCTCGGTGACGAGCTCCGCCAGCTTGGCGTAGTGCGCGAAGTGCGTGACCGCGTTCGGGCCGTCGGTGACGCCGTCGGCGCCGTACACGTAGTAGAGGTCGATGTCGGAGGAGAAGTTGAGCTCCCGAGCGCCCAGCTTGCCCATGGCGAGCACGCAGAAGCCGGCGCCGGGACCGCGCTCCTCGAGTCCGGCAGGAGCGCCGTGCCGGGCGCGCAGGCGGCGGTCGTGGAACTTGATGGCGGCGTCGACGCAAGCCATGGCGAGGGCCGAGAGCTCGCCCGTCACCTCGTCCATCCGCGCTCGCCGCAGGTCTCGCAGCGCGATGGGTATCACCTCGCGGGCGCGCACCTGGCGCAGCAGGCGATGGAAGCCGGCCACGTCCTCCGGATCGAGCCTCGCCGCGGCGCGGGTGAAGAGCCGGCGCAGCCCCGCCTCCGTGCGCGGGCGGGATAGTCGCGCTGGCCGAGCCGCTCGCCTGAGCAGGGTCGGCTCGCGGAAGAGGAGGCGGGCGATCATGCGGGAGGCGCCGCAGAGGAGCGCCAGCGCATGGAGCAGCTCCGGCTGTCGGGGCAGCGAGCCAGCGGCGTCGGCGTAGCGTTCCGCGCCGGCGAGCGCGAGGTCGGGGTCGGGCGCGAGCTTGCACGCCGCGACCAGTGCTTCGAGCTGGTCGGGGAAGCGGCGCTCGAGCCGTGCCAGGCGCTCGAGCGCGTCGCCGGCGCGGAAGGGGGCGGGCCCGATGTCGAGGACGTGCGGGGTCATGGCGTCACGCAGACTCGCCTCTTCGGCGCTAGAGCAGCGATCAGGTAAGGAATGCCTTTGATTCCGTGCCTATCCCCTCTCCCCCACCGGGGGAGAGGGTTAGGGTGAGGGGGCCGATCCTAGCTAGCTCGGGGAGCAGGAGAAACCGCGAAGGCGAGCCTGGCTGTCAATCTTCGGCCGGCTCGACGGCGCCACGCCCGCTGCGCGAGAGGCCGTGTTGCTTGATCTTCTTGTGGAGGTTGGTCCGCTCGACCCCCAGCGCCTGCGCAGCCTGGGTGATGTTCCAGTCGTGCTCCTCGAGCTTCTTCAGGATGTAGTCGCGCTCCACCAGCTCGCGCAGCTCCTTGAGCGGCACCTCGCCGTAGCGAGCCAGCTCGCCGCCGGCCTCGGCCGACGGCGCGGGGGCCTCGCGCGGACCCACGTAGTCCGGCACGTCCGCGACGGTGACGCGCTCGCCGCTCATGATGGCCATGCGCTCGCACACGTTGCGGAGCTCGCGCACGTTTCCCGGCCACCGGTACTGCTTGAGGCGCGCGGTGACCTCCGCATCGACGGGCTTCGGGCGCATCCCGTTCTCGCGCACGGCGAGTTGCAGGAAGCGCTCCGCCAGGAGCGGCACGTCCTCGAGCCGCTCACGTAGCGGCGGCGCCCGCAGCGGCACGACGTTGAGGCGGAAGAAGAGGTCCTCGCGGAAGGTGCCCTCGCGCGCCTCGGCTTCCAGGTCCTTGTTGGTGGCGGCGATGACGCGGACGTCCACCAGGAAGGTGCGCTCCGCGCCGACGCGCGTCACCTCGCCCGTCTGGAGCGCCCGCAGCACCTTCGCCTGCGCGGAGAGGCTCATGTCTCCGATCTCGTCGAGGAAGAGCGTGCCGCCGTGCGCCACCTCGAACTGGCCGCGCCGGCGCGACCCGGCGCCCGAGAAGCTCCCCTTCTCGTGGCCGAAGAGCTCGCTCTCGATGAGCTCCGAAGGGATGGCGGCACAGTTCACCTTCACGAAGGCTCCGGCCGCGCGTTTCGATTGACGGTGTACCTCCTGCGCGACGAGCTCCTTTCCCGTGCCCGACTCGCCCACCACCAGCACGCGCCCGTTGGTGGGCGCCACCTTGCCGATCTCCTCCCGGAGCCGCTCCATCACCGGGCTCTCGCCCAGCATCTCGTCCCCGAAGCGCCGCTCCCGTGATGAGAGGTCCTTCACCTTCTCCTCGAGCGAGCGCCGCGCCAGCGCGTTGCGCACGCTCACCACCACCCGGTCCCGGTCGACCGGCTTCGAGAAGAAGTCGAGCGCGCCGCGCCTCATGGCCTCGACGACGTCGGGCGTGTCGGCGTGGCCGGAGATGACGATGATGGGGAGATCGCGCCAGAGCTCTCTCGCCCGCGTGAGCAGCGTGAGGCCGTCCATGCCGGGCAGGCGCACGTCGAAGATCCCGAGGTCCACCGGCTCGGCCTCGAGGAGCTTCAGCGCGTCCTCGGCGGTCTCGGCCTCCTCGACGCCATAGCCCTCGGTCTCCAGGACCATCCGTAGCGTGCGGCGGATGTTCTTCTCGTCGTCGACGACGAGGACCGTCTGCCTGCCTGCGTCCATGCCCCCATTATAGGCGGGGGGCGGTCGCGGCGGTCGCCGGAGCTGCCGGTTCCTCTCAAGACCTGTCGAGAAATGGCTGAGGTCCGCGGCGCGGCCGGGGTGGGGCCCCGACGGGCTTTGCCCGGCGGGGCGGGGGCGGCCTGCGCCCCCGGGTACTCGTCAGTCGCGATGCACGGAGAAGGGCGCGAACGCCTGCCGGACCGGCATGAGCTCGATGACGTTGACGTTGACGTGCGGCGGGCGGGTCACGCACCACAGGACGGTTTCCGCGATGTCTTCCGCCGTGAGGGGCTGCATTCCCCGGTAGACGGCCCGTGCCTTCTCGGGGTCGTCGAGCCGCACCAGCGAGAACTCGGTCTCCGCCATCCCGGGCTCGAGCACGGTCACCCGCACCGGCGTGCCGAGCAGGTCGGCCTTCAGGTTCTGGGAGAACTGGTGCACGAAGGCCTTGGTGGCCCCGTAGACGTTGCCGCCTGGGTAGGCGTGTCCTGCCGCCACCGACCCGATGTTCACGACGTGTCCGCGCCCGCGCTTCACCATCCCGGGCAGGATCGCCCGCGTGCACGTGACGAGGCCACGGCAGTTCGTGTCGATCATCGTCTCCCATTCGTCGAGCGAGGCGCGATACGCGGGTTCGAGGCCGAGCGCCAGCCCCGCGTTGTTGACGAGCACGTCGACCTCGGCGTAGCCGGCGGGCAGGGCGGCGACCGCGGACTCGACGGCCTTGCGATCGCGCACGTCGAGCACCAGCGGCAGGGCGCGATCCCCGAGCGACCTCGCCAGGCCGGCGAGGCGCTCGGGACGGCGGCCGGTCACCACCACCCGTGCGCCCTCTCTTGCGAAGCGCTCGGCGATGGCGCGGCCGAAACCGGAGGTTGCGCCGGTGACGAATGCGACGGTGCTCTCGAGAGGGAGGGTCATGGCGCGGATCCTAGTTCAGAAGAAGAGCCAGAAGCCGTTCCCCATGTAGGCGAGACCCAGCAGCCCGAAGCCGAGGCCCACCGCCCACAGCGCCGGCTTCTTCAGGAGCGCGCCCACCGAGGAGAGCATGATGGCAATCTGGAGGAGCATGACCGCCAGGCCGAAGAATCCGGCGTGGCGCTTGAGCTCGCCCTCGTTCTTCTGGATCGCCTCCGCCTCGGCCTTGATCTGCCCCTTCTCCTGCTCGTAGCGCGCCAGCTCCGCGCTGGCCTTGGCGACGCGCTCTCCGATGAGGCGCTGCGCCTCGGGGCTGCGAGCCTCGAGCCGGAGCAGCTCCAGCTGATCCCGGTGCAGCTCGACGGCGTGCTGCTTGATGCTCTTCGACTGAAAGTACGACCACTTGTTCACCTCTTGCGTGGTCGAGAGCTGCACCCTCGTGGAGTAGCTGCCCCCCTTGAGCGCGCTGATGGCGGCGCACACCGCGAGCACCGTCGTGGTCAGCGCCACCCATTGCATCCAGGGCTCCCTGGCGGGCGCAGTCTTGGCGGGCTCGGGCTGGGGTTCCTGCTTCTTGGCGGCTTCGGGCATCGCTCTTCCTCCTCCGAGACGACGCGCCTCTTACCACGGGGCGAGGGGCGGTCGCGAGGTCTCTCCGGCGGCGCCCGCGGCGGTCAGGCTCCTGCCACCGCGCCGGCCGGGACGGCCATGGGCAGCGCGATGGTGAACGAGGCCCCGCCCTCCGCGCGCGCGCCGGCGGAGATCTCTCCCCCGTGCTGGAGGACTATCTTCTTCACGATGGCGAGCCCGAGCCCGGTGCCCTCATGTCGCGTGGTGAAATACGGGTCGAAGACCCGCTCGCGCAGCTCCGGGGGGATGCCCTGACCTTCGTCCGACACGGTGAGCACCGCGCGGTCAGGCGAGCGCGCGACGCCAAGGTGGACGCGGGCGCGGGCGGGACGCGACGCGTCGATGGCGTTGCGCACCAGATTGGCGAGGACGCGGCGCATGAGCGCGCGGTCGAGCGCGACGGGGCAGTCGCCGCCCCGCTGCACGTCCACGTCGGCCTCTTCGGCCAGCTGGGGGCTCGTGCGCACGAACTCCTCCACGAACTCGCCCAGCTCGGCCGGCTCGGCCCTCACCTCGGGGAGCTTGGCGAAGCCGGAGAAGTCCTCGACCAGCCTCTGGAGCGTCCCGATCTCGTCGCGCACGATCTCGCCCGCGTCGGAGAGGAGCTTCGCGAACGAGGCGTCCTGGGCCGGCGAGGCCGCGTAGCGCGCCTCGAGCTGCTGGAAGGCGAGCTGGATGGGCGTGAGCGGGTTCTTGATCTCGTGGGCCAGGCGCCGGGCTACCTCCTGCCACCCCGAGATCTTCTCCAGGTAGACGATGCGGTCACGGCTCTCCTTCACCTCCCGCACCATGCTGTTGAAGGCTCTCGCCAGCGCGGCCACCTCGTCCCGGGCGCTGCCGGCCTGCACCTGCACGGAGAGGTTCCCCTTGGCGAGCTGGCGCACCGCCCGGACCAGGTCCGAGAGGCGCCGGGTGGTACGGCGCGCCAGCAGCGCACCCACCATCCCGGCGGCCAGGGCCCAGGCGCCGAGGAGCGCGGCGAAGGCGCGGACGTAGCTTTGCTGGATGTCGGCGCGCAGCGCCTCGGCGCTGTGGTAGACCTCGGCCAGATCGCGCGCCTCCGACAGGTCCGCGAAGAAGCGCGCCTCGACGGCGAAGGTGCATTCGAAGGTCGCCCCCACCGGCAGGCCACGCCGCGCGGCGTCCTGGATCTGTACCGGGCCGGCCGCGGCAGGGCGCCACTCGCCGTCCGGGTTCGGCTGCGATGCCTCGGCCTCGGCCAGCACCGCTCCGCTCGCGTCGAGCACGGCCGCCCGGCGCAGGCGAGGCGTGTGCTCCACCGCGCCCGTCAGGAAGGACTGGAGGTGCGTAGGGTCCGACGGGAGCTGCCGCAGGATCGCCCGGGCCTGCTCGGCGTAGAGCTGCTTGCGCGCCTGGAAGAGGTCGCGGTAGAGCGCAGGCGTGGCCTCGAGCCGCGCCACGACGCGCGGGTTGAGCGCCATCGCCAGGTTCTCCTCGGTGAGCGTGCGCGCCAGCCAGAGGGCGGCCATGAGCGGCACCACGGCAGCCAGCACCAGCGCGCCCGCTATCTTGAGCTCGAAGAGCGAGGGCCGGAGCCGTGCCAGCCAGCGCCGCTGCTCCGGACCCGTGCCTTCCGCCGGCGCGGTCGGTTGCGAAGGCGGCTCTCGCGCTGCCGTCATCGGGCAGCCACCTCGCGCGCCGTGAACGGAGGCGAGCGGAAGACATGCACGTCCGCGCCCGGGTCGGCTCCCTTGAGCAAGTAGCTCGCCATGGCGCCAAGGACGCTGCGCGACGGAGCCCCGCTGCGCCCGGCCGCCGACGGGTTCGCGATGAATTCGCGGGTGCGCTCGAGCAGCTCCCTGGAGACCGGGTTCAGCTCGATCCGGGTCTGCACCACCCAGCTGCCACCGCCCAGCTCAGAGATCGGTCCGAGGTCGATGGCGCTGGCGTCGGCGAGGAAGGCGCGCAGCTCGTCGAAACGGCGAAAGGTGCGTTGCCGTCCGCGCGGGCTGGCCGGGTCCTTCACCGTCACGCCGAACGTCTCCTCCCACACGTCGTAGAGGACGTCCACCTCGCGACCGTAGAGCGCGGCCGGCTCCTGCGCGCGCTCGGGCACGAGCGTTACATGGACTGCGATGACGTTGGTGAGGCCGTTGGAGAGCTGCTTCTGCAGACCCGGAGGGAAAGCGGGGGCGAGGTCGAGGGTCACGGCGAGCCTCGCCCCCCGCGCCTCGACGGTGCTGGGCAGGGTGCGTGGCACGTCGTGGGAGAAGGCGGCCGAAGCGGCGAGGGCGCCGAGCGCGGCGGCGACGAGCAGCGGGGCTCGTGCCCCGCCGCGTGCGCGCCGGAAGCTCTGGGGCCGGAGGGTCACAGGAAGTTGTCGAGCGCGTAGCCCATCGAGACGTTGAAGCTGCCGACCGGCGTGTCCAGGCGGAGCGCCAGGTCGCCGGAGAACGGAGTGCGAGAGGCAGGGGTGCGGCCCGCCCTGGCACGCGCGGCGCTGAAGAGCCAGCGGGCGCCGATCGCCAGGTAGCCGCGGTGGAAGAAGCGGCCCGAGGACCAGAGCGGCACTCCGTACTCGGCGCCGAGCATGGCGAGATAGGCGTCGTAGCGCGCGTCGGTCGAGAAGTTGAGCTCGAGGGCCCGACCCAGGGCGGGCCCCAGCGAGAAGTACGCGAAGTCGGCGGGGTAGAAGCGCTCGAAGAACGGGGCATCGCCCTGCACCGCGCCGGCAGCGCCGAGGAGCTTGAGGGCGTGGCCGTGCGGCAGGGCGTGATCGCTCTCCAGCTGCAGGAGGTAGCGGCTGTACTCGTAGTCGCCGCCGAGCGCTTGCGAGCCGAAGACGATGTTGAGGGCCAGCCTGGTGCCGTCGGTCGGGAAGAAGAGCTCGTTGCGTGTATCCCGGTCGTAGGTGGCGGTGAGCGCGGAGAGGAGCGAGCTGCCGGCCCGGATGGAGGGGAGAGGGCCGGTGTCCACGCCCGGCGTGGCGCCCGGGATCGATGTCGCGCTGACCCGCTCCAGGCGGTAACCGGCGAGCAGCCGCTCGAAGGGGCCTGGCCGCAGCCCCACCGTCAGCTCGCCGCCGATGCGATCGTAGCGGAGGCGCGGCGCGTCACCGTAGTGGCCACGGAACGGTCTGCACTCCGGGTCCGAGCAGGTGAACTCCTCCCCGCGCAGCCCGAGGGCGGAGAGACCGAAGACGAGGGGCAGCCCGGCGAAGGTCACGTCGGGTGCGAAGAACGCGCCGCGCAGCGCGAAGCGCGCCGGGTCGAGCGGACGATCGGCCGGCGGGCCACCGTAGACGAAGGTGCCGGAGAGGCTGAGGCCACGCCCGAGGAAGTTGCCTTCCGACAGCCCGAGCCCCCCGTAGAGCGGCTGTGGCCCGGTGGAGCCGATGACGAGGTCGGAGACGATGAGCGTGTTTCGCTCCGTGAAGTCGAAGACGAGCACGACCAGGCCGCGCTCGCTGCCCTTCTCGACGCGCGTCTCGACTCGGGAGAACCAGCCGAGCTGCAGCAGCCGCAGCCGGGACAGGAGCACCGACTTGTCGTCGAGCAGCTCTCCTTCGGCCGTGGAGAGGTGCCTTCGCACCTCGGAAGTGCGAGTCCGCATCAGGCCGTCGAGCTGGATGCGCTCGATGACGTAGCGGCGCGTCACCGGCGAGGAAGGCTCGTTCGCCGCATCGCCCTGCGCGGACGCGAGCAGCGCGACGACCATGGCGGCGAGAGCTGGCGCGGGCATGCGCGAGGGATTCTATGCGTGATGGACGGAGGCGGGGGCGAGGGAATTCACCGCTCGCGCTTCAGCTCCCAGTACTTCTGATGGATCCCGAGGTCGAGGGGGTCGGCCGACAGCGCCGCTTCGTACTCGAGGAGCGCGGCAGCGCTGTTCCCGAGCTTGGTAGCCACCTGAGCCCTCGCCACGTGCCGCTGGATCTCGTCGGCATCCGGGGGGTGCTCGGCGAGCAGCATCCTGCGGCGCGCCTCGACGACGGCCGGCGACGTCCCGGCCGTAACGCAGTGCGCAACGCCGCGGAAGTTCCCACGACGCGCGTCGAACACGAGGCGCTCGATGGGCGAGCCCAGGAGCGCGACGGCCGCGTCGAGACGCGTCAGGAGCTCCGGTACGCGCGAGGCCTGCTGCTCGGGAGGGAGCCGCAGGCGCACCGACTCGATCTCGGCGCGCAGGGCGCGCGCACGCTCGCGGACCTCCGGGAAGCCCGCGTCGGGCTTCGCGCCGAGGAGCTCGTAGGGGCCGGCCGAGGCGCGCCGCTCCAGCGCGTGAAGCGCGACTGGAGCCGGCACCAGGGTTGGCTGGGGCGCGTGCGCCGGCGGCGCGCCGAGCCGGGCCTCCAGGCCGTCCACGGCCGCCCGCTGTATCGGGTCGAGCACGCGCAGCTGTACGGCGAAGCCGGAAGGCATCTTCCACCGGCCCGCGTCCGCGGCCGTGACGTGCCGCACGACGTCCGCCGCCACCTCGACCGGGCGGGCGCCCTCGACCGGCACGACGATCTGCACGCGCGAGAAGAGGGGAGGCAGCGCGCCTTCGTCGCAGAGGAAGACGCCCCCGTGCGTCACCTGCTCGGCGCGCAGCCGGCGCGCCTTGCCGTCCGCACCGCGCACCTCGAGCGCGGGGCCGGACTGCGGAGGCACGGCCACGGCGGGCGGGCTCGTCGCGGGCGCCGGCCCCGACACGGCGGCGATCTCGCGGCGGGCCAGCTCCAGATCGGCGGACAAGGCCGCCATGTCCTGGAAGCGGTTCTCCGCCTTCTTGGCGAGCGCCTTCAGGATGATGCGCTCCAGGCAGGGGGGGATCGAGGCGTCGACCTGGCGCGGGGGCGTCGGGGGATCGCGCAGGTGCGCGAGGAGGATCTGCGGGATGCCCTGGCCGGTGAAGGGCAGCCTCCCCGTCGCGATCTCGTAGGCCATGACGCCGAGCGCGTAGACGTCGGTGCGCCGATCGACGCGGCCGTTCTCGCACTGCTCAGGGGCCATGTACTCCGGCGTGCCCACGATCATGCCGGCCGCCGTGCGCGCCCCTGACTGGCGGTCGGCGAGCTTGGCGATGCCGAAGTCCACCAGCTTCACGAAGTGGTCGCGTCCGTGCCTCTTCAGCAGGAACACGTTCTCCGGCTTGAGGTCTCGATGCACGACTCCGCGGCTGTGCGCGGCCCGCAGGGCGTCGGCGAGCTGGAGGAGGATCTCGATGGTGATCGAGGGGGCGACCCGGCCGGCCCGCAAGAGCGCCGAGAGCGGCGCGCCCTCCAGGTACTCCATCACGATGTAGTAGCGACTCGGGGGAAGGAGCGAGAGGTCGTAGATACAGACGATGTTCTCGTGCCCGATCAGGTTCACTGCTCGTGCTTCATCGTAGAACCGGCCGACGAGCTCCGGGCTCGCGCACATCGACTCGTGCAGGAACTTGATCGCGACCTTGCTGCCGATGATCGGATGCTCTCCGAGGTAGACGACGCCCATCCCGCCCCGGCCGAGGAGCTTCTGGAGCCGGAAGCTGCCCGCCATCGATCCGAGCAGCGGATCGGAAGGAGAAGGAATGGGGGGAGCCCAGAGGCCGTCGATCCCGCTCGTCGGGCTGAGCGCGACAGGGCACTCGCTCCGCGGATGGGCGCCTCCGCAGAGGGGACAGGTATTCCCCTCGCCGGAATGGTTCATGCCGGACCCGCTTGCCACGACGATTTAGGAGCTTAGCAGAAACCCGTCGTACGGCCGCCGGCCCGCGCCCCCGTGGCTCCACCGGACCCCCGATCGGGTGGCGCTGTCGCGACGCTGGCGGGGTGACGCTTTCGCGTTCTGGGATCCTCGAGTCCAGTGGTCATCGAGAGCACGCGGGGGATAGGCCCCCTTCCTAAACCCTTGACGCTACACGGCGCGGCTGCTTGATGGGGAAGCCATGGCCGAATTCAAGAGCATGACGGTCCAAGTCTTGCGCGAGCTGGCGCGGAAGGCGCTCGGCCGCGGGCATTCGAAGCTCAAGACGAAGGCCGAGCTCATCCGAGCGCTCCAGGCGGCGGAGAGTCGGGTCGCGGGCGCCGCCGAGAAGGCTGCCGGGAAGGTGAAGGGAGCCGCCGGGATGGCGGCGCGGGCGACCGGGAGGATGGTCGACGCGCTGAGGGGCAAGGTCCGCGAGGGAACCGCCGAGGAAGCGGGCGGGAAGGCGATCCGCGCGGGCGCGAGCAAGAAGGCGCCGGAGAAAGGGAAGCAACGCCATGCGGGCGCGGCGCCGTCCAAGGTCGGGCAGGCCGCGCGCGAGGCAGTCCGCGCCGTGCGCGAGGTCGCCGGGGCGGCGCAGGCGGGGGCCCGCCGCGTGCGCGCGGCGGCGCGCGGGGAGCCCGAACCGGATCCCGAGGGCCACATGGTGGCGCGGGTCGCCGGCGAGGATGCGTTGCGCGGCGCGCCGCACCCCATGACCGAGAGCGCCATGGAGACGCAGCGCCGTCCGAAGCCAAGCCTCCGCGAGACCGCCGCCGAGCCGCAGGCGTTGCCAAACGGCTACGACGAGCAACTGGGCGAGCTGCCATGGAGCTATGCCGACGACGCGCTCGTCGCGCTCCCGCGGGACCCGAGGACGCTGTTTCTCTACTGGGATCACGCGCAGGAGACGCTCCGACAGGCGTTCCAGGACCTCGACGGCGGTCGCCCGCAGCTCTGGATCTTCGCCCGAGGGACCGGCGGCGGCTGGAGCCGGGTGCGCACCGTCGATTTCGCGCTCGAGTCGCGCAGCTACTACGTCCACGACCTCGACCCGAGCGGCGTGTACCGCGCCGAGATCCATGTCGTGAATGGCCTTGGCAAGGATCGGCTCCTGGCCCAGCCGTCGAACGAGATGATGCTTCCTCCGGTCGGCCTCTCGCCGATCATCGACGACCGCTTCATGCGCGTCCTGTGGAGCGAGCCGCTGCAGCGCCTCCTGCGCGAGCCGCACCCGGGAGCGCCCTTCCCCGAAGACGTGCGGGCTCAGCTGGCGCGCCTGTCCGACTGGTCGCGCTTCGCCGGACGCGTCTGGGGAGGCAGCGCGGGCGGCATGGGAGGCCGGCCCTTCTCCCCGACGTCCTCGCCGTCCGTTCCGACTTCTCCGTCCTCGCCCTGGGGCCGAACCGACGGGGAGGACCCGAGATGCCCGCCCGAGCCCGCCCCCGCCCCCGCGCCCGAGCCCGAGCCCGAGCCCGAGCCCGAGCGCGCGCGAAGTGCGCTGGATTCGGGCGGAGCCTTCCGTCGGAACGGATCGTTAACTGCTTCACAACCTGAGCGGAGCAGCACGAGATGGCCCACGACGTCCTGGGGTACCTGTCGCTCCACCTGCACGCCCACCTCCCCTTCGTGCGTCATCCGGAGTTCGAGGACTTCCTCGAGGAGGACTGGCTGTACGAGGCGATCAGCGAGACGTACCTGCCACTCCTGCGCGTCTTCGATCGCGCCACCGACGAGGGGATCCCGTTCCGCATCTCGCTCACCATGTCGCCGCCTCTGGTGGCGATGCTGCGAGACGACCTCCTCATGAGCAGGTACGCAGGGCGCCTCGACAAGCTCTGCGAGCTCGCCGAGAAGGAGGTGCACCGCACCCGCGGAGACCCGACCTTCCATCCCCTCGCGCAGCACTACCAGCGCGAGTTCAAGGAACTGGCGTCGCTCTTCAACGACCGCTACCGCCGCGACCTGGTAGGCGCCTTCAAGCGGCTCGAGGACGCGGGCCGCCTCGAGGTCCTCACCTGCGGCGCGACGCACGGCTTCCTCCCGCTCATGCAGATGTACCCGGAGGCAATCCGCGCCCAGATCGCGGTGGCCGTGGCGCACCACCGGCGCCACTTCGGGCACGATCCGGCCGGCATCTGGCTACCCGAGTGTGGCTACTTCCCCGGCCTGGACCGGTTCCTGGCCGAGCAGAACATCCGCTTCTTCTTCGTCGACACGCACGGGATCACCGACGCGACCCCGCGCCCGCGCTACGGCGTGTATGCGCCCGTCTACACCCCGAGCGGCCCGGCCGCGTTCGGACGCGATCCGGAGTCGTCCATGCAGGTATGGAGCGCCGAGCACGGCTACCCCGGCGATCCCGACTACCGGGAGTTCTACCGGGACGTGGGCTGGGACCTCGACTTCGACTACGTCCGCGAGTACGTGCAGCCCACCGGGCAACGCAAGAACGTCGGCATCAAGTACTACCGGATCACCGGCAAGACGGCGCACAAGCAGCCCTACGACCCCGGGCGAGCCCGGGAGCGCGCCGCCGTGCACGCCGGCAACTTCATGTTCAACCGGGAGCGCCAGATCGAGCACCTGTCGTCGCGCATGCCCGGGACGCGGCCGATCGTCGTCTCTCCATACGACGCGGAGCTCTATGGGCACTGGTGGCACGAGGGGCCGATGTTCATCGACCTCCTCCTCCGCAAGGTCGCCTTCGATCAGCGCGTCTTCCGGCTCGCCACGCCCGGCGACTACCTGCGCGAGAACCCTGAGCAGCAGGTCTGCACGCCGCCGCTCAGCTCCTGGGGCTCGGGCGGCTATGCTGGAGTGTGGCTGGACGGCTCCAACGACTGGATCTATCGCCACCTCCACAAGGCGGCGGAGCGGATGATCGCGCTCGCGCGCGCCTACCCCGAGTCGGACGGGGTCCAGCGCCGAGCGCTCAACCAGGCTGCCCGCGAGCTGCTGCTCGCCCAGTCGAGCGACTGGGCCTTCATCATGAAGACCGGAACGATGGTGGAGTATGCCATCCGCCGCACCAAGGAGCACCTGCTCCGCTTTACCCGGCTCCACGACCAGCTCCGGTCCGGCCAGCTCGACGAGAGCTGGCTCTCGTACGTGGAAGGGAAGGACAACATCTTCCCGGAGATCGACTGGCGCGTGTACCGGCCTGTTTAGCAGTCTCCTTCGTTGACCCCCTCTCGCCGCCCGGTTACCTTCCGGCTTCGCTTTTCCCTTTGCGATCACCAGGGTACGAGGCCGGCACATGCCCGAGGAGCTGGGTTCCACCGAGCGCGAAATCATCGCGCAGCGCGTCCGCAAGGCCGAGGAGCTGAAGAAGCTCGGGGTGAATCCTTTCGGCAACGGGCATGCCCCCGCCGGCCTCGCGAAAGAGCTCATCGACCGTTACGGTGAAGCGCCCGCGGAGGAGATCGCGAAGGACCCCGGCAGCTGGTCCATCGCGGGCCGCGTCCTCGCCCTGCGCAGCTTCGGCAAGGCGGCCTTCCTGCGGGTCCGCGACCGCTCCGCCGAGATCCAGGTCTGGGTGAAGAAGGACAAGGTCGGGGAGCACGCCTTCGAGGTCTTCAAGCTCCTCGACGTCGGCGACGTCATCGCCGCGGATGGGCCCGCGACGCGCACCAAGACCGGCGAGCTCACCCTCGAGGCGGCGCGCTTCACCATCCTCACGAAGTCGATCCGTCCGCTCCCGGAGAAGTGGCACGGCCTCACCGACGTGGAGGAGCGTTACCGTCGCCGCTACGTCGACCTCATCGTCACCCCCGGTGTGCGCGAGACCTTCCAGAAGCGTGCCCGCATCGTGTCCACCATCCGCTGCTTCCTCGACGAGCGCGGCTATCTCGAGGTCGAGACGCCCACGCTCCACAAGCCGGAAGAGGCCGGCGGCGCTGCCGCGCGTCCTTTCGAGACCCACCACAACGCGCTCGATCTCGACCTGAAGCTCCGCATCGCGACCGAGCTGCACCTGAAGCGCCTGGTGGTGGGCGGACTGGAGCGCGTCTACGAGATCGGGCGCATCTGGCGCAACGAGGGCATCGACCGCCGCCATAACCCCGAGTTCACTTCGATCGAGTTCTACCAGGCGTACGCGACGCACGAAGACCTGATGGTGCTCACCGAGCAGCTCTTCCATGCGCTCGCGGTGAAGGTCACCGGCTCACCGGTCATCACGTTCCAGGGCCAGCGCATCGACCTCACGCCGCCCTATCCGCGCGTCTCCATGGTCGAGATGGGCGCGCGGGCGCTCGGGCTGCCGCTGGACGACGCGCTCGCCGGAAAGGGACTCGCCGAGGCCCTGGCCCGCGCCGCGGCGCGCGAGAACGACTCCGAGGGCGCCTGGAAGCTGGAGCAGGCCGCAAGGCGATCTCCCGGAGAGGCCATCGCCAAGGCCTTCGAGGTGTTCGCCGAGCCCCAGCTCCCCAAGGACAAGCCCGCCTTCGTGGTGGACTTTCCGCTCGAGACGAGCCCGCTCTCCCGCCGCCGCGACTCGGACCCGCGGCTGGTCGACCGGTTCGAGCTCTTCGTGGCCGGCATGGAGATGGCCAATGCCTTCAGCGAGCTCAATGACCCCGGCGACCAGCGCGCCCGTTTCGAGGCGCAGATGAGGAACAAGGCGGCCGGCGACGAGGAGGCGATGCCCTACGACGAGGACTTCGTGCGCGCGCTCGAGTACGCGATGCCCCCCACGGCAGGGGAGGGGATCGGCATCGACCGCCTGACCATGCTCCTCACCGACTCGCCTTCCATCCGCGACGTCATCCTCTTCCCCCTCCTCAAGACCAGGGACTGAATCGGCCGCCCGGTTGTTAGAGCGCCATCGTGACCGCCTTGACGAACCCCGCACCGAGCCCGCGCGCGTCCGTCACCTCCGGAGCCGGGCAGACGTCCATGAGCGTCCCGCCCGTCTTCTCGGCGGGCACCTTCGCCTTTTCTGCGGCGGGCGTGTTGACCGCGCCGCTCGTCGCCGGCTTCGGCCAGATGGTCCTCGCCGACCGCCTGGGCCTGGCCACCGGCCTTGCCACGGGCCTCGCGATCATGGCGGGGGGGCTGGTGGCGCTGCTGGGCGGGCTCCTCGGTGCCGTCGCTGGCCGGCGCATCGGCTTCTACGAGATCGGCTCGGCCACGCTCATCCTCATGGCCGTCGTGCTCGGCCCCGTCCTCGTCATGCTGCCCGGACTGCGCGCGAGCGGGCTCGCCCTGTCGGCGTGGGAGGCGCAGGGCAAGCTGGTCGTCGTGCTGGGCCTCCTCTCCACCGCGGCCCTGGCCGGGACCTTCGCCTTCACCGGCGCCTCCGTGGGATACCTCCTCTTCGGATCGGGACGCTTCGATCCCTCGCTCTCCTACGAGCTCTTCGTGGCGAAGAGCCACCTGCGCCTCGCGCCGCGCACGATCTGCGGGCTCTTCCTCCTGGTGGTGACGGGCATCGTTCCCGGATTGCTCGTCACCATGGCGTGGTCGTTCCGCCGCGACCGGATGCAGCAACGCGCCGAACGTCGGGGCGAGATGGCCTTCCGGCCGCGCATGCCAGCCACGCTGCTCATGACGCTCATCTCGATCGGCGGCGTGGCCATCGGCGTCTGGGCGCTGACGGTGGTGCTCTCGGTGATGAGCGGCTTCGAGGGCGACCTCAAGGCCAAGATCCTGGGGACGCGCTCCCACGGCATGCTCCAGAAATACGGCCAGAACGACTTTCCGGAGTGGCGCCAGGTGCGCGAGCAGGTGCTGGCCGTGCCCGGCGTCGTCGGGGCGACGCCGTTCATCTACAACGAGGTGATGCTGTCGGCGGACCAGAACCTGACCGGCACGCTGCTCGAGGCGATCGACCCCGCCACGGTGGGCTCCGTCATCGACCTGCCGCGCACCATCCAGGAAGGAAAGCTCGAGTACCTCGAGCATCCCGAGCGGATCCCGTCCCCGCCCGACCAACGCCGCGGCGCCGCTCCCCAGGCCGCCCCGGACAAGGAAGGCGGCTCCGCCGCATCTCCTTCCCTCGCCCCCCAGGGGGCCCCAAGTAAGGTAGGCGGCTCCGCCGCATCTCCTTCTGATCTGGCCCCCCAGGGGGCCCCAGATAAGGTAGGCGGCTCCGCCGCATCTTCTACCCTCGAAGCACTCCTCGGCAAGCCGCTGCCAAGGAAGCGCAAAGGCGATCCAGCGGTCCCCGCGCCTCCGCCCGAACCGCGCGGCGGGCCGGGCAAGGTCTTGCCGGGCATCGTCGTCGGCAAGGAGATGGCCCACGCACTTCGCGTGTTCGTGGGCGACACCGTCAACGTGATCTCGCCGCTCGGGGAGCTGGGGCCGGCTGGGCCCCAGCCGAAGAGCCGCGGTTTCCGCGTGGCGGCCGTCTTCTACTCGGGGATGTACGAGTACGACTCCAAGTTCGCGTACATCGAGCTCTCGGAGGCGCAGCGGTTCTTCGGTACCGGCCAGTCCGTCACCGGGCTCGAGATCAAGGTCCGGAACGTGGACGAGGCCCGCCCCATCCTGCGCCGCGTCCTGACGGCGCTCGAGGGCTATCCGTATCGGGTCCGCGACTGGGGCGAGCTCAACCGGAACCTCTTCTCCGCCCTCATGATGGAGAAGGTGGTGATGGCGGTCATCCTGGGGTTCATCGTGCTCGTGGCGAGCTTCATCATCGTCGCCACGCTCATCATGCAGGTGCTCGACAAGCGCCGCGAGATCGCGGTGCTGAAGTCGATGGGCGCCGGACAGCCGAGCGTGATGAAGATCTTCGTGGCCGAGGGCATCGTCATCGGCGCCGTCGGCACTGCCTTCGGCCTCATCCTCGGCTTCGGGACCTGCCTCCTCATCGACAAGGTTGGCATCCCGCTCGATCCGGAGGTCTACTACATCTCCAACCTGCCGGTCCGGATGAACCCCGTCGAGTTCCTGCTCGTCGCCCTGCTCGCGCTCGCGCTCAGCTATCTCGCCACCATCTACCCTGCGAGCAAGGCGTCGCGGCTCGAGCCCGTGGAAGGGCTCCGGGGCGAGTGATGAGGCCCGACCCCGAGCTCGAAGACCCTGGCCACCGCCCTGGTCAACGCGGAAAGGACGGGTGGGGCGGCCAACCGCTGCTCGCCGTCCACGGCCTCGTGAAGACCTACCTCATGCCTCCCGAGAAACCCGGGGCATCGCCGCGGCGCGTGGAGGTGCTGCGGGGGCTCGACCTCGACATCGCCGCGGGAGAGATGGTCGGGCTGACCGGGCCCTCCGGGTCCGGAAAGAGCACGTTTCTCAACGTGATCGGCGCCCTCGACCACCCCACCTCCGGCCGGGTGCTCTTCGAGGGCGAGGACGTCTTCGCGCGCGACGCGAGCGGCCTGGCCATCTTCCGCAACGAGACAGTGGGGTTCATCTTCCAGAGCCATCATCTCCTGCCCGAGTTCACCGCCCTCGAGAACGCGATGATGCCGGGGCTCATTCGCCGGCTGGCGCGGAACGAGGCGCGGCAGGCTGCCCAGGAGATGCTCTCGCGCGTGGGGCTGGCCGAGCGCATGGAACACAAGCCGGGCGAGCTCTCCGGCGGCGAGCAGCAGCGCGTGGCCCTGGCGCGCGCCCTCTGCCTGAAACCGCGGCTGCTCCTCGCCGACGAGCCGACCGGCAACCTCGACCCCGCGACCGCCGAAGGCATCCACCGCCTGCTCACGGACCTCAACGCCGCCCTCGGCATCACCATGGTCATCGTCACGCACAACGAGCGGCTGTCCGAGGCGCTCCCGCGCCGGCTGCGCCTCAGCGCCGGGTGCCTCGCGTGACGCCGCCGCCGATGTGGGTGCCCGTATCTCCTTGAAGCATGTCGCCCCTCTGCAATACATTGCGCCCCCTCGTGACGAGGCTCCCCTTCCTGGCCATGGCGCTGGCCCTCGTCCTCGTCCTCGGCGGACCGGCCCGGGCGGCGGCGTCGCCGCCGACGGTGGCGCGCATCCTGGTCGAGGGAAACCGGCGCGTCGAGGTCGACGCCATCAAGTCGGCCATCTCGACCAAGGCGGGCCAGCCGCTCGAGCCGCGCAAGGTCGACGAGGACATCAAGGCGGTGATGAAGCTCGGGTTCTTCTCGGACGTCGTGGTGGAGGAGCGGGGCGATCGGGAGAATCCGGCGCTCGTCTTCCGCGTCGCCGAGCGGCCCGCCGTGCGAGAGACGAAGATCGAAGGCAACGAAGATATCTCCTCCGACGATCTGAAGGACGCCGTCGAGGTGAAGCAGTACGCCATCCTGGACCTGAACCAGGTGAAGAAGAGCGTCCGGAAGATCCAGGAGAAATACGTCGAGAAGGGCTTCTACCTGGCGGAGGTCGGCTACAGGCTCGAGGACCAACCCGACAACCAGGTCCGGGTCGTCTTCCAGGTGAACGAGCACGCCAAGGTCCAGGTGAAGGAGATCCAGATCCTCGGGAACCAGCACGTGCCGCGCGAGGACCTCACCAGCGTCATGCAGACGCAGGAGGGCGGCTTTCTCTCCTTCATCACCAGCGCGGGCACCTATCGCGAGGAGGCCTTCCAGCGCGACCTGCAGGCGATCCAGTTCGTCTACGGCGACCGTGGCTACATCTACGCGAAGGTGAGCAAGCCTTCGATCGCCTTGAGCCCCGACAAGCGCTTCCTGTACATCACGCTCCGCATCGAGGAGGGGGAGCAGTACCGGGTCGGCCAGATCGACTTCTCCGGCGAGCTCCTGCACGAGAAATCCGAGCTGCGGCGCCTCACCCAGGTGAGATCCGGCGAGCTCTTCGCGCGCTCGCGGGTAGGCAAGGACCTCTTCGCCATCTCCGACCTCTACCGCGATGCCGGGTACGCGTACGCGAACGTGAACCCGGACACCAAGGTCGACCCCAAGACGCGCATCGTGGATCTGACCTACGACGTTCAGCCCGGGCGCAAGACGTACTTCGAGCGGATCGACGTCGTCGGCAACTCCAAGACGCGCGACAAGGTCATCCGCCGGGAACTGCGCATCTACGAGGGCGAGCTCTTCAGCAATGCGGCCATCACCCAGTCGAAATCGCGCGTCAACGCGCTCGGCTACTTCGAGACGGTGAACATCACCACCGAGAAGGGCAGCGGCGACGACAAGCTGGTGGCGCGGGTGGCCGTGAAGGAACGCTCCACCGGCACGTTCCAGGTCGGCGCGGGCTTCTCGTCCTACGAGAACTTCATCCTCACCGGCCAGATCTCGCAGAACAACTTCTTCGGCTGGGGCCAGACGCTCTCGCTGCAGGTCCAGTATTCGTCCATCCGTCAACTCGGCCAGATCCAGTTCGTCGAGCCCTACTTCCTCGACACCAAGTGGACCTTCGCCTTCGACATCTATGCGACGGAGGGGTTCTTCTCGACCTTCTCTCGCCAGGCCATCGGCGGCTCGGTGACGTGGGGCTACGAGCTGAGCGGCCTCTCGCCATGGTTCGCGTGGGCGCGCAACCTGGAGGACCTGCGCCTCTTCGCCACCTACACCAACGAGTTCGTGAAGGTGTCGCCCAACGGCATCACCGACATCGCGCTCTTCAACCGGTTCCGGTCCGGCACCACCAGCTCGCTCCGGCTCTCGCTGCAGTGGGACAAGCGCGACAATCGCCTGTTCCCGACGAGTGGCTTCTTCCATTCCATCTCGGCCGAGGCCGCGCCTCCCGCCCTGGCGCCGGACTTCCTGTTCGGGTCGCGCGTGAACCTCTTCACGCGCTACTCGCTCGACTCACGGTATTATCACCCCCTGTTCTGGGGGATCGTCGCGCGCGCCAAGCTCACCGCCGGGATCATCAAGGGCTGGGATGACCAGCATCCGGTCCCCGTCTCCGAGCAGTACTACCTGGGCGGGATCAACTCCGTGCGCGGCTACCGCCTGCTCTCGCTCGCGCCCACCATTCCGGCCGGCGCGGCGGTGCGACCCGACACGGAGCTCTTCGACTTCACGACCGGTGGCGACAAGCAGGTCACTCTCAACCTCGAGCTCGAGTTCCCCATCTTCGAAAAGGTGGGCATCCGTGGCGTCGTCTTCTACGATCTCGGAAACACGTTCGCGCCCGGCAAGTACAGCGATCCGGCCGTGCCGCTCTCGCTCTACAAGTCTTTCGGCTTCGGGTTCCGCTGGTTCAGCCCCATCGGCCCGCTCCGGTTCGAGTGGGGCATCCCGCTCAACCGGCGTCGCGATCGCGTCTCGGGGGCATACCTGGACCAGGCCATTGACTTTCAGTTCACGATCGGGAGCTTCTTCTAGATGGGGCGGGGACGAGCGGCCCTCCCCAGGGCTTCAACGCCGCAGTCGAGGATTCACGCCATGCGCACCAGGACTCTCCTTCACGCTGCCGCACTCACGGTCGCGGCCGCGATGTACGCCTTCCCAGCCCACGCCGGGGCGGAGCAGAAGATCGCCTACGTCGACCTGCAGCGCGCGCTGAACGAGATCGAGGAGGGGAAGGCCGCCAAGGCCAACCTCAAGCGCGAGTTCGACCAGAAGCAGAAGATGCTCGACGAGAAGAAGGCCGAGTTCGACAAGTTGCG
>JBGQLS010000042.1:0-22873 GCA_041500205.1 Anaeromyxobacteraceae bacterium | reverse complement strand
GCCGCGTGGGCCCGCTAAACAAAAATTTGGCGTACTCCCCACCCCCCCCCCCCCCCGGGGGGTTTGGGTGCGGGGGGGGGGGCCCCGATCCTCGGGAGCCAGTTCCTCCACTCGAACGAGGCAGGCCAGCTCACGACTCATCGGGAGCTGGGCTCGCCTGCGGCCGCCCCTTGCCCGGTTCCTTCCAGTCCGACGCCCTGGCTAGCCACCACGCGGCTGATGAAGCTCGTCGCCTCGCCGGGGATGGCCGCTGCCTCGGATGCCTCGAGCGTCGCGGGACCGCTCGTGTTGATTCCCTGGCTCGCCTCGACGCGTGCGATGAAGCTCCCCGTCTCGTTCGGGGCTGCTGGCTCGGCGGCGACGACCTCCTGCGCGACGTTTGCCCCGCGCTCCTGGCCGATGCCCTGGCTCTGCTCTGCCCGGTCGGTGAAGCTCAGTAACTCGTCTGCGGCCAACGCAGACCCCGCCGTGACTACCATGCTAACGCCGATTGCTAGCATCTTCGATACCGACATGAGACCTCCGTACGCCGTTGGACACCGTAGCTGAGTACGCCAGGTGTACGAAGTTGATACAGGTCAAGAGACGGAAATACGGGTTCCAGTGGCCCCAAGTTGGGGCGTGGCGCGCAAAGCTGCGCGCTGGAAGGGGATGCCTGGGGCGCCGCCTGTTCGTGAGATTGTTCCGGAAAAAAGAGAAGCGGCGCGAGGTTCGCGCCGCTTCGAAGGACTGGGAAGGGGCCGCCGGAGCGGCCCCCGTGCTGAACGTGCTTAGAAGAACATGATCGCGCCGAGGGCGAAGGAGTTGCTCTTGGCAGTGCCGCCAGCCCAGTTCCTCGAGCGCTGGTGGTCGGCCTCGGCCACCAGGGTGAGGGTGTCGGTGAGGGCGTAGAAGAGCGCCGCCGTGCCCTGGCCGTTCCAGTGCACGAGTGTATCGGCGTCGTTACCGGCCTGGTTGAGGTAGCTCATCCCCCAGCTCACGCCAGGCCTCAGCTTGGTGCCGGGGATCTGGTAGGTCAGCTGCAGGTACCCGCCGTAGGAGGTGCGCCCCCTAATCGAATCGCCGACGATCGTACCGGCAGAGGCCGGCGTGACGGTGACGGTCCCATCCGGATTGACGGTGGCGGAGGCCGGGGTCGGACCGGCGTCGGGCGATGAGGCGAGGCCGATGAGCGTGGTGCCGAGACCCTTGCCGATGTAGCCGTAGGCCACCGCGCCGAGGCCCATGACGTTCGCCTTGACGCCGAGTTCGCCAGCGTAGGTGTCAAGGCTCGGGTTCGTCGGAGGGGCGCTCAGCTTGCTATTCTGGTACATGCCGCCGGCCCACACCCGGCCGGCGTAAGGCCCGGCGAAATCGTAGGTCACCTTGGCCTGGACGCCGGGCGTCTCATTGCTGTCCGCCGGAGCGATCTTGAACGCCTCAACGGCAGCGACGGTGAGCTGGAGACCGCCGAAACTCGGCGAGATGTAGGCGAACTGCGGGATCCAGTCGGCGTAGATGTAGCCGGTGCCGATGTGGCCGAGGGTCACGTTGTGGTTGCGCAACTGGGCGCCCCCGGTCCCGCTGCCGACGCCGAGCAGCGTCATGTCGGAGAGGATCGCGTCGGCGCCGAAGAGGCCGAGGTCCTTGCCGAGCTTGATCGTGCCCCAGCCTTTGTCGCCCACAGTGATGAAGTTCTGCCGGACATCCATGGAGAACAAGCCGTCGGAGGCGTTGCCGGTGCGCGTGTCGGACACATGGAGGCCGGGGTAGAGGCCGATGGTTGCCGAGACGTCGAGATCGTACGCGCGGGTCTTCGCGGTGAAGACGAAGGCGCTCGGGAGCAGGCCCGACTCGATCGCGAACGTGTTCGGCGCTCCCTCCGCCTTGGTGCAGGCGTGGGAAATGACCACGTCAGCGTTCGGGCCGCTTGGCCCGCCCACGCCGCAGCGGGTGTACGTCGCGAACGCGTTCACGTTACCAGTGAGCGACAGATCCCAGTTACCCGCCTTGACGTCGACCGCCAGTGCAGGAGCTGCCATTCCCACACAGAGGGCGGTCACCGCCGCGGGCAGAAAGCCCATCACAGCCTTCTTCATTGTCTCCTCCCCTTTCGTACGAGATTGGAAAAGCGAAACGACTGCCTCCCAACATGAACCCCAGAACCGGCGATGATACGGCTGCGCTGTCCCGGCTTGGTCCGCTCCCTCCCCAAGGTCGCGGAGTCGATGGAACAGCGCGCTTCACGGTGATACGTGCGACGTTAGCACTCGCGGCTCGCTCACCGCGAAGTTATTTGCCGCATCAACTTCTCTGCTCGGCGATTCGCGGCCTCGACGCAGGCCGCAACGTTGCTTGCTGCAACCCCTCAGCACGGCCGAGCTGCGCGAAGACGAATCACGCAGCCCGGCCCCTCCCCCACAACCCCTCCCCCTCGAAAGAGACCTCTCCGGCTCAGCTCAGAACGGCAGGTGGCCCGAGGCCATGAGCCAGAACGCCGGTGCCCAGAGCCCCACGAAGACCCAGGCGATGAGCGAGAAGGCCAGCCCCTTGGCCGAGAACTTCCCGTAGGCGTTGAGCCACACCTCGAGCGTCAGCACCACGTAGCCGGCGCAGGCGAGGGCCAGGTAGTTGCTCTTCGCGACGAGCTGCTTGCCGTCCGCGAGGACAGGCCCGCCCGTGTAGAAGAGGACGCAGTAGATGAACGAGACGAGCGCGACGGTGAAGCTCACGTTCCCCACCGAACGCATGTCCGTGAGGCCCATCAGGAGAGCGTATGCGACGGTGCAGTAGAGGAGGCCGTGCACGAAGAGGAGGCCCGCCGTGAACCCGTCCTTGAAGACCGCGGCCTGGAGGATCGCGCCGAGCACGACCACCACCCCGACGAACCCGGTCACCGCACCCGTGCCCTTGGCTTCCCCCTTCCCCAGGAAGAGAAGGGCCACCGGCATCCACATCACACTGATCGCTACTAGAAGCGCAAGCGTCATGGACTTCTCCTTGGAACTCGTAAGGATCGGTACGGCAGAGCGCGTGGTGCAGCGAAAGCGATCTCAGGCTCAGGTCGTAACAGCGGCACTTCCCAGCGGGGGTTCACTTGAAGCGACATGAACCGCCCTCTTCTTCTCCCAATGACTTCTGAAAATGAGCTGCACCTGTTGAAGATGAGCTTCACCGGTTTGACGACGAGTGTGCGCGCTTCGCACAAAGCCATTCAACGCCCGGGCCAAGTGCGGCGTTCTGCCCGTCCCTTGTGTGTCAGGCCTGTTTCAGGGGGTTGCGCTCGACTGCCCGGACAGGAGGCACGCGTGACATGTCGCAGTCGTCACAGGCCCGTTACACCTCGCCCGCCGCCGCTCAGTCACGGGATGGGGAAGGACGAGCCCTCTCAACCCAGCGTAATCCGGGAGCGAACTGGTTAGCTCAGGTGTCGCGAGGCGGGTGTCACACCGCCGGTAAGGAGCGACTGGAGTACGCTTCCTTCAGTATCTCGACCGGGTGAAACACGCGGTAAGGAAGCGCTTGGTTGAACTGGATACGGCAGCTCAGGCAATCGGTGACGATTCGCCCGGGGGCTTTCGCCCTGATGCTGTCCATGAGGCGGCTGCCTATCTGCAGGGAAGTCTCATGGAACTCCCGCTTCAAGCCCATGATCCCGCCCATCCCGCAGCAGTCGAAGGGGCCTCCGACCTTCTCCAGGGAGGCTCCCGGCACGAGGCCGAGCAGGTCGGACCAGGGTTGCCCGACGTCCTGCTCCTTGAGATGGCAGGGCGCATAATATGCCAGGCGATCCGGGACCGGCCCGAGAGCTCGGTTGAACTCCCCCTGTCGATCTAGGTCTAACAGGTACTCACCGAGGTCGTACGTGTGACTGGCCACGGCGATCCGGGTCGTGCCGCTCAACGAGCGGAAGTAGCCGTCGTCGCGTAGGGCGGCGGACAGGACGTGCCCGAACCCCTCCGGCGGTTTGCAGCGCGGCGACGGGGGGGTGGCCTTCTCGCCCGAGCCCGGAAATGCGCGGGCCATGCTTTCCTGGGCCTTGCCAGGATCCGCTCCCGCTTCGCTCACCACCTTCCTGAAGGTGGACCGGTATTCCTCCGAGAAGAAGGCTCCGTTGCAGAGCACCTTCTTCACCATGTACCCGCAGGTCGGGCAGGAGCAGACGATGTCGAAGCCGTCTTCCACCACCGCTTCGAGCTGGCGGAGGTTGAACTCGACCGCCGCGAACGTGAACGGCCGATCTCCCTCCAGCATGCTGGGCATGCCGCAGCACTTCTGTTCGGGGTAGTAGACGAGGACGCCGTTCTCCTCCAGGACCTCGACCGCGGCCCTGGCGACGTCCGGGAAGAGGTAGCGCGCCGTGCATCCTGCGAAGTACGCGACCTTCCTCGACGTCCCCCGGGGTTTCTGGCGTAGGCCGCGCCTGCTGGCCCAGGCATCGAATCCCTCCCCCGGAAACTCGGGGAGGGTGCGTCCGGGATGCAATCCCAGCAGCCGTTTCGTCAGGCCCGCCGCGGGCCCCTTCCCGAGGAGCAGGTTCGCCAGCCGCGGAGCGGCGCCGCCGAGCTTGCCGACGCGCTCCACGTCTTCGAGGAGACGGAGGGCAGGTTTCAGCCCGTCGCGCGCCACGAAGGCGCCCTTGGCCTCCATGATGCCCGCGCGGACGTCGGGGCACGAGCACAGGCCGCACATGTTGCAGAGCTCGAGGAGGTCCTTCAGATCCGAGGAGGTGACCTCCCGGTGCTCCTCCTTCTCGCGGTCGTGAAGCTGGTACAGCCGAGGGAAGAACTGGCAGGGCTCGCCTTCCATGAGATCCCTGCACGTCTCGCAATCCGCACAGAGATCGACGACGCGCCGCGCCAGTTCCTCCGGTTCGTTTCCCTGCATGCGTGTTAGCTCCCCGTGGTCGGCCGGGCAGAGAAGCCCGCGCCCACCTAGAACTGCAACGATTTCACTTCCAGGAATTCCCGGAGGCCATGGCTTCCCAGCTCGCGGCCGTGGCCCGACTGCTTGTAGCCGCCGAAGGGCGCGAGGGGGTTGAACCTCCCTCCATTGATATCGACCTGGCCGGTTCGGATGCGACGCGCCACGCGCTCGGCGCGCGCGGGGTCGGCTGACCATACGGCTCCTGCCAGGCCATAGATGGAATCGTTGGCGATCCGGACCGCGTCGTCCTCGTCCCGGTAGGGAAGGATCGAGAGCACGGGACCGAAGATCTCCTCCCGCGCGATCGTCATCTCGGGCGCGACCTCGGCGAACACGGTGGGTTTCACGTAGTAGCCCCTGGGAAGGCCATCGGGTGCCTCGGGGCCGCCGATGACGAGCCTTGCGCCCTCCTCGATTCCCTTGCGGATGAACTGGCGCACCGACTCCCGCTGCTCGCTCGACACGAGCGGGCCGAGCTTGGCCTGGCTCGCCAGCGGATCGCCGAGCGTGTACTTCGCCGCGGTGATGCGCCGGGCGATCTCGGCTGCCCGGTCGTGCTGCGCGCGCGGGACGAGCAGCCGCGTCCACGCCGAGCACGTCTGGCCGCTGTTGATGAAGCAGTTGGCGAGCGAGATCCCTACCGCCTTCTCCAGATCCGCGTCGTCGAGGATCACGCTCGCTGACTTGCCGCCCAGCTCGAGCGCCACCCGTTTGATCGTCGCCGCGGCCACCGCCGACACGCGCCGCCCGGCGGCGGTGGAGCCGGTGAGGGAGATCAGGTCCACCCGCGGATGCCGGATGAGCGCCTCTCCGGCGACGGAGCCGGCCCCGGAGACCAGGTTGAAGACGCCGGGAGGCAGTCCGGCGCCGTCAACGACCTCGGCCAAGATGAAGGCGCTGAGCGGCGCTACCTGGCTGGGCTTCAGCACCACGGTGCAGCCGGCGGCGAGCGCCGGAGCGACCTTGCCGATGGCCTGGTGCAGGGGGTAGTTCCAGGGCGTGATGGCGGCCACGACCCCCACCGGCTCCAGCACCACGAGCGAGTTCCCTATCTTCTCCTCGAAGCGGAACCCCCTCAGGAGTTCGGGGTAGCTCCCCGCGACCGTGGCGGGCAGCGCGGCCTGGACCGACCTCGCGAACGCGATGGACGAGCCCACCTCGCAGGCGATGGTGGTGGCTATCTCCTCTGCGCGCGCCCGCAGGCCTTCCGCCAGGCGCTCGAGGTATCGCGCGCGGTCGGGGACGGAGGTCGCCGCCCAGGGCTCGAAGGCGGCGGACGCCGCCTGTACCGCCCGCTCGACGTCCTCCTCGCTGCCTCGGGGCACCCGCCCCATCACCTCTTCGGTCGACGCGTTGACCACCTCGATGGCGCCGTTGCCCACCGGCGGCACCCACTTCCCCCCGATGAAGAGCTTCTCATATACGTGCATGTCCACCTCCGGAGTGCAGTGCGCCGGGCGCGTGCGCAGGTCGTGACACGCCAGGCAGATCGCCACGCCACGTGAAGCGCGCTCCGAGAAGTCTCCCGGGCCGTAACGTCACTATTTTCGCGACATCACCATCTTCCCGCAATCAACGTGCAGCAGGCGAGCCAGATTCCGTTCGAGGCGGGGGTGCATGGTCGAGCGGCGTTGCCCGGGGAGCACTCAAGACCTGTCGAAGAATGTGATCGCTCTGCGGCGTGGCCGGGGTGGGGCTCCGATGGGCTTTGCCCGGCGGGGCGGGGGCGGCCTGCGCCCCCGGCGACTCAGGGCGACTCCAGTTGCGCGTGACATGTCACCATCACAGCCCCAGGACGGCGCCTGCGGGCGCGTGAGAGGGAACTACACCTGCTTCCGGAAAGGTTCTTGAGGGACTGGGACCCCGTCGGTTGGGCGGAGGCAGCAAGCCGCGCTTCTCGTTGGCCGGGGGATTGCCGTCTTCCCTTGCTGCACCGACTTGTAGGATCATGTCGATCCCGGCTATTTCGGTCTGGCCTAGGTGTCGGCACGCAATGTCCTGCCGCGCCGGGAGATCGCCGTGACGGCACTTGCAGGCCGGGACGGCTGCTCATCTGCTGAAGGACGAGGCATCGAACATGGGAAACGCCGAGTGTCGTGCTCAGCCGGGGGAACAGCCGTCGGAACACCCCGCCGTCCGCCCACATCCCTCCAAGCTCTTCGTCGAGGTGACCACGCGCTGCAACCTGCGCTGCGCGATGTGCGTGAAGCAGGCGCCGGGTCAGCAGCTCGTCGACGGCGACATGAGCGACGAGACCTTCGCCCGGCTCGCCCCCGCCCTCCCGCGGCTCGACGCGCTGGTCCTGAACGGGGTCGGCGAGTCCCTGCTGCACTCGCGCCTGGAGAAATACATCGAGGCGGCGAAGAAGGTGATGGCGCCGCAAGCGTGGGTCGGCTTCCAGACCAATGGCCAGCTGCTGGGCCGCGAGCGAGCGGCCTCCCTGGTCAGGGCTGGCATCGACAAGGTCTGCGTGTCGGCTGACGCGGTCGCGCCCGAGGTGTTCCGCAAGCTCCGCGGGGGCGGGAAGCACGCCGCCGTCGAGACGGCCCTGGGGGCGCTCCACGCCGCGGCCAGCGAGTCGGGTCGGGCCATATCGCTGGGCGTGGAGTTCGTGGCGATGCGGAGCAACGTGGACCAGCTCCCGGATCTCGTGCGCTGGGCCGCCCGGAACCACGTCGGCTTCGTCATCGTGACGCACATGCTCCCTTACAACGAGGGGATGGCGGGCGCCGCCGCGTTCGACTCGAACTCGGATCGGGCGCTGCAAGTCTTCCGCGAGTGGAAAGGGCGGGCGGGAGCGGACGGCGTGGACGTCGACCGCTACTTCGACGTCTTCATGAAGTTCCATAGATCCCCCGAGGAGGAGCGAGTCGTCGAGTACGTCGGGAAGATGGTCGAGGACGCGTCGTCACAGGGCATCTCGCTCAACCTGGCGCAGTTGCTCCGGTGCGACGAGCCGATGCTGCGGCGCGTCCGCGACATCTTCGACGAGGCGGAAGAGATCGCGCGGCGGGAGAACGTCGACCTCCGGCTGCCCGCCACCTCGCCGAAGCACGACAAGCGATGCGACTTCGTGGAAGACGGCTCGGCCTTCGTCTCCTGGGAGGGCGACCTGCACCCCTGCTACTTCCTGTGGCACCGCTACCGCTGCTACATCGGCGGGGCGGTCAAGCAGGTGCGGCCCCAGTCGTTCGGCAACCTGAAGGAACAGGACGTCCTCGGGATCTGGAACGGAGCGGCATGGAGCACCTTCCGCGAGCAGGCGCGGAAGTACGAGTACCCGTCCTGCTCCGACTGCAACGTCGCGCTCTGCGACTACGTGCAGGGAGAGGATTTCACCCAGGACTGCCACCTCGGCAAGGTCCCGTGCCCGACCTGCCTGTGGTGCACCGGCGTCTTCCAGTGCCTCCGGTGACGGCGTCTGGATAGATGGCTTCCTGCGCCAGGATGGGCCGCCGCATCAGGCCACTGGCCCGTGTCGGTGCGCATGCCGATGATGGGCGTCGGGAAGGTGCGGGTGGTCGTGGACCATGGGAGCATGTCTGTGCAGATGAGAGTGGCGCCCGGCCACCTCGTCCTGGTGCTCATGCAGATGGTGCTCATCGTGCACGTGGGCGTGCTGGTGCTCCAGGGCCTCGTGCTCATGGAGGTGGCCGTGGCGCGCGCGCACCATCACCGCGACGCCGACGGCCATCGTCATCGCGGCGCCGAGCTCCCGGAGTCCCACGTGCTCACGTAGCAGCGGCACAGCCGCGCACGCTCCGGCGAACGGTGCCGTCGCGAAGAAGGCCGCCTGCCGCGCCGCGCCCATCTCGCGCATGGCGCGAAGGTGCAAGACGATGCTCAGTCCGTACCCCAGCAGCCCGGTCACGAGGGCGCCGAGGAGCGCGGGCCCGGCCGGAATGCGCTCCCCGAGGGCGAGCGCGAGCATGACGTTCACGGTGCCGGCCGCCAGGGACTTCACGCGGACCACCGCCACCGGGTCGTGGAGCGCCAGGCGCTGGCTCAAGTTGTTGTCGAGCGCCCAGCCGACGCAGGCGCCAGCCACGGCGAGCGCGCTCATGACCTGAAAGCCGCCCAGGCCTCCCGGGAATCCGAGAGCGGCGCCGCCGAGCACGACCGCTCCGGCTCCGAGGGCCTCGCGCGGAGCGAGCGACTCTCCGAAGACGAGCACCGCGAGCGCGATGGTGAACGGGGCCTCCAGATTGAGGAGCAACGACGCCGTCGAGCCGGGAAGTCCGCCCAGGCCGTACATGAGCAGGAGCGGCGCGACCACGCCGCCCGCGACGACCACCCCGAGCAGAGGAACGGCATCATCGCGCCCCAGCGGCGCCTCGCCTGGCGTGCCACGCAAGGGCGCCAGCAGCAGAAGGCCGAGACCGCTCCCGAGGTAGAGCAGACCCGCGAGCATGAACGGACCGCTCCCCGGCAGCAGGAGCTTGGCGATGGGCGTCGAGAGCCCGAACAGGACGGCGGCGCCGAGCCCGCTCGCGGCTCCCTTCATCAGCGCGCTCTGCATCCGGGCGAAGCTACTCGGCCGCCGGCCTCGGCCTACGCAATCTTCCTGTAATACTCCGACGGTTCGCCACAGATCGGGCACTTCTCCACCGGAATGCCGAACTCGATGTTGCCGCAGAACGGGCAGAGGAAGACCTCCATCTGCGAGAGGTCCTTTCCCGCCTTCATCGCGTCGAGCGCCATCTGGAAGAGTCGCGCATGGACTCTCTCCGCGGCGTCGGCGTAACCGAGCATCTTCGTCCCCTTGTGCCCCTCGGCCTGCGCCTGCTCCACCATCGGCGGGTACATCTCGGTGAATTCGTAGGTCTCGCCGGCAATGGCGGCTTCGAGGTTCTGGAGCGTCGTCCCCACGCCACCCATGTTCTCGAAGTGGGCAAACGCGTGAATGGTCTCGGCCTCCGCGGCGGCGCGGAATAGCATCGCGATCTGCGGCATCATCTCCTGCTCGGCCTTGCGAGCGTAGGTGAGGTACTTGCGGTTGGCCTGGCTCTCGCCAGCAAATGCTGTGGCGAGGTTTTCCTTGGTGGTCGGCATGATCCCCTCGGTTGCTGGTGAGCGCTAATCCAATATATTAGCGCAGGACACGGCAACGGATCCACCGGTGGCACCCAAAGTACTAGGCCGTTGCCCCTGCGCCGCTCACCGCCGCCTCCACTGGCTGCTCGGGGCGGTTCAGGGCGTGGATCGCTTCCCCGAGCGCGACCTTGCACGCCTCCATGAACGCCTCGGGCAGCGTCGGGTGAGCGTGGACGGTGAGCGCCACGTCCTCCAGGTACGCCCCCATCTCCAGCGCCAGCGTCGCCTCGGCGATGAGATCCGCCGCCGCCGGCCCCACGATGGTGACGCCCAGCAGGAGCTTTGAGCCGCGGGCGGCCACCACCTTGACGAAACCCTCGGTGTGGTCGATGGCGAGCGCGCGCCCCAGCGCCGCGAAGGCGAACTTGCCCACGATCGGATCGTGTCCGCGCGCCCTCGCCTCCTCCTCGGAGAGACCCACCGCCGCGATCTCGGGGTCGGTGAAGATGGCGTTCGGCATCGCCACCCAGTCCCGCGCCACCTTCCTGCCGGCGATCACCTCGGCCGCGATCGCGCCTTCCTTGCTGGCCTTGTGGGCGAGGAGCGGCGGGCCCGCCAGGTCGCCGACGCAGTAGATGCCGGGGACGCTCGTCTGCATGCGGTCGTTCACCTCGACGAAGCCCCTCTGCCCGATCTTCACCCCAGCCGCCTCCAGCCCCAGTCCCGCGCTGTTGGCCCTGAACCCCACCGCCACCAGCACCTTGTCGCAGGGGATGACCAGTTCTTTCCCTTCCACCTCGATACGCACGCCGAGCCCACCGGCGACACGCTCGAGTCCCTTCGCCTCGGCGCGCACGTGGACGGTCACCTCCCGCTTGCGGAGGCCCGCCTGCACCAGGCTCACCGCTTCGGGGTCGATCCCGGAGAGGATCGACGGCAGGGCCTCGACCACAGTCACCTTCGAGCGGAGCTTCGCGTACGCGGTGCCGAGCTCGAGACCGATGACGCCACCGCCGATCACCACCAGGCGGCGTGGTATCTCGCGCAGGTCGAGCGCCTCCCGGGCGCTCCATACGTCCTTCCCGTCGAAGTCGAAACCGGGGATGGCGATGGGGCGGGCGCCGGTCGCGACGACGAACGCCTGCGCCTCGACGCGTGCCTTCGCGCCCGAGGTGTCCACCTCGATCGCGTTCGCCGAGACGAACCGGGCCGTGCCGCGGATCACCTCCACGCCGTTGCCCTTCTCGAGCGTCCCCACCCCGGTCACGAGCTTCCTCACCACCTCGTCCTTGAACTCGCGCAGCTTGGCAACATCGAGCTGGTGACTGCATTGCTCCGAGCACTTGTGCTCGCCGGAGAGCCCGCGCTCCGCCGCGCCGCGCAGGTCCTCCACCAGGTTGGCGGCCGCGATGAGCGCCTTGGACGGGATACAGCCCCAGTTGAGGCAAACGCCCCCCAGCGACTCCCTCTCCACCAGCGCTGTTCTCTTCCCGAGCTGTGCGAGGCGGATGGCCGCCACGTAGCCGCCGGGGCCGGCTCCGATCACCACCGCGTCGAACGTCTTGGTCTCCACGACGAGCCCCCTGTCAGGCGAGGTGCCCCGGTGCGTCGCCCATGTCGAAACGGCGCGACGCGGCCATCATACAGGCGACCCGACCATCATTCGGTGTCGTGCACATGGAAGTGAGCGTGCTCCGACGAGCCGTGGCGGTGCGCGTGCTGATGGGCGAGGCCGCTCTCGACGAGCAGCCGCTCGTTGCGCAGCAGCTCGGAGGTGGGTCCGTCGAAGAGGACCCCGGACCGCCCGGGCGCGAGGAGCACGGCGCGCGACCCGAGCTCTCCGGCGACCGTGAGGTTGTGCGTCGAGGCGACGACGGTGATGTCCGGGAGCCCGGCCAGGAAGTCGATGAGACGCGCGGAGGAGCCCGGATCGAGACTCGCAGTCACCTCGTCGAGCAGGAGGACCTTTGGCCCGACGGCGAAGATCGACGCGAGGGCGACCCGCTTCTTCTCTCCGCCCGACAGCTCGAAGGGCGGGCGGTCCAGCAGGCTGGCCACGCCGAATGCTTCCGCCCAGCGCGTGACGCGGGCCTCCACGTCGGCGAGCCCAAGCTGCCGCGGGCCGAAAGCGATCTCGTCCGCGACGCACGGGTTGAAGAGCATGGCGTCCACGTTCTGGAAGAGCAGGGCGACCTCGCTGCGGAACCGGCGCCGAAACGCGGCGCCGTCGAGCGCCTTGGCGTCGAGCGGCTCGCCGGCGTACCGGATGGTCCCACGGGTCGCGAAGGCCAGGCCGTCGAGGAGCTTGAGCAAGGTCGTCTTCCCGCAGCCGTTCACGCCCAGCAGGACGACCCGCTCTCCGGCTCGGACGGAGAAGGACACGTCCTGGAGCACGGCGCGCCCCGCGAGCCCTACGCTGACGTTCTCCAGCGCGATCATGAGCTCCGCCTTTCGCCCTTCTCCGTGTTTTCGTCAAGGCTTCCGAGGCGAGCCCGAGTGATTCCCGAGGCCGCTGCGCCTCGCGGAGAGCGAGCACCGCTCCCTCCACACCCCCCACCGCGGGCCCACGCTGAGAAACGGCGAAACACGAGCTAGAACCCCCGCGAGCGCATCGCATCGGAGATGTCGCGGGCGTTGCGTGTCGAAAGGGTGAAGAGCGCGCCCGTGATCCCGCCCGCCCCGCGGATGACGTCCAGCGCTCCCGGCTTCCGGGGCATTCGGCTGCGCAGGCCGAGCAGCGATTCGGTCGCGAGCAGGCGGAGCGCATGGATCTGCGCGAGCGTCACGACGAGCAGCCGCGTCAGGGTCGGCCAGGGCGCGAGAGCGCGGAAGAGGTTCACCCGCGCCAGTACGGCGAAGGTGACGAAGGCGATGAGGACGGTGCGAAGCCCGAGCGCGAGAAACGGCGCTGGTTCCGGCGCGCGTCCCGTCACGAGCCGGAGCCAGCCCCAGGATGCGAGGGAGAGGGCGGCCGTCACGGGGACGACCGAACGGAGCACGCGCTTCATCGTGCGCCCGATTCCCTCGTGGAAGGCGAGCGCAGCCGCGGCGGCTGCCACCCCGAGAACACGGAGATCCGAGGTGCCGGAGATGGCGAAGGCCGCGACCACCCACCCGGCCAGGAGCGCACGCGAGAACCGCGGGTCAGGCGCCGATGCCACGGTGATTGGCCTTTCTGATGAGCGACAGCGCGAGGGCGGTGTGGAGCTCCTCCACCAGACCGGTGCAGGCGAGCAGCTTCATGGCGGAGGCCTTTCCTCGATCGGACGGTAGCACGAACTGCAAATACGTGTCACCGCATCGCCATCAGGCCGGTCAATCCGGAGTGGCCGGCTACCCGCCTCTTCCTCCCCGCCAGGCCGCCATGGCCGCCTCCATGACCTCCTTCACCGGGACGCCTCGCTCCCCTCCCCGCGCAGCGCAATCCTCGTACTCGGGGTGTGCACCGAGCAGCTCCCCGGCCAGCCGGCCCTCCTTGACTCGCACGCTGCCGTAAGCCGTCTCGACGGGCACGAGCACGCGTTCCAGCTCCACCCGCTCCACCTCTCTCATGCGCACTCCGAGCGTGGTCGTCTCCGCGAGGAAGGTCCGCGTCACCGCCTCTCGCCGCTCCTCCGGCGCGAGCGCCGCAAGCACGAATCCAGGGCGGCCCTTCTTCATCGTGCACGGGCTGGCCCAGGCGTCGAGAGCGCCAGCTTCGAGAGCAGCCTGGATGGCGCGCGCAACCAGCTGCCCTGGGCAGTCGTCGAGGTTGGCCTCGATGAGCGTGACTCGCGGTGGCACGAATTCTCCCTAGCCGGAAACCGCGGCCGGCAAGGTAGCCACCCTTGCCACCGTCGTTCCCAGGGTCGCTCGAAACAGGTTGGGGATTCCGAAGTCCTTGGTGCCGGCGCCGTAGCCCACGGCCTCCACCACGAGGGGCGGCATGGGACAGAAGCCGGTGCAGAAGTGCCGCAGGAGCGCTACTCCTGTGGGGGTCGCAAGTTCGCCCCTGACTCCGTCGGAGTATGCGGGGATTCCCTTCAGAAGCTCCAGGGTCGCGGGGGCTGGCACGGGGAGCACGCCATGGGCGCAGCGCACTGTGCCGCATCCTACGTGGATAGGAGAGCACCACGTCTCGGCCGGCCCGATCTGGTGGAAGGCGGACGCAGCAGCCACGATGTCGGCGATCGAGTCGAGCGCCCCGACCTCGTGGAAGTGGATCTCCTCGAGTGACACGCCGTGCACCTTGGCCTCGGCTGCGGCCAGGAGCTCGAACACCCCAAGGGCATTCTCGGCGACGGGTGCAGGCAGCCGGCTTTCGCGGATCAGACGGCGGATCTCACGGAGACCGCGTTGCTCATCATGTTGCCCTGCGCGACGCGCTTCAGGGGCCGTGTGCTCAGGGTCGAGAACTCGCTCGCGAACGGCTGCGCGGTCGCCCAGGTGGGCCTGATCATGATCGTGCAAGTGATCGTGATCGCCGTGATGATGCCCGTGGTCGTGCGCGTGCCCGTGCGTGTGCCCGTGGTCATGCGCGTGCCCGTGGTCGTGCGTGTGCCCATGGTCGTGCGTGTGCCCATGGTCGTGCGTGTGCCCATGGTCGTGCGTGTGCCCATGGTCGTGCGTGTGCCCATGGTCGTGCGTGTGCTCCCCGGGGTCGTCAACCGGGCGGCCGCTGGCCGGATCGAGCACGTCGAACTTGGTCCCCGTGATGCCGTGGCTGCTCACCTTTCGCGCTCGGAGCTCCATCCCCTCCACCCCGAGGGAGGCCACGTGGTTCCGGATCTCGTCCAGGCTCGCTCCCAGATCGAGGAGAGCGCCGACGAACATGTCGCCGGCCACCCCTGCCGACGCGTCGAAGTAGAGAATGCGCGTCACGTTGAGCTCTCCCTCCGCCCCCCGGCAGCCAGCTTGTTGATCATGTCGGCCTGGTAGGCCGCACCGAACCCGTTGTCGATGTTCACCACGCTGATGCCCGACGCGCAGGAGTTGAGCATGGCGAGGAGCGCGGTGATTCCGCCGAAGGCCGCACCGTAGCCGACGCTGGTCGGCACCGCGAGCACGGGCACGTCCACCAGGCCGCCCACCACCGAGGGGAGCGCACCCTCCATTCCAGCCACGGCCACCACGCAGTTGGCCCTGCGCAGGGCTTCGATGTGGGCAAGGAGGCGGTGGATGCCCGCGACGCCTACGTCGTAGAACCGCTCGACCCGGCTCCCGAACACCTCCAGGGCGATGGCCGCTTCCTCGGCGACGGGCAGGTCGGACGTCCCGCCTGCCGCTACCGCCACGCGGCCCACGGGCTCAGCCGGATCCCGCCGAAGCTCCACCAGCCGGCAGAGCTCGTGGTAACGCGCCTCGGGAACCCGCTTCTGCACGGTCTCGGCCGTGGCCGCGCATGCACGGGTGCACAGCACGTTGGGGTTCTTCTCTGCCAGGCGGGCGAAGATCTCGGCCACCTGGCTGGGCGTCTTGCCCTCGCCGTAGATGACCTCGGGGTATCCGTTTCGGATCCGCCTGTGGTGATCGATCTTGGCGAAACCCAGGTCCTCGAAGGGGAGCGTCTGGAGCTTCCCGAGGACTTCCTCGGTCGAAAGGTTACCGCTGGCGTGACGTTCCAGGAGGTGGCGAATGTGGTCGTTCGTCACGACGACCTTGCCTTCAGCGCTTCGTTCATGGCACCCGTTCGATAGCCCTGAAGGTCCAATGCCACGTAGGTGTAGCCGGCTTCCTTGACTCTTCGAACCACCTCTTCCCGGAGTCCGTTGACGACCCGGCCGAATTCCTCGGGACCGAGCTCGAGCCGCGCGACGTCGCCGTGGTGGCGCACCCGCAGCGTGCGGAGGCCCAGGTCCCACAGGGCCTCCTCGGCTCGCCCGATGAGGGCCAGCATTTCCCGCGTCATCTTGATCCCGTAGGGGAAGCGGGAGGCGAGACAGGCGAAGGACGGCTTGTCCCAGGTTGGCAGCCCCATCTCCTTCGAGAGTTTCCGAATCTCGGCCTTGCTGAGACCTGCCTCCTCCAGCGGGCTCCTCACGCCGAGCTCCTTCACCGCCCGCCGGCCGGGCCGGTAGTCGCCCCGGTCGTCCACGTTGCTCCCGTCGGCCACATGGGGCAGGCCCGCCTCGTCGGCCACCGCGCGGAGCTTGGTGAAGATCCCGGTCTTGCAGTGATAGCAGCGATCCTCGAGGTTGTCGGCAACGCCCGGGATACCGAGCGCTTCCACGGCGAGAACGCGGTGGCGGCCACCGATCTTCTCCGCGAGCTCCTTTGCCTCCCGAAGCTCGCGCTCCGAGTGGATCTCGGAGGTCACGGTCACCGCCAGCGCGCGCTCGCCGAGGACTCGGACGGCGACGGCATAGAGGAGGGTCGAGTCGACCCCTCCCGAGAAACCGATCACGCACCCGCCCATCTCACTCAAGAGATCGATCAGTTCCTGCTTCTTGGTTTCGAGGGCTTGGTCCATGTCGGCGGTCTTCAATTTCGAAATGCGCTATCACCAACTACCCGGCCGCTGCGGTCCACCCGCTGTCGACCGTGATCATGTTCCCGGTCACGCACTTGCTCTCGGGGAGGCACAGCCAGGCCACGGCCTGGGCGATGTCCTTCGGGGTGATCTCCCGGTCCTTGAAGAGATGGCCCTCGGTGAACTGCGCCTTGGCCTCGTCCTGATCCATCCCGAAGTGCGTGGCGAGGCCCGACATCATGGCGGTCCAGACCGTGCCCGGGCAGACTGCGTTGACGTTCACGTTGTGGTCCGCCACCTCCATGGCGAGGCTCTTCACGAACCCCAGGATTCCGTGCTTGGCGGCGCAGTAGTGGCTGCCCATGCCGAAGCCGCGCTGACCGCCCACGCTGGAGATCGCCACGATCTTGCCGGAGTGGGCCTTGATCATGATGGGGACGATGTGATGGCAGAGGAGGAAGGTCCCCTTCAAGTGCGTGTCCACCGTGTCGTCCCAGGTGGCCTCGTCCATGTCCGCCACGGGTACGAGGCTCGTCACGCCGGCGTTGGCCACGGCGATGTCGATCCTGCCGAAGGTCTTCATGACCTCTTCGACCATGGCCTTCGTGGCCGCATTCGAGCGGACGTCGCAGACGATCCCGACGGCCTTCACGCCCGTCGCCCCGATCTCCTTCGCCGCCGCGTCCAGGTCGGCCTTGGTCGCGAGCTTGTACGGGACGGTGGCCATGTCCTCACAGATGTCGGTCAGGACGATGTTGCAGCCCTCGGCGGCGAGCGCCCTGGCAGTGGCAAACCCGTTCCCCCGGGCTCCTCCAGTGATGATGGCGACCTGATCTTTGAGTTTCATTGATTCCCCTCGTCAATCGTCGAAAGTTGAGCGTCAAACGCAAACCGTCGAGCTCTCGCTCGCCGCTTCACGCTTGGCGCCTAGCGCGTCACATCGCCTGCGCCGATTTTGACGAATTCGTCAAACTCGGGCGGTAGCTCTTTGGCCACTTGCTGCAGGCTCACGTTGATCTCCTGCAGATCGTCCTTCACCGAGTCGAGACCGTACTCCTGGATCTGGAAGTCCAGCTGGCCCTCTAGGCTGTAGACCAGGTACAGGATGTTGAGCAGATGCGCGTGCTCCGGCTCCTCGACGAGGCGCGCGAAGTACTTCTCAAGGAGCCCTACGGGGTGAAGCTCCGCGAGGCCCCACTCCAGCGTCTCCCGGTCAACCTTCTTGACCAGCACGCCCCTGAGTAGCACGGCCGCGCGCACGCCCAGGCTCGTGATTTCCTCGATCATCTCTCGATCTGCGGCCATTGTGTCCTTTGCTCGTGTTCAGGCTTACCCCTCCCCCCCCTCCCGGAAGAGAGGAGTAGACGAGGTCAGGTCATCCGGACCTTCATGTTCTTCACGGTGGTGATGGTCTTCTCGATATCGGTGAGGATCGGGGTGGCATAGCTCTCTGCAGCGCCCTGATCGCCGCACTTCGCGAACTGGCTCACGAACCCCGAGAGCTTCTTCTCCAGAGCTTGCATGTCCTCCGTGCCCTTCTGCGTCTTGAAGAAGAGCTTACCGGCGTGGAGCTCCATCTCGTCGGCCAGGGCGATGAGCTTGCCCTTGAGGTCGGGGTACTTACAGTCCGCCGCTGCCGTGCGGAAGTATGCGGCGATCTCGCGGACGTAATTGGTTCCCATCTTCACTTCTTCAGCCATTGTCCTGTTCTCCTTAGTTGTGCCCGCTGGCGAGCAGCGCGCTCTTACTTATGGTGATGGTGATGGCCACCTTCGTCGTGATGGTGGTGGTCGTGCTGTTCATGCTGTTCGTGCTGCTGCTGTCCGTGCTGCCCGTCATGCTCTCCGTGCTGTTCATTCTGCTGTCCGTGGTGGTGATGGCCCTGGCCCGAGCCCGGGCACGGCTTGCTCACCTCGACCGGCGCCTCGGGTACTACCTTCGGGGGCAATCCCTGAGCCAGGGCCTGGGCGATCTGCACGAACGCCTTGGCGGTGAGGCTCTCCGGGTGGAGGTTGACCACCGGCACGCCGGCGTCGGCGGCCTCGGAAAAGAGCGGGTCGATCGGGATCGATCCCAGGAAAGGCACGTCCATCATGCGAGCCAGGCCATGCCCCTTGTCGTTGCCGAAGAGGTGGACGACGTCTCCGCAGCAGCGGCACGTGTAGAGGCTCATGTTCTCGATGAGCCCCAGGACCTTGGCGCCCAGGGTGAGCGCCGCGTTGATCGCCTTGGAGCAGACGAGGGTCGAGACCTCCTGGGGCGTCGTCACGATGATCACGCCATCCAGATCGGGGATGGACTTGAGAATGGCGGTGGGCTCGTCTCCGGTTCCCGGCGGAAGATCGACCAGGAGGAAATCGAGCCCACCCCATTTCGCCGCGGAGAGCAACTGGCGGATCGTGCGGCTCTTGGTCTGGCCCCGCCACATGACCGGCGTCATGTCGCCCGGCCAGAAGAGCGCCACCGACAGCGCCTTGATGCCGGAGACGGTCACGACAGGATCGAGCCAGAACGCTCCGTTCATGCGACTTTGTTTCTTGATCCCCAGCATCTTGGGGACGCTCGGGCCGTGGAGGTCCGCGTCGAAGATGCCCACCTTGTGGCCGGCTTGCTGAAGCGCCGCGGCCAGGTTGACGGTGGTTGCCGTCTTCCCGACGCCACCCTTACCTGAAAGGATGGCGATCTTGTACTTGACGTGCTTGAGGGCGTCGGCGATGGCGCCTTCGCTTGCTAGGCTGTGCCGTTGCTGCTCCTGGAACTCGCTCTGGCTCTTCGGGTCCATCCGTTTCCTCCTCGGGTCACGAAAGCCGCTGGATGGTCGGTTCAGCGCTACCCAGCCCCAGCGACTCCGCGGCTTGGAGCACATCACGGAAATCCCGTATCCTTTCGCGTTCTTCTGCCGACATCGCCGGCTCCAGAACGGAGAGGGTGGCTGCGTCCAGGGACACCGGGTCTTGGGAGGCCAGGAAGCCGAGGTTCTCCACCACGGGCACTTCGCTGAACGGGAAGTACTCGGGCTGCGGCGTCACATCCCACAGGGCGTTCACGTAAGTGACCCGCCCCTCCACGGAAGACTTGACGCTCAGATGGCTCTCCAGCGCGCGCCGCCGCAAGGCCTGGAGGCTCGCGGCCGAGGGCCTGTGGCCGTTGAAGGAGTAGGCATCCACACCATCCAGCACCCGGGTTCTCTCGCGTCCCACCAGGCATTCGAAGCCCCCGTTCCAGAGGGCGCCCGCGAGACCGAACAGCGGGTGAAGAGTCACGTGGGAGAAGACCCAGAGAGCGTCGCTTCGGCAGACGGCCGCCCCCACCTCCACGCCTCCGAGCTCAGAATCCGGGCGGCCGCAGGTATAGATATTTCCCTCGTCGCCGCTGAAGCCGCCGTTGATGACGAGGCCTCCCCCCAGTGTGTCGGCGGAGTAGCCCTTGGTCCGCGCCACCTGCAGGAAAGAATGTCCCTTGCCGCCTTTCCAGTAGTCAACGAGCTTGAGCCCATCACAGATCGTGGGAAGGGCGCCAGTGACCTCCTTGGCGACCGAGGCCACCGCCCGCACGAGGCCGGGCCGCAAGCCATACTCGTAGCCTTCCTCAGCCGTGTTGACCTTCAGGGCCACCCGCATACCTTCCGACAGGCCCGCCGCGGCGCCTGACTCGCGGAGGAGGCGGCCCAGCTTGTGCGCCACCGAGTTGTCGAAGGACATGCGGGTCAGATCGACCCAGAAGACATTGCTCATCGATTTCAGCTCTCACTTGGCAGGGGGCGATTCGTGAAAAACAAATCCCTCCATCGCTAGGGTCAACCCACCTTTGGCGGGGAACCCACGCTACGGCGAGATCGGGATGAAAGGGAAGGGGGGGGCAGGCGAGCCCACCCCCCCCTGATGTGATCTAAGCGCGCTTCTCGCCCTTATAGGGGTCGAACTTCTTCCACTCTTCCGCCACCCAGTTCTTCTGGTACTGGGTGCGCTCGAAGGGCATGACCTCGGTCGTGAGGTCGTGCTTGTCGAACACGTCGCGCAGTTTGAGGGTCGTGGCCTTGTTCGGGCGGATCTGCCACTTGGCGATGTTCTCGGGGGTGAGCACGGGCTCGTAGTTCGTGAGGGCGTACTCGCGGGTGCCGAGTCCGATCTTCTCGCCAGACCTCGTGATGATGCGCGGGCTGAAGCCGTTGATGGCGCGGAACTTGTCCTCGCCCGGCTTGAGGCCCTTCTCCGCAGCCACGGAAGCAGGGCTGATGGGCGCGTTGTCGATAGCGTCGAGAGTGGCTTCCTCGATGGCCATCAGGTCCTTGCTGGCGAAGATCCCGATGTCCGGGCAGACGGCCTTGCCGGCCCACGGGAAGCAGTCGCACTCCGGCACCACGTCGATGGCGCAGTTGATGAAGCCCACCTTGCCGCGGTCGAAGCACTTGAGGGCGCCGAGGGCGGCGTCAGCGTGTGCGACCATCGCGTTGGGGAAGTAGACGTCCTCGAAGGTGATTCCGGTCATGCCCGAGAAGAGGCAGGTGACCTGGCACGAGTAGCAGAGGCGGCACTTCTCCGGGTACCACTCCTTGCCGTGCTCCATCACCTTGTGGGCGCTGTGCGGGCAGGAGTCGTCACACATCTGGTGGAACTTGCAGGCCATGCCCGGGCACTTGTCGGTGAACTTCGGCCACCCGATCGAGTCGTGGGGGTCGCCCCAGTGCGCGAGGTGCGTGATGTACTTGCCGCGCTTCGACTGGCAGCCGATGCCGAGCTGCTTCGTCACTCCACCGTACATGGTGATCGAGTGACCACGGGCGTGGGCGAGCACGATCATCGCGTCGGCTTCTGCGACGGCGCGGCCGATGTAGGTCTCCTTGAGGATGTTGCCCTCGGGGATCTCTACCCGGTAGTCGTCCTCGCCGGCGTAGCCGTCGGCGATGATGACCGGACAGCCGAACGTGGCGTCGGTGTAGCCGTGGCGGATTGCGCCCTCCTGCTGATACTGGGAGGTCGCCATGCTGTTGTACAGGTGATAGCTGAGGGTCGTGTCGTTGACCACGTACGGATGGCCGCCGCAGGCCTTCACCTCTTCCACGATCGCAGCGATGTACTCGGGCCGAAGGATCGCGGTCCGGTTGTACTCGCCGTAGTGGATCTTGATAGCGACCTCGTCGCCCTTAGCGAAGCAGGTGTTGAGCTTCGCTTCGTAGAAGAGGTCCTTCGTCTTGCAGATCATCGACTCGGTCCAGTTGGTCGCGTTAGCCTCTGCGAACCAGACCGGCCCTGCCCCCTTCTGCGTATAGGGCCCCCACTTCTTCTTCGTGGGGTTCCAGCTCTTCTTCTGGTACGTGGCCTTGCCGCCCTCGATGGGCTTGGCCATGTCGTGCCACTTGGTGGGCTCGTACTTATATTCTGGCATTCGCTTTACCGTTCCTTTCGAGTAAGAGGGCTGAGGCTGGCTCAACCCTCTCCGACTGAACAGCTACGCTCCGGAGCTCTGCCTTTCCCCGGCGCTCGACGCGACTTCTCCCCCTACTTCTGTCCTCCCCCCATCCATCGGCGGGAATCTGCTCTCAATTCAATTCCTGAGCCAAAATGCGGCGTTCTGCCATAGGGCCTACAGGGCTGCCTTCAGGGTCGATTACGGGACACCTCGCGCACGACACGCAGGGAGTGACATGTCGCAACCGTTACGGTGGCGTGACATGTCGACGTACGAGGAGGGACGGGGTGGAACGTCGGAGATGCGCCAAGTCGGGAGGCTGGCCGAGCTCGTCCGGACGAGTCCGATAGCCAGGATGGGAGATGGGTGAGGTCGCGCAAGCTCCCCGACAACGAGACCTCGAATTCTTCGTCCGCTCGATTGAGTTCTGCTCGCACTTTCGGTCTAAAATGCTTGAGGGCCAGCGCGCCGCGCGTGACGGGCGCGCCTGCGCACGGGGTGGCCTGGTCCCAGCAGACCGAGGTCCTGTCGATCACGTGGTAGTGACTCATCTGCGGGCTCCGTCTCGCCCAAAAGAGTGCCCGGATGGCGAACGGGTCCGTCGCGCCGGTGCGTCGACGGGTCGAGAGGCGGGGTGTAACGAGGCTGGGCCAGCAAGCGCGGGGCCAGCCTCTATGGATGCTTCGTCAGAACATTGCCAAACACCTGAAACTACGCAATGCTAGGCGGTTGACCAGCCATCACGGAAGCGTCGTGCGCCTCCGTGGAGTGTCACACTTGACGAGACACTCGGGCCGCGCCGAGTCGCACAATCTGCGCCTTGTGCAACCTCTGCGCGCGGTAAGGTGTGCGGCCCTTGGCTGGTTCATTCTAACGCGCTGCGCCGTTCGCGGGTATTGCCTCTAGGCTCTGGCAAGGTGCTGGGCCGGCTGATACGCTGGCGTACACAGCGATGCGACTCCTTACCGGTTCCCCCGCCACCCGTCTGGAGCGGCGACGCGTCATTGACCGCGCGTGGGAGCTCTATGTTCAGGACGGGGTCCAGCCCACGGAGCTGAGCGACGAGATACAGCGGTC
>JBGQLS010000041.1:0-23012 GCA_041500205.1 Anaeromyxobacteraceae bacterium | reverse complement strand
GCTCGACGTGATGCTGGGCGTGCTGTACGCGCTCGTGGCCTGGGGGGTGGAGGTGGGGCTGGAGCGGAGGCGCCGGGCGCGATGCCGATGAAGCTGGAACCGCGCGCGCAGCGCAGGCGCAGCACGCCGCGACGTCGTCACTCCTCCGCCAGCTCCACCTCGAGCACACCTTCAACCTTCGGCCCACCACCTGCCGTCGCGGTCGCGCGATACACGTAAGTCACCGGTGAGCCCGTGAACGGCCTCACGAGCTTCCCGATGACTCCCAGCTCCTCGATTGGCGCATCGCGAAAGAGTAGCCGCCCGGAGTGGATCTGGAGAGGCTCGCCGGAATCCGCGACGTCGATGCGGAACGCGGGGGCCTTGTCGGGCCCGTCGCGCCGGACGTGGAAGGAGCTGTACGCGTGGCACGGAGCGGGATCCGGGCATGCCCACAGCGGGGCGAAGTGGCCGTCCTTGCCTTCGCGGCCGAGCAGGAGCAGACCGCGGTCGCCGCGCAGGCCGCGGAAGCGGATCCAGCGGTTCGCCAGGTCCTTGGGCGGGACCGTGCTGCGGGTGTGGTCGATGTAGCCCGCGCCGGAGACCTCGCGCGGCGCCTGACCCGGCAACGCGATGCTCGCCGAGACGGGGGCCCGGTAGAGCAGGACCTCGTCCTGATAGCGCTCGTCCCCGACGCTGATGGGAGCATCGCGCGGCGGGATCAACCGCAACCGCGCGCCGAACGCGAGCCGCACCGTACCGCGCTCGAGGTTGACCTCGACTCCCGAGGCCGCCGAGCCGGCCCAGGCCGAGCAGGTTCCCACCGAGAGCCGCTCGTCGGCCCCTTCCGTCCACGTCACCGCGTCGCGCCCGAAGCGCGCGAAGGCCTTCCACGGACCGCCCTGCTGCGGGACGAGGAGCGCGCGGCAGAAGCCCTTCGTGGGGCCTGGTCCCAGGTTCGTCAGGGAGAGCTGGATGTGGATGTAGCTGCCGTCGTCGAGGTCGGCGACGAAGGTGAAGGACTCGCCATAGGTGGAGCGCTTGAGGAAGAGCGGGCGCAGCCAGGTGGTCGCGCCGGCACCCACCGGCGCGCACAGCGCCGCGATCACCACGGCAATCCCGACCCTCCTGTTCCACACAGTGAAGACCTATGGTCACGCCACGCGCGCGGCCACGGCGTGGAGAGTCTCGAAGGGGGTGCAGGCGATGCCGGCGCCGCGGCACCATTCGAGCAGGCGTCCGCGGGCGAAGAGGACGTCTGCGACGCGCGCCATGCAACGATCCGCGTTTCCGTCGCCCACGGAGAGCACCCGGTAGCCCTTGGCCTGCAGCTCCTTCACCACCGCGCCCTTGCAGGAACCGCACGTCCCGCACGCGCCTTCGGCGTGCTGATAAGGAAAGGTGAGCGCGAGTCCGCCAGGAACGTACTCGGCGTGGTTGGCTCGGATCTCCAGGCCGTCGGTGAGCGCCCGGGGCAGCTTCTCCAGCGCCGGCTGGATGTAGATGTCGAGCCCACCCGAGGCGAGGACGAAGGGTATGTTTGCCGTCCGGCAACGCGCGAGGAGGTGCTCGAAGCCGGGGCGAAAGCGTACGTGAGCTTGCGCGAACGCCCGCACCTCTTCCGGTGAGGCGTCGATGGGCTCGAAGATCTCGCGCAGGAGCCCCTCGAAGGAGAGCTCGCCGGCCTGGAAGGCGTCATTGGCCTTCTTCCAGCGGTCATACCCGATGTACTCGATGGAGAGCGCGTCCGCGGTGTCCTCCACCGTGGCCGTGCCGTCGAAGTCGCATACGACCGACCAGGGCCGCACGTTCACCGGACGTCCCCGCCGGCGGGCGGACAAGCCCCCGGGGTGAGTTGCGCAGGCGTGGGACGAGCACCGGCGCCACGAGTGGGTCCCGGAGGCTGGTGAGGCCCCTCCCCGCCACGCTTCGCCTGCGAGACGCGAAACACGTAGTAGCGATGGAGCGGGTAGTTCCAGACGAAGCCCACCACGATCGAGGCGGCGATGACACCGGGCACCGGCGGGACGTGGAGCCCGTCGACGAGCGCGTACGCGCAGGCCAGATTGAGGAGCAGCGAGGCCGCCGAGACCGCCAGGTAGCGCAGCCCCTCGTGATGCACGGCGCCCTTCACGGTCCGGTGAAACGCCCAGTGGCGCTTCAAGGAGAAGTCGGTGAGAGCGCCGGTGAGCGCTCCCGCCGTCGCCGCCACGAGATAGTGCACTCGGGCGTAGACGAGCGCCGTGATGAGGACGTACTCCAGCCCCGAAGCCACGGCTGAGGAGAGGTTGGCGCGGACGAAGCGGCCGATCTCCACCCGGAGGCCGAGCCCGGCGCGGCGGTTCATCGCTTGCGCAGCTCCTGCCGTGTGTACTGGGTCCGGATCCAGCCGGTCCAGTTGGCGAAGACCGCGATCATACCCAAGGTGAAAAGAACCGGGGTGTGGTAGACGAACTCACCGCTCGGCGTGGGCCGCCATACTTCCCATAGCGCGGAGGTGATCGTCGCGAGCGCAAGCCAGGTCGCTCGCTCGTGCCGCTGCATGAGGCCCATGGCCGCATCCACCCCGAACGACTCGCCCTTGGCGCGGGCGTAGCTCACCATCACCGATCCGGCACAGGCGGAGGTGGCGAGGAAGAACGCCCACCAGAGATTTCGGTAGTACCACGCAAACCCGAAGAAGATAGCCATGTCCGCCCAGCGGTCGATGGCGGCGTCGAGGACCTCGCCCGCATCGGATGCCACGCCGCGGGCGCGGGCGACCGCTCCGTCGAGAGCATCGCAGAACGCCCCGAAGACGAGCACCCAGGCGCCCACCCCGAAGCTCCCCGTGGCGAAGAGCAGCGCGGCGCCAAACTGGAGGACGAGCGAGGCCCAGCTGAAGACGTCCGGGTGGATCCCCAGCTGGACGGCTGTGCGCGTGAGTGGGCCGAAGACCCACAGCCCATATTCCATCATGTACTTCGAGAGGAGCAAGCTGCCGCCAGCTTTTTCGACCCGCGCGGTGTGCGGGCGCCCCTGGAAGGCGCTCTTCAGGGCGAACCCGACGAACGCGGCCAGGAAGAAGCCGGTCAGGACGAGCGGCCCCCAGTGCACGGCCGGGGAGTTCAAGTATTCGCTTATCACCGATGCTGCTTGTACCCTCCCAGGGAAGCGCGGTAAAGCCCGTAGTTTACGGCTTGGAGGAAGATCCGGCGCGTTCCAGGCGCTTGATGAGCCCCTCCACCCCTTCTTTCGAGATGATGCGCCCGAACGAGGAGCGGTAGTTCGCGACGGTCGAGACGCCGTCCACCACGATGTCGACGATGCGCCACGTGTCCCGCTCGCGCTTCATGGTGTAGGTGATGTCGGTTGGCTCGCCCTTCACGACGAGGCGCGTCGGCACCTGGACGGTGCCTTCACCCGAATCGACCTCGGGCCGATAGTCGATCTGGGTCGAGCGATACGTGTCGAGCTCCGAACCGCTCGTCTTCCGAAAGCGGTTCTCGAACGCGGTGACGAGGCGGCGGCGCTGCGACTCCGTGATCTGGGACCACCGGCTCCCGAGTGATTCCTGGACCATCGCCCGAACGTCGACGGCTCGCGTCACGATGGCCTCGATGCGCTGGCGGGCGACCGGTGTCACCTCGGAGCCCGGAGCGGGCAAGGCGGCGCGAATCTCGGCGTCGCGGGCGCGGAGCGCTCCAGTGGCGCCGTCAGCCGCGCCGAGGGCGGCGAGCAACATCAGGACAGCTGGCATCGAGGACCTTTCCTGCGGCGTCGGCGAGGGACATCCTTGCCGCGGTGCCTATTCAAAATCGTAGGCGGTGAGACTTGGGCATGCCTGGCGAGCGCTCGCTGCACCTCTGACAGGCCAGAGCGGCGCACCCTGAGGGTGAGCCCGGAGAGGAGGTCGGGCTCCCCTGGAGAGCGTGGACGTGCCGGGCGGGAACATCGCGCGAAGCAGGCGGTTGTATGCCAGGGCAAGCTACTTGGCAGGGGCTGGGTTTTCAAGTAACTAGCCACGCGGGGGGCAGGCGTCGGGAAGTCGTTTCAGAAAGGTAAGATGAAGAAGCCAAACGTGGTCATCCGCACGCCCATCCCGGGCCCCCGCTCGAGGGAGATCGTCGCGAGAGAGCAGCGACACCTCGCACCCGGGCTGCAGGGGTTCGCGCTTTGGGCGGGCGTGGCCATGGATCACGGCCAGGGCAGCACGCTCACCGACGTCGACGGGAACACCTACGTCGATCTCATCGGCGGGATCGGCGTGAACGCACTTGGTCACTGCCACCCGCGCTACGTGGCGGCGCTGACGGAGCAGGTCCAGAAACTGACGGTGGGCAGCTTCACCTCCGCCCCGAGAGCCGAGCTCGTGAACGAGGTCTGCGACCTGGCGCCCACCGGGCTGGACCGGCTTCAGCTCTACTCCTCAGGCGCCGAGGCAGTCGAGTCGGCGTTGCGGCTCGCCCGCTGCGCCACCGGGCGCCAGGAGATCGTCGGCTTCTGGGGAGGCTTTCACGGCAAGACCGCGGGCGCGATGGCGCTCATGGGCTCCACGGCGCGGCACGGGCTGGGGCCGCTCCCTGCTGGGGCTACACTCGTACCGTACGCGGACTGTTATCGCTGCCCTCTGGGTCTCTCCTATCCCACCTGCAGCCTCGCCTGCGCTGACTTCGCGCGCAAGGCGATGAAGGCCCAGTCGGCCGGGCCCGTGGCCGCGGTGATGGTCGAGCCGATGCAGGGGACGGCGGGGAACATCGTCCCTCCGCCGGAGTTCATCGCCGCCATGGCCGATGCCGCCCATGAAATGGGGGCGCTCTTCATCGCCGACGAGATGATCACGGGCTTCGGACGAACCGGAAAGCCCTGGGGAGTCGATCACTCCGGGGCGAAGCCCGACATCTGCACCATCGGGAAAGGCTTCGGCTCCGGTTTCCCGATCGCGGGCGTGCTCGCCCGGACCGATATCGCTCAGGCCAAACCCTGGTCGAACCCTTCCGGAGCATCCTCAAGCTATGGCGGGAACGCCTTCGCCTCGACAGCGGCGCTCGCCTCGGTCCGAGTGATCCGCGGCGAGCGGCTCTGGGAGCGCGCCGAGCGCGTGGGCGCGACGATGCTCGCGGAGCTGAGGCGCATGCAGGAACGTTATCCCTTCGTCGGTGAAGTGCACGGCTCGGGCCTGTTCCTCGGCCTGGAGATGGTGAAGGACCGTCGGACGAAGGAGCCGGTGGACTCCAGCGTGATGAAGCAGGTCTATGTCGAGTGCGTACAGCGCGGGCTTCTCGCCATGACCTACACGCCGCACATCCGGCTGCAGCCGGCGCTCACGATCGACGAGGAGACCGCCCTCGAGGGCCTCGGGATCCTCGGCGACGTCTTCCGCAAGCTCGACGAAAGCGGCCGGTGGCGATGAATTGCCGGGCGCCCGCCACCATCCAGGAGAAGCAGAGATGAGTCGATCGACGGTAGGAAGGCGCCTGCGCGGCGCGCTGATCGGCTACGGGTTCATCGGCGCCAAGGGGCACGTCCCCGCCTATCTGAAGAGGCACGACGTGGAGATAGTGGCCGTCGCCGATATCTGTGCGGCGCGCCGCGCGCTCGTGCCTGCGCTCCTGCCCGGCGCGGCGCTCTACGAATCGGCGGAGGCGCTCCTTGCCGCGGAGCGGGACCGGCTCGACTTCCTGGACATCGCCACCCCGCCCTGCGACCACGCCGCGATCGCCCACCAGGCGCTCGATCTGGGGCTGCACGTGCTCTGCGAGAAACCGCTCGCGACCCGGCTCGCCGATGCCGCCGCGCTCCTCGCGCACGCGTCGAGCGCGAGGCGAGTCGTCTTCCCCTGCCACAACTACAAGCACGCTCCCGTCGTCACGGCCATCCGCGACATCGTCCGGTCGGGGAGGATCGGCCGTATCCGTTCGGTGACGCTCGCCACCTTCCGCAACACCCACGCGAAGGGCGTGACCGAGTGGAACACCCACTGGCGGCGCCAGGTCCGCTACTCGGGCGGCGGCATCGCCATGGACCACGGTAGCCACACGTTCTATCTCACGTTCGAGTGGCTGGGCGGCTGGCAGACGGCGGTCACGGCCAAGATGTCGAACCAGGAGCCGGAGAAGTGGGACACGGAGGACAACTTCTCCGCCGTCCTGACCTTCCCGACCGGGCTCGCCGAGGTCCACCTCACCTGGACGGCGGGTGTGCGCAAGGTCATCTACACGCTGCAGGGGGAGCGCGGCGCCATCACCGTGGACGACGACGAGCTCCAGCTCGCCACCATGCGTGCGACCGGTGGGGCGGACGTCGCCCAGGGCGCCGTCACCTGGGACGTCGAGCGGAGCACCATCCAGTCGGACTGGATGGACGCCAGCCATACCCGCTGGTTCAACGCCATGTTCGACCAGTTCCTGCAAGCCATCGAGACCGGCGACTACGCAGGCAAGGAAGCGCAGGACGCGTACCACTGCCTCGAGATCATCGCGACTGCCTATCGTTCGGCAGGGGAGGGCTGCCGCGAGTTGAAACTGGGGCCGCCGTCCCCGGCGTGTGATGGGTCGCTGTGAACGGCCGGAGTGCCGCCAGCCGAAGGAAGCGCCCCCTTGACGGGCAGCGCGCGGGCCGGTACCTAGCCGTAGCTACTCCAGCGAGGGGGAGACTCGCGCAAATCCATGGCTGACATCTTCGAGAAGTGCGCCGCGTGGAAAGAAGTCCAGCTGGTCAAGCTGGCGGGCCACTACCCCTATTACCGCGTCATCGAGGAAAACGATGGCACGGAGGTGGTGATCGGCGGCAAGCGGCTCATCATGGCGTGCTCGAACAACTATCTCGGGCTCGCCCAGGATCCGCGCGTCCGCGAAGCTGCCTCCGAGGCGGCGCGCACCTGGGGCGCCTCCACCTGCGGCTCGCGCGTCCTCAACGGCACGCTCACCCTCCACGACGAGCTCGACCGCCGCCTCGCCCGGTTCCTGAAGAAGGAAGCGGCGGTGTGCTTCTCCACCGGCTTCGGCACGAACCTGGGCACCATCTCGTCCCTGGTGTTGCGGCACGACACGATCTTCGCGGACAGGATGGTGCACGCCTCGCTCGTCGAGGGAATCCATGCCTGCTACGGCGAGGCCAAGCGGTTCCGCCACAACAACATGGAGGACCTGGAGCGGCTGCTGGCCGCCGCGCCGCCCGAGACGGGCAGGCTCGTCGTGGTGGACGGCGTCTATTCCATGGAGGGCGACCTCGCCAACCTCACCAGGATCGTGGAGCTGAAGCACAAGTACGGCACCCGGCTCATGGTGGACGAAGCGCACGGACTGGGCGTCCTGGGCGCCGGCGGGCGCGGGACCGGCGAGCACCTCGGGGTCCACGATGACGTGGACCTCGTCATGGCCACCTTCTCGAAGTCGCTCGCCTCCATCGGCGGCGTCATCGCGGGCCGCGCCGACGTCATCAACTGGATCAAGCACAAGGCCCGGGCGCTCCTCTTCTCGGCGTCCATGACGCCGCCCGCGGCGGCCGCCGCGCTCAAGGCCCTCGACATCATCGAGCAGGAGCCGGAGCGGCGCGAACGCCTGTGGGACATCTCGGAGCGCGTCCACAGGGAGCTGCGCCTCCTCGGCTTCGACACCCGGCCCTCGGTCACGCCGATCGTGCCCATCATCGTGGGCGACCAGGCGCTCAACTTCATCTTCTGGCGCAAGCTCACCGACGCAGGCCTCTTCGTCTCGCCGGTCACGAAGCCCGCCGTGGAGCGGGATCTCGTCCGCGCCGTCTTCATGGCGACCCATACCGACGCGCAGGTGGACCGCGCCCTCGAGATATTCGAGCGCTGCGGGCGCGAGGTCGGCATCATCCCGTACGAGAAGCCGCACACGCGGGTCGACGTCAGGATGGCCCGCCCAGGCGCCACCGGCTTCATCTCCTCGGGTGAGGAGGGCGGCGCCGGCCCTGCGCGGGAGCGCGAGGGACGGCTCGAGGTGGCGGCCCTCCTGCTCAACCCCGCCGAGCGCTTCTCCCAGCGCCTCTCCGACGCGGCCGAGCTCCTGACCTGGCGCGCGGTCAACGCCGGACCCGAGGACATGCGCAAGCTCGTTCAGCTTCCCGAGAAGCTCTGGACCCAGCGGCACCGCATCCGCAACAAGCTCGTCTCCTTGGGGATGAACTGGGTGAGCCGCCGACAGAAGAACCGCCACGCGGACGATGCGACGCACAACGACATGCACTAGGCCGAGGACGAGACCATGACCCACGTGCAGCCGGCCCCGCTCAGTTCTGCTCCGGGCCTCAAGACCGGGAAGATCGAGGTCACGCGCGTCCTGGACGCGCTGGAGAAGGACCGCTTCATCAAGTTCCAGTGGCAGATCTACCGGAACGACCTGCACTGGGTGCCGCCGCTCCTGATGGAGCGCCACGACTTCCTCGACCCTGCCAAGAACGCCTTCTACCAGCACGCCGACGTGTCCCTCTTCCTGGCGCGCCGCGGCGCCGAGATCGTGGGCAGGATCGCAGCGGTCGAGGACCGCAACTTCAACGCGTTTCACAAGACGAAGACCGCCTACTTCGGGCTCTTCGAGGCGGTGAACGACCCGGAGGTGGCGGCCGCGCTCGTCACGGCGACCAAGGACTGGGCGCGTTGGCGCGGCCTCGACACCCTCCTCGGGCCGATGAACCTCTCCACCAACTACGAGGTGGGACTCCTGGTGGAGGGGTTCGACTCCGACCCCTACATCCAGATGACCTACAACCCGCGCTACTACGGAGAGCTGCTCGAGAAGTGCGGGCTCAAGAAGGCGAAGGACCTGTTTGCCTGGGAGCGCTCCTCGGCCACGGCGCCCCCCGAGCGCTTCACGCGCATCGCCGAGAAGATCCGGAACCACGAGGGGATCACCATCCGCAGCGCGAACCTCCGCCACTTCGAGGAGGAGGTGGAACGGTTCAAGGACATCTACAACTCGGCCTGGGACAAGAACTGGGGCTTCGTCCCCATGACGGACGCGGAGATGAACAAGCTGGCCAGGGACCTCAAGCAGTTCATCGTCCCCGATCTCTGCATCTTCGCCGAATACCAGGGCGAGCCCATCGCGGCCTGTCTGACGGTGCCGGACTACAACCAGGCGCTGAAGAAGCTGAACGGCCGGCTCACCGCCTTCGGCCTTCCGATCGGGCTCCTGAAGCTCCTCTGGAACGCCCGCAGGATCGATCGCGTCCGGCTCATGGCGCTCGGCGTGAAGTCCGGCTGGCGGCGGCGCGGCATCGACGCGGTGCTGATCGAGGAAACCATTCGCCGGACGCGCGAGCTCGGTTACGCGGGCGGCGAGATCTCGTGGACGCTCGAGGACAACAACCTCGTCAACCGCGCCATCGAGGCGTGCGGCTGCACGCGCACCAAGCTGTACCGCATGTACGAGTGCGCGACCGGGTAGTGCGCGTCCTCGTCACTGGCGCAACCGGGTTCATCGGCGCGGCGCTGGCGGAAAGGCTGGCGGCACGCGGCGATGAGGTGCGGGCGCTGGTGCGCGCCACCTCGCGCACCGCTGCGCTCGAGCGGCTCGGCGCCGAGCTGGCGCGCGGAGACGTCTGCGATCCCTCCACGCTCACGGCGGCGGTCGACGGCTGCGACGTGGTCGTGCACCTGGCGGGGGCGGTGAAAGCGCTCCGCCCGAGCGAGTTCTTCCGCGCCAACGGAGAGGGGACGCGCCACGTCGCCAACGCGTGCGCGAACGCCGCCCGTCCGCCGCGGCTGGTCTACGTCTCGTCACTGGCCGCGGCTGGCCCGTCGCCGGAAGGCCGCCCCCGGCGCGAGGACGACCCGCTCGAGCCAGTCAGCTGCTACGGTGAGAGCAAGCTCGCCGGCGAGCGCGCCGTGCGGGCCGTGGCGGAACGGCTGGAGGCGAGCATCGTCCGGCCCCCCATCGTCTACGGCCCGCGCGACCAGGAGCTCATGCCGCAGCTCCTGCGGATGGCGCGGTTCGGCGTGGTGCTGCGGGTCGGCTCCCGGGAGAAGCGCTACAGCCTCGTGCACGTGGCCGACCTCTGCGAGGGCATCCTGGCGGTGGTCGAGCGGGGGCGGCGCGTCGGGCGCGTCGACGCGCAGGGCACCTACTTCCTCGACGGCGGGCTGGACCACTCCTGGGACGAGATCGCGCTCGCGGCGTGCGCCGCGGCCGGGCGGCGGGCGCGGGTGGTGTGCGTGCCGGAGTTCACGAGCGTCGCGCTCGTGGCCGGCGCTTCCTTGGCGGCGACGCTCACCCGCAAGGCCAGCATCCTGTCCTTCGACAAGCTCAGGGAAATGCGGCAGCCTGCGTGGACCTGCACCTCCGAGCGCGCGCGCCGCGAGCTCGGATACCATCCCCGCTACCCGCTGGCCGAGGGCATGGCGGACGCGGTGGCGTGGTTCCGGGCGCAAGGACGCGCTTAGCTCAAGACCCGTCGAAAAATGCCTTCGGCTTCTTAGCCCGGGTGGGGCCCCGACGGCAGTGCCCTCGGCATTGGTCTCAGCGCTGTCCAAGAACTTGGCACTGCTGGGGAATCATGGGACGTCCGGTACGTGAGAAGCGTGAGGGCGGCGGTCTGGCCCAGGATGAGTTCGGTGGGGTGGAGTTGCAGGTGTGGTGAGGGGCCAGAGCATTACCCCCTCGCCCCCAGCGGGGGAGAGGGCCGGGGTGAGGGGGCCTGGCCACGCCGCAGAGCGATCACATCTTTCGACAGGTCTTGAGGACGGCCGGCCAGGACCGCCTGCGGCCGAGCCCACACGGCCCCCCCCTCGGGCTCCCGGGCGCAGCACGTCACAAACACGGGTCGTGGGCGCCCCATGGATCGAGAGCCGGAACGCTCTTTATCCGGGGGAAGCCATGCTTCGACAGAATGTGGTCGCTGCGCTCTGCGCGGTGGGGTGCTTTTCGCTCGCGGGCTGTTCGAAGCCGCCCTGCGGCGGCGTCGAAGCACTGATCTCCGTCTCGACCGCCGGCACGGGAACGGATCGGGTCGTCGCCCAGGTCTCGGCGCCGCAGGCTCCGCCGAAGCTCGTGCTGCTCGAGAGGCACGCGGACCGGGTGGAGGGCCTGCTGTGCCTCGACCGGGGCGTCCGGCGCACCGTGTCGGCTCGCGCCTACGACCGGGGCGGCCGCATCACGCACATGGGTCAGAACGTCGTGGACGTGAGCTCCGGTTCCTTCCTCACCTTCGAGCTGGAGATGACCGCGAGGCGAGGCGAGAAGCCGCTCGTCCTGCGCGCTTCACCGGTGGAGGTCAGCCAGGGCGTCGCGGAGATTAGGGCGCGCCCGGGTCGGGAGCTCACTGCAGCTTCGTCGCGGTGAAGAACGCCACGAGATTGGCCTGGCAGCTGTACCCGCGCAGCCCGCTGAAGTTCTGGAAGTTCAGGAAGACCTCGTTCGCGCCGGCCCTCACCGGTACGACCCGCGTGGCCGAGAATGGGACCTGTGCCATGGTGGCCCCCTGTGGGAAGCGGACGAAGGCGGCACCGGAGAGGGCGCCCTCGTGCTGGGCGTCCGCCCGCGAGCTCACGTAGATCGCGTAGTGGGTGGTGGCCTGGTCGGCCGGGACATTGCAATAGCCGCTGCCCGAGACATAGGCCCACCCCGGCGCGGGGGCGCGGAAGTGGAGCGAGAGGAGGTTCGACACCTCACCTGCTTCGGCACCGGGCATCACGTAGTCCGCCGTGGCAGCGTCCTTGAACGCGGCAGACGGTCCGGCAGGTCCCGCCGGCCCCGCGGGGCCATCTGGACCGACGGGGCCCTGCGGGCCTTCCGTTCCCTCGACGCCCAGCGCCCCACGTTCTCCCTGCTCCCCGCGCGGTCCAGCGGGTCCGGCCGGGCCAAGGACCGCGTACCCTGTTACGACCGCGCCCGTAGTCGCGAGCGAGGTCACGAGTGGCAACAGGATCTGGCGGAACGCCATGGCTTCACCATCCAGCGAGGAGTTCAAGCAAGTTTAGCATGTGCCATGAGGGTCGCCCGGCTCATGGGCGGCCTGATGGGGGCCCGCTCGGAAGCTTGGTACGGGGGCGTTTCCGGCAAGTGCCGCGTCCGAGGGACGCAATCGGGGCGCGCCTGCTTCGAGGCGTCCGACGCGGTAGCGTGCAGACTACCTACCCACCCGATAACATCCCCGGCCCTCATGCCTGAAAACGACCTTTTCCTGAAGGCCTGCCGCCGCGAACCCGTGGACCGCGTGCCGGTCTGGCTCATGCGCCAGGCAGGCCGCTATCAGGCGAGCTATCGCGCCGTTCGCGCCGGGGTGAGCTTCCTCGAGCTCTGCCGTTCGCCGGAGCTCATCGCGCAGGTCACCGCGGCCCCCATCGACGAGTTTGGGTTCGACGCAGCCATCCTCTTCTCCGATATCCTCATCGCGCTGCCGGCGATGGGCCTCGATCTCTCTTTCGAGAAGGGCGAGAAGGGGAAGGGCGACGGCGGCCCGCGCATCGGCAACCCGGTTCGGACGCGGTCCGACATCGCCGCCCTGCGGGTGCCCGACCCGGAGCGAGACCTGAGGTTCGTGCTCGAGGGCGTGCGCGCGATCCGGCGGGTGCTCGCGGAGCGGGTGCCGCTCATCGGCTTCGTCGGAGGCCCCTTCACGGTGGCGAGCTACGCGGTCGAAGGGGGGAGTCAGGGGTTCACCCGCCTGAAGACCATGCTCTACGCCGATCCGCGGGGCGCGCACGACCTCTTCGAGAAGCTCACGCTGGCGGCCATCGTCCAGCTCCAGGCGCAGGTCGCGGCCGGTGTCCAGGCGGTCCAGATCTTCGAGAGCTGGCTCGGCGAGCTCGGCCGCGAGGACCTGGAGGAGTTCAGCTTCCCGTACCTGGCGCGCATCGCGGACGCGCTCCGCAGGACGGGTGTCCCGACGATCTTCTTCGCCACCGGCACGAGCACGCATCTCGCGCCCGTCGGCAAGCTCGGCTACGACGTCGTCTCGGTCGACTGGCGCATCCCGCTCGCCGAGGCGCGCCGGCAGCTGCCGGACCTGGCGCTGCAAGGCAATCTCGACTCGACGCTGCTCCTCGGGCCGAGGGAGACGCTCCTCACGCGCGCCCGCGGCCTCCTCGATGCGGTCGGCCACCACCCCGGTTACATCTTCAACCTCGGCCATGGCATACAGCCGTCCACACCGCCCGAGAACGTGAAGGCGCTCGTGGACGCGGTACACGCGTTCCGGCCGTGATCGGATTAAGGAACGGGCGTGATACCCATCCCCTCCCTCGATCTCATCAAGAAGTACGATCGGCCAGGGCCGCGCTACACGAGCTATCCCACGGCGCCCGAGTGGTCGGACGCCTTCCGGGCGGAGCGCTATCTGGAGCACCTGGCGCGCGCCGATCGCGAGCAGGGGCCGCTCTCGGTGTACGTGCACCTGCCGTTCTGCCGCGAGATGTGCCGTTTCTGCGGCTGCAACGTCGTGGCGACCCACGATCGCAGCCGCGCCGACGCCTACCTCGACCTGCTCGAGAAGGAGGTGGCGCTCGTCGCCGCGAAGCTCCCGAACCGGCGCGACGTCTCGCAGCTGCACTGGGGCGGCGGCACGCCGACCTTCCTCGACTCGAAGCAGCTCGTCCGCTGCCACGCGATCCTGGCCCGCCATCTCCATTTCACGGCCGACGCGGAGAAGGCGATCGAGATCGACCCCGCCATCACCAGCAAGGCGCAGATCGAGACGCTGGCGGGGCTCGGCTTCAACCGCATCTCGATGGGTGTGCAGGACTTCGACGGAAAGGTGCAGGAGGTGGTGGGCCGCATCCAGGGGGAGAAGGAGACGGCCGACCTGGTCGACGCCGCCCGACGGAACGGTTTCCAGGGTGTGAACCTCGACCTCATCTACGGTCTGCCCTACCAGACGCCGGCGACGTGGCGGCGCACCCTGGAGCGCATCCTCGCCATCCACCCGGACCGCCTGGCCGTGTTCGGGTTCGCCTACGTGCCATGGGCGAAGCCACACCAGCGCCTCCTCCCGCAGGAGGCCCTCCCCAGGACCGAGCAGCGGGTCGAGCTGTTCCTGGCCGCCGTCGAGGTCTTCACCGGGGCTGGCTACCGCCTCATCGGCCTCGACCACTTCGCCCTCGAGTCGGACGAGCTCGCTCGCGCGCAGAGCGAGGGGTACCTGACGCGCAACTTCCAGGGGTACACGGTGCGTCCGGCCGTGGACACGGTCGCCTTCGGCATGAGCTCCATCTCGGACATCGGCGGCGCCTACGCGCAGAACGCGCACAAGCTCAAGGACTGGGGCGACCAGGTCGAGGCGGGGATCCTCCCCGTCGAGCGCGGCGCCAGCGTCACCAGCGACGACGTGCTGCGCCGGTTCGTCATCAACCGCGTCATGTGCCTGCTCCGCCTGGACCTGCGCGAGGTGGCGGTGAAGTTCGGGCCGGAGGCGCGCCGGGCGATCGAGGCGTCGCTCGCGCGCGGCGTGGACGAGCTGGCGCGGGACGGCCTGGTCACCTTCGACGGCGAGGTCCTGCGCGTGCTCCCGCTCGGACAGCTCCTCGTGCGCAACGTGGCGATGCTGTTCGACGCCTATCTCGAGAAGGACGGCGGGAAGAAGCGGTTTTCGCGGACGGTGTGAGCGCGCGTCGATCTCCCTCTCACCTGACAGTCGCTCGGGACGGGGGAGTCGAGCGCCAGGAGAAGTGTGAGCGCGCTTCGATCTCCCTCTCCCCTGACATGGGAGAGGGTAGGGGTGAGGGGTCCGGCATGCACACAGCTGTCTTCCTGATGAACCTGGGCGGCCCCCGGAATCTCGACGAGGTCGAGCCGTACCTCTACGAGCTCTTCACCGATGTGCTCCCCGCCTCCCTCGGGCCGCTCCGAAAGCCGCTCGCCTGGCTCATCGCCAACCGCCGCGCCTCGTCCTCGGCGGAGAAGTACGAGCTCATCGGCGGCCGCTCTCCGCTGGTGGAGCGCACCGAGGAGCAGGCGCGGGCTCTCGCGGCGGCGCTCGGCCCCGGGTTCACGATCCACCTCGCCATGCGGTGCGGACACCCGAACTCCGCCGAGGCAGTGCGCGAGGCGCTCGCGGCCGGCGCCGAGCGGGCCGTGGCGTTGCCGCTCTATCCGCAATGGGCGAACGCCACCACCCGGAGCTCGCTCCGGGAGCTCCGTCGAGTATGGCCGGAACCGAAGCCGCTCGTCGAGGTGTGCACCTGGCACGACCATCCAGGATGGCTTGACGCGCTGGCGGCCACGGTGCGCGAGACCATCGCGGCCGTCCCCGTCGAAGGCCGGCAGCGACTCCTCGTCGTCTTCAGCGCCCATGGGCTTCCGGTGAACGAGGTGAAGAAGGGTGATCCCTACCCCACTTACGTCGAGGTGTCCGCTCGGGAAACGGCCGAGCGCTGCGGGCTGCGGGCGTCGGATTGGCAAGTCACGTTCCAGAGCCGGGTCGGCCCCATGAAGTGGCTCGGGCCGGACACCGTCGAGTACCTGGAGGCGAACGCCCGCGGCAGGGCGGTCGTCACCGTGCCCATCGCCTTCGTGTCGGAGCACCTCGAGACGCTCTACGACCTCGATATCCTGGCGAAGGATGCAGCGGAGCGGGGTGGTGCCGCCTTCTACGCGCGCGCGCCCGCGGTCGCCGCCCGGCCCGACTTCATCGCCGCGCTCGCCGACATCGTGCGGACCGCCATCGCGAATCAATCCGATCGACCGCGCCAGCGAGAACTGGCGCGCACGGACACCCTCTCCCGCTGAGCGCTCGGCATTAATCACAAGCGGGTTCGAGGCTTCAAGAGCGCGGGCAGCGGGCCATGCACGCCTCCACGAGGGGAGGCCCAAGGGGATCCCGTCTCCCTCCGCGAGGGAGAGGGCCGGGGTGAGGGAGGCTCGGGGACGCGCGAAGCGTCGAGGCTGCCCATGACAATTGGTCTTGCGCGAACCGCTCTCGGAAAGGTGCGCCCGGCCGCCAGGCGTTGTACTTTCGGGCGAGGTGAAGGACATCCTCCTCGAACGCAATCGCCCTGTGCTGGAGCGGCTGGCGCGCTCCCGCGCGATGCTCGCCTTCGACTACGACGGCGTGCTGGCGGCGCTCATCACCGACCCTGAAGGAGCGCCCATGCGCCGCTCGACGGAGCGGCTCCTCGCCCGGGTCGCGAGGCGATGGCCCTGCGCGGTGGTCTCGGGCCGCTCGTACGCCCATGTCCGCCGCCTCACCCACGGGATCGTCCCGACGGTGGTGGGCAACCACGGCTACGAGCTGGGCCGAGCGCGTCCTGTGCCGCGGGCCGTGCTGGATCGGGTGCGCGGCTGGCGCGCCGTGCTGGAGCAGGCGCTGGCGGGGAAGGCGGTTTACTTCGAGGACAAGCGCTCCACGCTCTCGGTACACTACGGTTTCGGGCGGCGCTGGCGCACGGTCGAGGTGGCCGTGCGACGCGCGGCCGGGTCCCTCGACGGGACGCGCATCGTCCAGGGCAAGAAGGTCCTCAACCTCATCCCCGCCGGCTTCCCGGACAAGGGCGATGCCGTGCGAGCCCTCCTGCGGCGGCTGCGCGTCGACACGGCCCTGTACGCGGGGGACGACGTCACCGACGAGGACGCCTTCGCGGTCGGCTCACCGCTCGTGGTGGGCGTGCGGGTCGGCTCCGGCCGGTCGAGCGCGCCCTACCGCCTCGCGAGCCAGGACCGGATCGACGAACTGCTGGAGGTCCTGCTGGAGCTGAGGTCGGTCTCGAAAGGCGCCGGGACGCGTTCGCGTCGAGGTGTCCTCGATCGCGGAACGCGGTAAGAAGGAGGGATGGCCGCCCCCAAGCCTGGCGAAACTGGCGACCTGTTCACCCAGGTGCGCCCGCGCGCGCTCGGCGTGGGCGAGCTGACGCGCCTCCTCCGCGTCCAGATCGAGCCCCGTTTCAAGGACGTGTGGGTCGCCGGCGAAGTGGCGAGCTTGCGGCGCCAGGCGAGCGGGCACCTCTACTTCGCCCTCAAGGACGACGAGGCGTCCATCTCCGCCGTGGTCTGGGCCTCGCAGGCGCGCCGCATACCGTTCGCGCTGGAGGATGGGCTCGAGGTCGTCGCGCGGGGCTTCGTCGAGATCTATCCGCCCCAGGGCAAGTACCAGCTGGTCGTGCAGGAGCTCGAGCCGCGCGGCGCCGGCGCGCAGGCGCTCCTGCTGAAGCAGATCAAGGAGCGGCTCCAGCGCGATGGCCTCCTCGATCCGGCGCGGAAGCGCAGGCTTCCGTTTGTCCCCCGCCGGATTGGCCTCGCGACCAGCCCGAGCGGCGCAGCACTGCGAGACTTCCTTCGCGTGCTCCACGCGCGCTATCCGAACATGCCCGTGCTCATCGCCCCCTGTCGGGTCCAGGGCGAGGGCGCGCCGGCCATGGTCGCGTCGGCGGTTCGCGCGCTATGCCGCGCCGGGTGCGACGTGATCGTGGTCACGCGCGGTGGCGGCTCACAGGACGATCTCGCGGCCTTCAACGACGAACGGCTGGCGCGTGCGATCGCCACCTGCCCCGTGCCGGTGGTGAGCGCCGTCGGCCACGAGGTGGACTTCACGGTAGCCGACCTGGTCGCCGACGTCCGCGCCGCCACCCCCACCCATGCGGCACAGCTGATCGTGCCCGTGAAGGAGGAGCTCGAGGCGCGTCTCGGTGCGCTCCGCGCGCGCTTGCAACGGGCCGTGACGGAAGCGGTCGCGGGACGGCGGCGAGAGGTGCGCGCCCTGCGCGCCGAGCTTGCCGACCCCGCCCACCTCCTCTCCCAGCAGCATCACCGCATCGACGACCTGGCTCACCGCGCCGAGACCGCTGTCCGGGCTCGGTTGCGGGACGAACGGGCGCGCGTGGCGGACGATCGCGGACGCCTGGGCCAGGTGGAGCCAGGCGCCCGACTTCGGGCGCTCATCCGGCGCACCGAGGACGCGGCGCGGCGCATGGGCCGGTGGCAGGCCGCCACCTTCTCGCGCGAGCACCTGCGTCTCGAGCGCCTCAGGGCGCGGCTCGAGCCGGCCAACGTGGCGAAGCTCCTCGAACGCGGCTTCGCGCTCGTGCTCGCCGAGAGGCGCCTCGTGACGCGCAGCGAGGACGTGGAGCCGGGAAGCGCTCTGCGCGTTGCGCTGGCGAGGGGTTGGCTCGAGGTGAGCGTGTCCGGGCGCGACGAGGGGGAGGACCCGCTGCCAGGGCGAAACGGAGGCCCCCCGTGAGGGCTTCCCTTCGGGAGGGGTGCGCGACGGTTGATCAGCCTTTTGGACGCTGTTAGGTAATTTCGGTGGACGGGACCATGAACCAGGCAAGCGAGCGCCCGGCAGGCAGTCGGGGTGACGGGGCCGAAGCATACGACGCGGTCGTGACGCGCCTCGAGCGCGTGGTGGGAGAGCTCGAGTCGGGGCAGCTCGGTCTGGAACAATCGATCGAGAAGTTCGCGGAAGGCGTGAAGCTGGCGCACGAGGCGACCCGGAAGCTCGACGAGGCGGAGCGACGTATCGAGATGCTGGTCCGTAACGCGGATGGCTCCGAGGGAGAGGTTCCGTTTGACGCCGAAGGCGGCAAGGGCCCCTGAATGAAGCAAGAACCCTCGCGCAAGCCGAAGGTCATCATCGTCGACGACGACCGGGACACGCGCGAGATGCTGACCCTCGCGCTCGAGCTCGAAGGATTCGACGTCGGACAGGCGGCGAACGGGCTCAGGCTCATCTCCGCGATGCACGTCGATCGGCCCGACGTCATCTTGCTGGACGTGATGATGAGCTGGATCGACGGCTTCGAGCTGTGCCGGGCGATCAAGAAGAACGCCACCTTTCAGGACATCCCCGTCATCTTCGTCTCCGCGCGGAAGAGCGTCGAGGACGAGCGGGCCGGCATCGAGGCGGGGGCGGTGGACTATTTCTCGAAGCCGCTCGACATGGATCGGCTCATCGCCCGTATCCGCGCGATCCTGGAGCAACGCGGGGCGCCGCTGAACCTGACGGCGCCGGCGTAGCTGCGGTCCGTACAGGACGTACCCGAACCGCGGTTCAGTTAGTGCTGGCTCCAGGCTACGGACTACAGGCTTCGGGAAGAGAACGTGGAGCCAAGCCTGAAGCCCCGGCGGCTCAAGTGAGCGGCATTGAGGCCTGCTCCCGCCCAAGTGCTGAACCGGGGTGAGAAACCTCCCCAGGCTGTGCTAGAACCCAAGGCCCCGTGCCCTTCCCCATCGACACCTACCTGAAGACCGTTTCCAGCCGGGTGGACGTCCAGCTGCGGCGGCTCGCCGAGGAGCGGAGCCGAGAGGGCGCGCCCCGCCTCGCCGAGGCTGTCGAGTACTCGCTCACCGGAGCGGGAAAACGACTGCGGCCCGCGCTCGTCCTCGCCACCTGTGAGGCGCTGGGCGGCGACACCGGCGACGAGTCTCTCGCCATGCGCTACGCGCTCGCCATGGAGATGATCCACACCTATTCGCTCGTCCATGACGACCTGCCCTGCATGGACGACGACGATCTCCGGCGTGGCCGCCCCACCGTGCACAAGGCCTTCGACGAGGCGACGGCGGTCCTGGTCGGAGACGGGCTACAGTCGCTCGCCTTTCGGCACCTGCTCGTCCTGCCAGACCCGCGGGCGAGTGCGCTCGCGGCGCTCCTGGCCGAAGGCGCGTGGCGCATGGTTGTGGGGCAAGCGCTCGACATCACGGCCGAAGGGCGCAGCCTGGGCGAGCCGGAAGTGCTGGAGCTCATGGCCAACAAGACCGGCGCGCTCATCGCGGCCTCGGTCGCCGGAGGAGCCATCGCGGCCACCGGCTCGGCGCGGGGGCTCCACGCCGTGGGGCAGAAGCTCGGCCTCGCCTTTCAGATCGCGGACGATCTCCTCGACCTCACGAGCGACGCCGCCACGCTCGGGAAGGCCGTCAAGAAGGACGCGGCCGCCGGAAAGGCGACCCTGCCCGCGCTCCTCGGCATCGAGGAAGCCCGGCGCCGGGCCGAGAGCGCCTGCGCCGATGCGATGGAGGTGCTCGTCCCGCTGGGCTCGCCCGCGGAAGCCCTGCGCGCACTGGCGCGATTCGTCGTCACGCGGAAGAGGTGACAATGACCCGACTGATCGACCGCATCGATTCGCCCCTCGATCTGAAGCGCCTCAAGCCTCAGGACCTCCCCGCCTTGTGCCAGGAGCTCCGGGACGAGATCGTGGCCACCTGCGCCAAGAACGGCGGCCATCTGGGCTCCTCCCTGGGCGCGGTCGAGCTCATCGTGGCGCTGCACTACGTGTACAGCTCGCCGCTCGACAAGCTCGTCTTCGACGTCGGCCACCAGGCGTACGCGCACAAGCTGCTCACCGGCCGCCGCGGGACCTTCCGCACCATCCGTACCCCCGGCGGGCTGGCGGGGTTCCCGGAGCGCGACGAGTCGGAGCACGACGCTTTCGGGGTCGGGCACGCCTCGACGGCCGTCTCGGCGGCGCTCGGCATGATCGAGGCGCGCCGCCTCCACAACGAGGCGGGCAAGGTCGTCGCCCTCGTCGGCGACGGCGCACTCACCGGTGGTATCGCCTTCGAGGGCCTGAACCAGGCGGGTTATCTGGGGCGCGACCTCCTGGTGGTGCTGAACGACAACGAGATGTCGATCTCGCCCAACGTGGGCGCGCTGTCGGAGTGGTTCACGAAGAAGTTCGCCTCGAGCACCTTCAACAACTGGCGCCGCACCGTGAAGGAGATCCTGCGCCAGGTGCCCAAGGGCGGCGACGCCCTCAAGGTGATCCGGCACGCCATCAACGCCACCAAGGCGCTCGTCTCCCCCGGTATCCTCTTCGAAGGGCTCGGGTTCCAGTACGTGGGCCCGGTGGACGGGCACGACGTCGCCGGGCTGGTGGAGACATTCGAGAAGGTGGCGCTCTGCGACGGGCCGGTGCTCGTCCACGCGATCACGACCAAGGGCAAGGGCTACATGCCGGCCGAGTCGGATCTCGCCACGCGCGGCCACGGCCTGGGCTTCTTCGACGTCGCGACCGGTGAGTCGGTGGCGAAGAAGCCCGCGGTGAAGAGTTACACCGATCTGTTCGCCGACGCGCTCTGCGAGCAGATGGAGCGCGACGGCCGCGTCGTCGCCATCACGGCCGCCATGCTGGAGGGGACCGGCCTCATCAAGGCGAAGCAGCGCTTCCCGGATCGGACCTATGACGTGGGGATCGCCGAGCAGCACGCGGTGACCTTCGCCGCTGGCCTCGCCTGCGAGGGTCTGCGGCCTGTGGTCGCGATCTACTCGACGTTCATGCAGCGCGCCTATGACCAGATCATCCACGACGTGGCGCTGCAACGCCTCCCCGTCACGTTCGCCCTCGATCGCGGCGGCCTGGTGGGCGCGGACGGGAAGACGCACCAGGGGGCGTTCGATCTCGCGTACCTCCGCTGCGTGCCGAACATGGTGGTGATGGCGCCATCCGACGAAAACGAGCTGCGCCACATGCTCGCCACCGCGCTCGGGCACGACGGCCCCGCCGCCTTCCGGTTCCCGCGGGGCCAAGGCGTGGGCGTGCCGCTCGATCCCTCGCCCGCGCCGCTCGAGATCGGCAAGGCGAGGATCGCGCGCGAGGCGCGCCCGCGGGCGGATGTGGTGGTCTTCTCCATTGGCACGACGCTGGCGGCCGCGCTCCATGCCGCCGACGTGCTGTCGGACGAGCGCGTGGCCGTGACCGTGGTCGACGCGCGGTTCGTGAAGCCGCTCGACGAGGAACTCCTGTGCGCCCTGGCCAGCTCGGCCAAGCGCGTGGTCACGGTGGAGGAGGCTGCGCTGGCTGGCGGCTTCGGGTCCGCGTGCCTCGAGGCCTTCGAGCGCCGCGGAATCCTCTCCCGGCTCCGGGTGCGCCGGATCGGCTTGCCCGACGAGTTCGTCACCCACGGCGATGTGGGCAAGCAGCGCGCCCAGCTTCGACTCGACGCCGCAGGCATCGCCTCCGCCGCGCGGGAGCTGCTCGAGGACAGGAAGATCCTGCCCACGGAGCGCGGCGTGGCCTGAGTCGCCGGGGGCGCAGGCCGCCCCCGCCCCGCCGGGCAAAGCCCATCGGGGCCCCACCCCGGCACTGAGTACCCGGGGCTCGCGCCGCCCCGCCCCGCCGGCAGAGCCGTCAGGGCCCCACCCCGGCTAAGAAGCCAATGGCATTTTTCGACAGGTCTTGAGTTCGTGAAGAAGCAGCGCGTCGATCTGCTGCTCGTCGAGAAGGGCCTCGCGGCCTCGCGCACGCAGGCGCAGGCGCTGGTGATGGCGGGCGCCGTCGTGGCCGGGGAGGCGCGGGTGGACAAGCCCGGCCAGCTCGTCGACCGGGAGCTGCCGCTGCGCGTGAAGGACGACGCGGCGCCGCAGAAGTACGTCTCGCGCGGCGGACTCAAGCTGGAGAGGGCCCTGGAGGTCTTCCCCGTCGATCCTCGCAGCAGGATCTGCGCCGACTTGGGCGCCTCGACCGGCGGCTTCACCGATCTGCTGCTCCAGCGTGGCGCCGCCAGGGTCTACGCGGTCGACGTGGGCTACGGTCAGCTCCACCCCAAGCTCCGCGCGGATCCGCGCGTCGTGGTTCGCGAGCGCGAGAACGCGCGCTTCCTCACCGCCGGCGAGCTGGGGGAGCAGGTGGACCTCGTCACGGGTGACCTCTCGTTCATCTCGCTGCGGCTCGTCCTCCCCGCGGTCCGGTCGATCCTCCGGCCGGGTGCCGACGCGCTCCTGCTCGTGAAGCCACAGTTCGAGGTCGGGAAGGGTGAGGTGGGGAAGGGAGGCGTGGTGCGCGAGGACGTCAAGCGGCGCGCCGCGCTCCATCAGGTAGAGGACGCCGCGCGCGCCCTTGGGTTCGAGGTCGGGGGCGAGGCCGAGTCTCCCATCGAGGGGCCGGCCGGGAACCGCGAATGGCTGCTGTGGTTGCGGTTGCCTCCCGCGGCGTGACACGGGCCGCGACCGGGCCTCGAACGTCACCCAGGAGCGGGGGCCAGCGCGCCCCGGTCCCCGGGCGACGCGTGGAGAGGCCCTCCACGTCCTTCCCGGAGCCCAGCTTCCCGGGGGCTCAAGACCTGTCGAATAGTGTGATCGCTCTGCGGCGTGGCCGGGGCGGGGGCGGCCTGCCCCCGGCGACTCCGGCGTGGCCGGGGTGGGGCCCCGCTGGGCTTTGCCCAGCG
>JBGQLS010000040.1:0-23542 GCA_041500205.1 Anaeromyxobacteraceae bacterium | reverse complement strand
GAGGTCGGCGCCGGCCGGCCCTGGCCGCCGCTTGCCCGGAACGTCAGGCGCGATGCCGACCGGCCTCCCGGACGGGCCAGCGTAAGCATGGGTAGGTCCAGGCCGATCAGGCCTGCTTCAGTCCGGTAGCAACCTCGGCGCCCTGTCAGGGCGCTGAGCTAGGGCGGCGCCCGTAAGAGGACTGCGGTCGCGACCGAAGTGGGCCGGTCGCCGCCAATCGTCAGCCATAGATCACGCCGGCGCGAGCAAGTCCATGGGACACCCTTGGAGCGTGCTGGCGCCCATCCGTCGGGCGGAACACGCACTCTGCCAAGGAACCGGCCACAGGCCGGGGAGGGGTTTGCGCCTGCGCGCAGCGACCGGGCGGAGCGGTCGGAACCGGTTGCAGAGCGGCGGAGCAGAGCAAGCCCGGAGCCACGCCCCATGCACCGCCCGGCAAGCAACGCCGCTCGGGGGCGTGGCTCGTTGGCTTGCGCGACCCGAGCGGCCGGAAACGATCGGCCCACTCCGACGGTGAGACCCGAGGCGCGAGCACAGCCGCAAAGCCCTTCCCGGCCAGCGATCGGATGCCGCCGGGGGCTGGCGGACTACGCCAATGGTCTCCCAACCGCGCCCAAGGAAGAGCCTTTCAGCCTCCCTCAGCCCGCGCCACGAGGTCCTCTGTCCAGCAGCCTACCGCGCCGCCCGGGCCGTCGCGCCTTCCTGCCGTGGCGCGGTGCCCTTCTTCTTCTCCGCCCGCTCCTCGAGCCAGATGGTCATCGGCGCCGCGATGAACCAGGTCGAGTACGTGCCGGAGATGATGCCTACCAGCATGCCGGCCGAGAAGTCGAAGATGGTGCCGACGCCGTAGACGAGCAGGCCCACGAGCGAGAGCGCCGTCGCGAAGGAGGTGAGGAAGGTCCGGCCCAGGACCTCGTTGATCGAGACGTTCACGAGATCGGCGAGGCGCTTGCCCTTGAGCTTCCCCTGGTTCTCGCGGATGCGGTCGTAGACGACCACGGTGTCGTTCACCGAGTAGCCGACCACCGTCAGGATCACGGCCACCGAGGTGAGGTTGAACTCGCGGCCGGTGAAGCCGAAGTAGCCGAGCGTGATGATCGCGTCGTGGATGAGGGCGATGATGACGCCCGGGCTGAAGCGGAAGTCGAAGCGAAAGCCCACGTAGATGACGATGAGGCCCATCGCGTACAGGATGGCCTTGAACCCCTGGTTACGGAGCTCGCGGCCGACCGCCGGGCCGACGTACTCGACCCGCCGCACCTCAGGCTTGGCGGCGCCGAAGCGCGCCGAGAGATCGCGCTCGATCTTGTCCTGGATACCTTGCGTGATGACGGCGAACGATTTCGTGCCGGCGGTGAGGCCCGCCTCCTCGCGCACGTCGCGGACCGACACTCCCGCGTCCTGGAGCACCTTCCGCAGCTGGTCGGGCGTGGGGGGCGTGCCCTGGAACTGGAAGTCGATCTTGTCGCCCGTGTCCGCGTTGAAGTGCGGCGTGCCTTGCACGGGGAACTTCGCCTGCACCGCCTGGACGACGCGGTTCACGTCCTCCTGGCTCATGAGGGCGATGCGGCCCACGCGGATGAGGTAGCTGTGCTCGGACTCCGCACCGTAGGTCTGGACCGAGGCGTCCTTGAAGCCGAGGTCCTCGACGCTCTTCCGGATGGCGCTCGCGTCGACGCCCTGCGCGAACTGCACCTCCAGCTCGGTCCCGCCGGCGAAATCGACGCCGAAGTTGAGACCGTGGAAGACGGCCCACAGGATGACGGCCGCGTTCGCGATGAGCGAGAGCGTGACGGCGATGTACCGCTTCCCGACGAAGTCGAACTTCGTGTCGTGCGGGATGATGTCGAAGGTCTTGAATTGCATTAGACGCTCAGCCGCGCCGTGTCACGACGCGTGAAGAAGTCCATGAACGCGCGCGTCACCACGATGGAGGTGAACATCGAGGCCGCGAGGCCGATGATGAGGGTCACCGCGAAGCCGCGCACCGGGCCGGAGCCGTACTGCATGAGCACAACCCCCGCGACCAGGGTCGTCACGTGGCTGTCGACGATGGTCCAGAAGACCTTGTCGTAACCCTGCTCCACCGCCTGCCTCACGCTGCGTCCACCGCGCAGCTCCTCCCGGATCCGCTCGTTGATGAGCACGTTCGCGTCCACCGCCATGCCGAGCGTGAGCACGAACCCGGCGATGCCAGGCAAGGTCAGGGTCGACCCGATGATGGCCATGATGGCGAGCACCAGGAGACCGTTCAGCACGAGCGCCAGGTCGGCGATGAGCCCGGTCCCCCGGTAGTAGAGGATCATGAAGATGACGACGAGGACGAGGCCGACGAAGGCGGCGGTGCTGCCCTTCTTGATGAGCTCGGGCCCGAGGGTGGCGCCCACGGTCCGCTCCTCGTAGATCGTCACCGGCGCGGGGAGCGCGCCCGCCTTGAGCACGAGCGCGATGTCGTTCGCCTCCTCGAACATCTGCTGGTAGGGCCGGTTGGAACCGAGCGTGATCTGGCCGTTGGTCGAGATCTTGCCCTGGATGTACGGCGCCGTCTCCACCTTGGAGTCGAGCACGGTCGCCATGCGGCGGCGGATGTTGGTGGTGGTAAGCTTCTCCATGAGCCGCCCGCCCTCGGGCGTCATGGTGAAGACCACGACCGGCTTGCCGGCCCCGCCCTGCGAGTTGTCGGAGGAGGCCCGCGCGTCGGAGATGTAGTCGCCGGTGAGCTCGGTCTTCGCGTGGAGGAGGTAGGTCCGGTAGAAGCGCTCCTTCGCGACCCCCGCGCCCACCATGCCCTCGCCGATCCCGATCTCCTGGCCTTGCTGGAGCTTCGGCTTCGCGTTCTTCTCGATGGCCGCGTCGAGCTGGCTCCGGTTGTTGGCGGCGATGAAGGTGACCTGCCTCGCCTCGCCGGTGGGCAGCTCCACGCCTTCCACCGACCAGCAGCCGCTCTCGGGGAGCGGCATGCGCATGCCGCCCTGGTCTTGCGGACACGCGGGCAGCTCGCCCCGGACCGCGTCGAGGGCCGGCGACTCGTCGTCGGTGATCTTGAACTCGAGCTGCGCAGTGCGCCCGAGCAGCTCCTTCGCCTTCTCCGGGTCCTTGAACCCGGGGAGCTGGATCTGGATCTGGTTGTTCCCCTTGCGCTTGATATCCGGCTCGGAGACGCCCCACTTGTCGACGCGGTTCCGGATCGTCTTCTCCGCCTGGTCCACCGCCTTCGCCTGGAAGTCCTGGATGACCTTCGTCTTGAAGGCGAACCAGACACTCCCGGGAGGCGCTCCCGAGGGAGAGGTCAGCTCAGCACCGTACTGATCGAGCACCATCGACCCGACCCGCTTCGGATCCGAGGTCTTCACCGCGATCCGGGTGCCATCGGGAGAGGGCGCGGAGGCTTCTACCGGAAGGTTCTTCTCGCGGAGGAAGTCGCCGATCTCGTCGGCGCGGCGCGCGACCTTCGCCTTCACGGCGCGATCGACGTCCACGCCCATGGCGAGGTGGATGCCGCCCTGCAAGTCGAGGCCGAGGTTCAGGTGCTTGCGCGCGCTCGGAGCCCAGCCCGGCACCGACTGGTCGTACTCCGGCCCGTTCCGCTTGTCCGGCGCCAGGTGGAAGTAGAACCAGCTCGGGACGAGCTGATAGAGGCTGAAGAGGAGGACGCCCACGATGAGGGCGACCCTGAGGAACCAGTTCCTTTCCATTTACTTCTTCGCCTCCGCCTTGGCCGGCTCGACGGCCTCGCCCTTCTCCTTCCACTCACCCCCGACGAACGCCTTCAGGACGCGCACCTTGCCGGCCCCGATGTCGAGCAGCACCGCCAGGTCCTCGACCTGCGAGACGGTGCCGATGAGCCCGCCCTGTGTCCAGATGCGGTCGCCCTTCTTCATGCTCTGCCGGAAGGCCTCGATCTTCTTCTTCTCCTTGCTCTGCGGACGCCAGAGCACGAAGTAGAAGACGCCGAACATCAGGGCGAGCATCACCGGCATCGAGAGTGGGCCGCCGAAGCCGCCGCCCGAGCCGTCGCCCGAGGTTTGGCTGAAGAACGCGGTCAGGAACGGGTGCATGCGATCTCCGTCGAATCCGGAAAAAGTGTCGTTGTTTAGCAGTATTTGAACGAGCGCCGCAACTGCTTATTCGCGTGCTTCGCCGCCGCGCCTTCGACCACGCCCTCGTCAGCCGTCGTGGTCTCGCGGCCCCCCCCCTGTCCGCGCAGAGACGCGGCCAGGGGTCCCGCGCCATCCATCGATCCTGGCCCGGCGGTATACCTCGAAGGTCCCATCCTCGATGGCCTTTCGAGCGCCCGCAAGCAGGTCGAGGAAGTAGTGGACGTTGTGCAGTGTGTTGAGCCGCAGTCCCAGTAGCTCCCCTGATTTGAACAGATGGCGGAGGTAAGCCCGCGAGAACGTGCGGCAAACCTGGCAAGTGCACGCCGGATCGGCTGGGCGCTCGTCATCCTGGAAAGCGGCGTTCCGGATGGTGAGGCGCCCCTCGCTCGTGAAGAGGAGCCCGTTCCGGGCGCAGCGGGTGGGGAGCACGCAGTCGAACATGTCGATGCCGGCAGCGATGCCGTTGAGGAGATCTTCGGGCGTGCCGACCCCCATCAAGTAGCGCGGCTTCTCGCGGGGCAAGAGCGGCGCATCCCGCGCCACGCCCGCCCAGGTGACCTCCGGCTCCTCGCCCACCGCGTAGCCTCCCAGCGCATAGCCGGGGAGGTCGAGGGCCGCCGCTTCCTCGATGCCGCGCCGCCGCAGGTCAGCTGACAGACCGCCCTGGGCGATGCCGAACAGGGAGGCTTTCGATCCTCTGCTCCCAGCGTCGAGCCAGGCGCTGCGGCAGCGGACGAGCCAGCGTTGCGTGCGAGCCAGCGACGCCTCGTGGTAGCTGCGTTCCGCCTTCGCTGGCGGGCACTCGTCGAAGGCCATGATGATGTCGGCCCCGAGCGCGTCCTGGACCTCGATGGCCTTCTCGGGCGAGAGGAAGTGCTTCGCGCCGTCGAGGTGGCTGCGGAACTCGACGCCCTCCTCGGTGATCTTGACCAGGCCGCGCTTGCCGGGCAGGGGACTGGCCCCGGCCTGACGGGAAGCGCTCTCGCCCTCTCGGGCGGCGCTGCCCAGGCTGTAGACCTGGAATCCGCCCGAGTCCGTGAGGAGCGCGCCACCCCAGGCCATGAACCGGTGCAGGCCGCCCAGGCGCCGGATGCGCTCGTGCCCGGGACGTAGGTACAGGTGGTACGTGTTGCACAGGACGATGCGCGCCCCGAGCTCGTCGAGGTCGCCGGGGGCGAGGGTCTTGACGGTAGCGGCCGTGCCCACCGGCATGAAGACGGGCGTCTCGACGATCGCGTGCGGCGTCACGAGCCGGCCCCGCCGCGCGGCGCCGTCCTGGGCGAGGAGCTGGAAGGAGATCACGCGAGTGGTCGTTTCGCGCGGGCGCCGACCCCTGTCAAGGGCCGCACTGCCGAACCCGCGTGCACTCTCGCCGGAGAGGCCCTCAGGCCAGCTTGGCTCCCGATTGCGCCACCTCCGCCGCGACGCTCTTCCAGGCCCTGGCCGCGCGCCCCTCGGCGATGATGCGAAGGCCGACGCAGCGCTCGAGCGGACCACCCACGGTATTCCAGCAGACGACGGCTCTCGCGGTGCTGGGAAACAGCCTCTCCGCCATCTTGATGGAAACGACCTCGCCCACCATCGGCAAGGGCCCGCTCCAGGTCACCGCGCACCCGCCTTCGGACAGGTTGGTGGTGGTGGTCTCGCGCTCGCCGCCGTCGCGCGTGAGGAAAAATCGCCTCTCGGTGACATAGCGCGGAGCACGCTCCCGGAAGCTCACGTTCTCTCCCCGCGCCGCGAGCGCGAGGAAGCGGGCCGCCGGCAGGCTCACCCGTTCGACGGCGAGCTCGATCCCCGGCGGCAGCGATGGCCGTCCGACGCGCCGGACGAGAGAGATCGTGCCGAACAGCGTGGCGCGGATCGCCTGGCCGAAGATGCCGAGGCGCACCGCGACCTCATCGTGGACGCGACCCTCGCTGAGCGCAGGGAGGAAGAGCGTTCCGGCCTGGGGACGCCAGCCGGCGAGGTACTGTGCTGCCTCCAAATTGAGCGCGACGCTGTGTAGCTTGCGCTCTCCGGATGTCATTCCGCGGCCCCCTCACCGGCAGCGAGGAGCATGGCGTCCCCGTAGCTAAAGAACCGGTATCCCTTGCGAACCGCCAGCTGGTAGGCGGCCAGAACCTGCTCGCGCCCTGCAAATGCGCACACGAGCATCAGCAGCGTAGAGCGCGGTAGATGCAGATTCGTGACCAGAGCATCCACCGTCTTGAACGTATGCCCAGGATATATGAAGAGCCCTGTGCGTCCATCACCCACCTGCAACCCCTCGTCCTTCCATGCACTCTCGAGCGTGCGCACTGCGGTGGTGCCCACCGCCACCACGCGGCCCCCCCGAGCGCGACACGCGGCGAAGGCCAGCGCCGCCTCCGCCGTGACGTGATAGCGCTCCTCGTGCATGCGGTGCCGGGCGAGGTCATCGCCCCGGACGGGGAGGAACGTTCCCGGGCCCACGTGGAGCGTCACCGCCGTTCGCTCGACACCGCGCGCGGCGAGTCGCGCCAGCAACTCAGTCGTGAAGTGAAGGCCGGCCGTCGGGGCGGCAGCGCTCCCGGGCACGCTCGCGAAGATGGTCTGATACCGCTCGCGGTCGCCGGGGCCGGGCTCGCGCCGGATGTAGGGCGGCAGCGGAACGCGGCCCTCCCGCTCGATCGCTTCGTCGAGCGCCGCCTTCTCGCGGTCGAACCGGACCGCGAAGAAACCGTCGCCCTCTGCCTCCTCCACCCGCGCCTCGAGCGATCCGAAGGTGAGCCGTGAGCCCTCGCGCATGGGCTTGGAGGATTGGCCGAGCGCGCGCCAGCGGGGCCCTCCTTCGCGGTCGATGGGCTCCACCAGCAGGAGCTCGCAGCGGCCACCACTCGCCTTCACACCCACCAGCCTGGCGGGGATGACCCGCGTGTCGTTGAAGACGAGCAGGTCGCCGGGGCGCAGGAAGGTCTCCAGCTCCGCGAAGCGAGCACCCGCGATGGCGCCGCTGCCGCGCGGAACCACCAGCAGCCGCGACGCGTCGCGCGGCGACACCGGCTCCTGCGCGATGAGGCGTTCGGGCAGCTCGTAGTCGAAATCGGAGAGCTTCACGGGCTCGAACCTGTAACACGCGCGAGGCAGCCGAAGGTTACAGGTGCCGTCGCGAAACCTACTCAAGACCTGTCGAAAAATGCCTTCGGCTTCTTAGCCGGGGTGGGGCCCCGACGGCTCTGCCGGTGGGGCGGGGCTGCGCGAGCCCCGGGTACTCAGTACATCTGGACGAGCTCCGTCCCGGGGTAGTAGCGCGCCAGGATGGCGCGGTATCCCTCGCCCGCGCGCGCGGCGCCGGCGGCGCCCCACTGGCAGAGACCGGCACCGTGGCCCGCGCCCCTTCCGTCGAAGACGGCCTCGCCGCGCTCGACGCGCACGTCGAAGGCGAGCGACGGCAGCCGCTCGAAGCCGAGCCGCTGGCGCAGATCCACCGCGGTGAGCGCCACCTTGCTTCCGCGCGTGGAGACCTCGACCCGCTGGGCGCGTCCAGAGCTGGTGCGCGCGAGGACGCGCACCGCGCTCGCCGCGCCGCCGAGGCCGCAGAGCCGACCTAGCTCGGACGCCGGCACGCGCACCCTCCAGCGGCGCCGCGGCGAGCCCTCGCAGCGCCCGCAGGCCACCGAGGCGAGGTACGGAAGGTCCCGGCCCAGGGCGTCGGCGCCACGCTCGGTTCGGCCGCCGCAGGTCGAGTGGAAGTAGGCCTCGATGGGCGCGTGCCCGAAGACCAGCACCTGGCCTGCGGTGGCCTCGGCGGCGGCCCGCGCGCGGGGATCGACCGGCGAGGCACGGTAGACCTGGTCGAGCACGGTCGCGCCGAGATGCCAGGCTCGCCCCTCCGCCACGGACTCCAGCTTCTTGAAGACGGCGAACGTGCGGGCCGCCACGGCCTGGGCTCGTAGCGCCTGCGGCGGAAATCCGGGCGGCATCTCGGAGCCGACCACCGCCGCCACGTAGTCTTCGAGCGGCAGCGCATGGACGACGAGGAGCCCGTTCGCGCCGCGCCGCACCTCCACCTCGCCCTCCAGCAGCGCGACCGGGGTAGCGCTCGTCCGGAGCGGTCCGCTCGCCGTGAAGGTGGCACCCGCTGCGTCGATGCGGGCCCCATTCACGGTCAGCACATCGCCCGAGAGGACAACCTCGGCATGGCCGCCGCCGTCGATCGGCGCCGGTGCCGCTCCCTCGCGCAGCGGCGCCATGGCGAGCCCGGGGCCAGAGAGCGTGGCCTTCGTCACCCCCACCGCGATCGCGATGCGGACCATCTCCGCGGCTCGGGCCGGTGACGCGGAGAGGAGGAGCAGCAGGATGAAGGCCTGCCCCGTCTCCCTCCCCCTGCGAAGGGGGAGGATCGAGGAGAGGGTACGCCTCCCTCGCGCCGCCCCCTCACCCTGGCCCTCTCCCCCGGGGGGGGAGAGGGAACTCCACGTCGTGGCCCCCAGGGCTTTCCTCCTGCGCGTCACTTCCGCCTGCGCCTATGCGTCGTCCCCCGACGCGCGGGCCACGCCCTCCGGCTTACCAGGCTGTCCCTTCGCCTTACCAGGCTGTCCCTTCGCGCTCCTGAGCTTGTGCAAGACGAACCAGGCGACGCCGGCCACGAGGAGCACGCCGATGGCGAGGTCGAATCGGTGGAAGGCCGACTTGAGGCGCGGATCCTTGTCCCACCGCTCGCCGAGCTTCATGCCCACCCAGGCGAGTCCGTAGCACCAGGGATACGATCCCACGAACGTGAAGAGGACGAACTTCCCCATGTTCATCCGCCCCACGCCGGCCGGGAAGGCGATGAAGGTACGGATGACCGGGAGGAGCCGCGCAGCGAGCACGACCCACTGGCCGAAGCGCGCGAAGAGACGGTCGGCGAGATCGACCTCGTGGTGCGAGAGGAGCACGTACTTGCCGTAGCGCTCGATGAGTGGCCGCCCGCCGTACCGGCCGAGGTAATAGGCCGGGATGGAGCCGACGATGCAGCCCACCGCGCCCGCCAGGGCCGCGCCGTGCAACGAGAACCGCCCCGTGTACACGAGGTATCCCGCGAACGGCATGATGATCTCGGAAGGGAGCGGGATGCACGCGCTCTCGATGCCCATGAGCATCACCACGCCGCCATAGCCCATCGTCTCGATCGCGAGCTTGATGTACACCGCCAGCGTCTCGATGATCTTCGCGATCATTCAGGCTCCGCGCCCGCGTAGAAGACCTCGTCGTACGGACAGCTGCAGTCCGTCTCGGCTGGGTCGGGGTAGAAGTACCTTCCGCCGCGGTAGCTGCGGAACCAGGTGCCCGTCGTCTCCGCGCGCTGAGGCGGGTGGCGATCACCTGGGTGGCGCTCGCGCGCTTCTCCTCCGTCCGCGCGATCCAGACGGTACTCCGGCTGCACGGTCACCTTTCCACCGCCGCCCGGCAGGTCGACCGCAAGGTGTGGGACGGCGAGCCCGCTGGTGTGCCCGCGCAACGCCTCGAGGATCTCGATCCCGCAGGCGAGCGGGGTGCGAAGGTGACCGGTGCCCTCCACCAGATCGCCCTGGTGCAGGTAATAGGGCCGCACACGCCAGGAGAGCAGGCGGTGGTTCAGATCCGCGATCGTCCGCGCCGACGAGTTCACCCTGCGTAGCAGGACACTCTGGTTCTCGACCGGGACGCCATGGTCCACCAGCCGCTCACAGGCTTCACCCGCATCGGCCGTGCATTCCTTGGGGTGATTGAAATGCGTGACGACGAAGAGCGGTTTCACGCTCCGCAGTATTCTCGCCAGGGCGTCGTCTATGCGCATCGGGCAGGTGACGGGCGCGCGCGTCGCCAGGCGCAGGATCTGGACGTGCGGCACGGAGCGCAGCTCGCGGAGGAGCCAAGCCAGGCGTTCGTCCCCGAGCACGAGCGGATCCCCGCCCGAGACGAGCACGTCGCGCACCTCGCGGTGGGCGCGCACGTACGCGATTCCCTCCTCCGCCGCCGCGCGATCGAAGGCCCCTTCCTCGCCGCCGGTGATGCGCCGGCGCGTGCAGTGGCGGCAGTAGACGGAGCAGGTGTCTGTGACGAGGAAGAGGACGCGGTCAGGATAGCGGTGGACGACGGCGCGCACCGGCCGCTGGCGGTCCTCGCCGAGCGGGTCGTGCAGCTCGCCCTCGGACAGCGAGACCTCCTCTGCAGCCGGGATGGCCTGCATCCGGACCGGGCAGAACGGGTGCCGCGCGTCCATGAGCGACGCGTAGTAGGGCGTGACGCCGATCCGGAACGCAGCGGCGGCCTCCGCGAGCCCTCGCTGCTCGGACGGGCTGAGGTCGACCACTCGGGCAAGGGCCTGCACGGTCCGGAGCGCGTTCCTGTGCTGCCAACGCCAGTCGCGCCACTCCGCCTCGGAGACACCCGGAAATCGCGCCCGCCAGCTCATGAAGCCTCGAGCGTCGCCCGTTCCTGCCAAGGGGAGGACGGCGCCATGGTCGAAACGAGAAAGCGCGCGAAATTAGCGACCTTGCCGCGGAAAGTCAAAGCAAGCGGGCGGCGACCGCCCAGGAGCGTCAGTGCACCGAGCTAGCGTGCTCCGGGCTCGAGCTCTGCCGCGACGAAGGGGCGTGGCGGAATGGAGAGACGGGGCCTCCCAGCGGAACATGGGCAGTGTCGCCTTGCTTTGTCGATGTTAAGAGTGGGATCGAGCGGCCGTTTGCGCCGTCGAGGAGCACCAGCGAAATGGCACATCTCCCTGTCCTGACGGGCGACCAAGCCGCGCTCGAGCTGCCGCGCCCGAACGGGAAGGTCCCGGCCAATGTCGCGCCGCCGGAAGGGGTGGCCCAGCTCATCCGGCCGGCGCGCAGCGTCACCTCCAAGTTCCAGCCGGGACAGCGCTCGATCTGGAAGACCATCCCGGAGAGCATCTGGAACGACTGGCACTGGCAGCAGCGCGAGCGCATCACGAAGCTCGCACAGCTCGAGAAGGTCATCCGCGTCACCCCCGAGGAGCGACAGGCTGCCATCGAGACCGAGGCCGAGTTCCACATGGGCATCACGCCGTACTACGCGGCGCTCATGGACCCCGAGGATCCGTCTTGTCCGGTGCGGCTGCAGTCCGTGCCCACGATGGGCGAGATGCAGATCGCGCCCGCCGACCTCGAGGATCCGCTGGCCGAAGAGCGGGACATGCCGGTGCCCGGGATCACGCACCGCTATCCTGATCGGGTCCTGTTCTACACGACGCACAACTGTCCGGTGTACTGCCGCCACTGCACGCGCAAGCGCAAGGTGGCCGATCCGACCAGCGCCGCCGCCAAGAAGCAGGTGGAGGACGGGCTCCACTACATCGCGAGCCATTCCGAGATCCGCGACGTCGTCGTCTCCGGCGGCGATCCGCTCTCGCTGTCGGACGACCGCCTCGACTACATCCTGGGCCGGCTCCGCGCGATCCCTCACGTCGAGATCTTTCGCCTGGGCACCCGGAACCTGGTGACGCTGCCCCAGAGGGTGACGAACGATTTTGTGTACATGCTGCGCAAGCACCATCCGGTGTACGTCAACACGCACTTCAATCACCCCAAGGAATGCACGGCCGAGTCCTTCGAGGCGGCGCGCCGGCTCGCAGATGCCGGCTGCGTCATCGGCAACCAGATGGTGCTCTTGAAGGGCGTGAACGACGACCCGAAGACGGTGATGGATCTCAACCACAAGCTCCTCTTGATGCGGATCCGTCCTTACTACATCTACCAGTGCGATCTCTCGAAGGGCATCAGCCATTTCCGCACGCCCGTCGAGACCGGCATCCAGATCATCGAGGCGCTGCGCGGACACACGAGCGGCCTGGCGGTCCCGCACTTCGTCGTGGACGCGCCCCAGGGCGGCGGGAAGATTCCCGTGAACCCGGACTACGTGGTCAAGCACGAGGGAAAGACCTGGGTGCTCCGGAACTACGCGGGCAAGGAGTACACGTACAACGAGCCGTGAGGACGCCGTCTAGGCACCGTCCACGGCCGTCACCTCGATCTCCACCCGCGCGCCGCGCGGCAGCGCCGCCACCTGGACGGTCGAGCGCGCCGGGAACGCGCCAGTGAAGCGCTTGCCGTAGACCTCGTTCATCCTCGCGAAGTCCGCGAGGTCGATGAGGAACACGGCCGTCTTCACGACGTTCCCGAAGGACATCCCGGCGGCCGCCAGGACGGCCTCGATGTTCTGCATCACGCGCTCGGTCTGGGCGGCGATGTCTCCCTTCACGATCTCACCGCTGCCCGGGTCGAGCGGGATCTGGCCAGAACAGTAGAGCGTCCTTCCGCCGGCGCGGTCGACGAGCAGCGCCTGGCTGTAAGGGCCGATCGCCTTGGGGGCGCTCGGGCTCGCGACGGTCTCGATGGGCATTGGCGCAGGATAGCGGGCTCGCGCACCGATGGCACGGCCACGCGACGCGGCGAGAACATCGAGACGCGCGACGGAGCGGTACGGTGCGTCAAGAAGAGACCTTCTCCGAGGAGTAGACCCTCTCCACCGAGACCACTCCCTCGAGGGTCTCGATCTTCTGCATGACCGCGCGGAGCTGCTTCAGCTCACCGATGGCCATCTCGAACGTGTTCACGGCGCGCCCGAGCCCGGTGGTCCGGCAGGTGGCCTGCGAGATGTTCATCCCCGCCTCGCTGATGGTCTTCGAGATCTGCGCCAGCACACCGGGGCGATCATCGGTCACGACCCGGATCGAGACAGGCCTCTTCACCTCGCCGGCCCGGGTGTCCCAGGACACGTCGACGCGCCGGAGCGGGTCGAGGGTCCGGGTCTCGTCGCAGGCGCGGGTGTGCACCGTCACGCCCCGGCCGCGCGTGATGAAGCCGATGATGTCGTCGCCGGGCACCGGGTTGCAACAACGGCCATACCGGACGAGCACGTCGTTGATGCCGCTGATACGCACGCCGCCCGTGCCCGGGAGGCGGGCCACCTTGCGGAAGAGCTCGGTGAGCCTCGAGGCGGGCTCCACCGCCGGAGGCGGCTGGGCCAGCTTCTCGGGCGGGAGGACGTGCTGGAGGATCTGCGTGGGGGCGATCTTGCCGTAGCCGAGGGCCACCAGCAGGTCGTCCCCCCTCTTGTAGCCGAGCTTCCCGGCCGCCTCGTCGAGACCGCCACCCTTGGCGAGCTTGTTGAGCGACACTCCGTAGCGCCGCAGCTCGCGCTCGGCCACCTCCCGGCCGATCTCGAGCGAGCGCTTGCGCTCCGCCTGCCGGATGAACTGGCGGATGCGGGTCTGGGCGCGGCTCGTCTTGACGAAGGTGAGCCAGTCCTTGGACGGATGCGAGGTCGGCGAGGTCAGGATCGCGACGGTGTCCCCGTTCTTGAGCTTGTACCGGAGCGGGACGATCTTCCCGTTCACCTTGGCGCCGACCGTGTGCTCGCCGACCTCCGAGTGCACCGCGTAGCCGAAGTCGATCGGGGTCGCGTCGCGCGGCAGGTTCTTCACGTCGCCCTTGGGCGTGAAGACGAAGACCTCGTCGGCGAAGAGGTCTACCTTGACCGTCTCGAGGAATTCCGTCGGATCCGTGAGGTCGCGCTGCCACTCGAGGAGCTGGCGCAGCCAGCCGAACTTGGCCGCGTCCTTGGCGTTGGGCCCTCCCCCGTTCTTCCCCTCCTTGTACGCCCAGTGCGCCGCGACACCCTCCTCGGCGATCTTGTGCATCTCGCTGGTGCGGATCTGGATCTCGATCCGCTCCGCCCTCGGCCCGATCACGGTCGTGTGGAGCGACTGGTACATGTTGGGCTTGGGGATCGCGATGTAGTCCTTGAAGCGCCCCGGCACCGGCTTCCACAAAGAGTGGATGAGGCCGAGCGACTCGTAGCACTGCGCGACGTTGGCCACGATCACCCGGAAGGCGATGACGTCGTAGATCTGCTCGAAGTCAACGCTCTGCACCTGCATCTTGCGCCAGATCGAGTACAGGTGCTTGACGCGGCCGTACACCTCGGCCTGGATGCTGGACTCGGTGAGCTTGGCCTGGACGACGCTCACCACCTCGGAGATGAACTCGTCCCGTTCCTTCGACCGCGCCTCCACCTTCTGCGCGAGATCGGAATAGTCGTTGGTATGGACATAGCGGAAGGAGAGATCCTCGAGCTCGCTCTTCACCCACTGCATGCCGAGCCTGTTGGCGAGCGGAGCATAGATGTCGAGCGTCTCGCGGGCGATGCGCTCCTGCTTCTCCGAGGTCATGTGCTCGAGCGTCCGCATGTTGTGCGTGCGATCGGCGAGCTTGACCAGCAGGACGCGGATGTCCTTGGCCATGGCCACGACCATCTTGCGGAAGTTCTCGGCCTGCTTTTCCTCCTGCGTGTTACCTGCAGTGAACTTGGAGAGCTTGGTCACGCCATCGACCAGATCCGCGATCTCGACCCCGAAGAGCTCGGAGATCTCTTCCTTCGTGGCAAGGGTGTCCTCGATCGTGTCGTGGAGGAGCCCGGTGACGATGGACGCCTCGTCGAGGCGCATCTCGGCCAGGATGCCGGCTACCTCGAGCGGGTGAACGAGGTACGGCTCACCCGACTTCCGGATCTGCCCCTGGTGGACCTTGGCCGAGTAGACGTAGGCCTTCTTGATGAGGTCGAGGTCGGGGTCGGGGTGATACCCGCCCACGCGATCGAGGATGTCATTGAGCCGAATCAAGGTCCGACCCAAAAGCCTATCCGCCGGCACCATGGCCGGCAAGCGTACGGTCATTCGTAACGCACCGCGGCAAGGAACGCCATAGCCGCGACGGGTCCGCCACCATGGCCTGGGCCGGTCTCGGGATGCGGAAGGTGCGCGGTTGAGGAGGCCGGGCGGCCGGGGTAGAAGGACCATCCGCCCACTCGATCTGGGAATGGTCAACTCGGGTGAGGAGGAATCGTGTTCACCTGCAAGAGCTGCAGCGCGGCACTCGACCTCACGATGAGCACCTGCCCGTCTTGCGGGGCCGAAGTTCCCATGGGGCGGTTGACCGGCATCCTCGGCATGGTGTGCCGCCGCTGCGACGCCTACAACGATCCAGGCGCCAAGACCTGCGTCGCCTGTGGGGACTCGCTCCTGTCCGACCCCGTGAGCGACACCGTCGTGGCGGACGCACCCGCCAACGCGAACCTCCCACCAACGGTGGACGCGAAGGGGACCCCAGCGGCGGTGGCGAGTCCGGCCCGCGCCCCGTGCACGGGCTGCGGCGCCGATCCTGGACCCCTGGACCACTGCTCGAGCTGTGGGGCCCCGGCCGGCGCCGGCGCCTCTCCGAGCAAGTCACCGCGGGCTCACGCCCTGGCGGCAAGGCTCGTGGTGGAGCGTGGCGAGGCGGCGCCAGGGACCACCTTTCGCCTGGTGCAGGACGAGGTGCAGGCGGGTCGTGCGCAAGGCCAGGTGGTCTTCCCGGATGACCCGTGCCTCGCCCCCCTGCACGCGACCTTCCTCGTGCGGGAGGGCGTGCTGCTGTTACGTGACGAGGGCGCCGCCGGAGGCGTCTACATCCGGCTGCGCGGCGTGACAGTGCCGCTTCGCCCCGGCAGCCTCTTCGCGCTCGGCGACCGGCTCCTGCGCTTTGCGGGGCCGCTCCCTCCCCCTCCCCCGCCCCCGAGCGACGGCACGCGGCGCGTCGGCGCGCCGCGCCCGGAACGGCCGGCGGTGCTCGTGGAGGAGTGGCTGGAGGGGGGCATCGGCGGCCGAGCCTACCTCAGGACCGGACCCTCGATCACCGTCGGGCGCACGGGCTGCTCCATCAATCTCGGCGAAGATCCGTATCTCTCGCAGGCTCACGCCGAGATTCTCGTGGAGGCGGAGGGTTCGGCCAAGCTGCGCGATCTCGGGTCCTCCAACGGCACCTTCGTGCGTCTTCCGCCCGGCAGCGAGCGCGAGCTCCACGATGGCGACGCCGTGCGCATCGGCCGCGAGGTGCTGCGAGTCGAGGTGGGCTAGCCCCTGTAGTTCCAGTGGGCAAGCCCATGAGCGTCCTGGGCGAGGCGGAAGCGTGGCGCACCTGCCGCCCCCCGAGTACCTCTCGGAGGCATGGGCGCGAAGAGGCAAGAGTCGTCGGAGGAGATGACCCTGGAGCTGGGTCCGGAAGATGTCCCCTTCCCCTGCGAAGACTGCGGCGGAGCCACCTACGTGGTGCGCGGCGGCGTACGCGCCGAAGGCCGCGATCGCGCCGTCTATGTCGCAGCTCAGACCGAGGGGCACCGGCCCATCGCGCTCGCCGTTTCGCTGGGAAGGTTCGGGAAGGGCACGGTCCCGGCGGACCGCCTCCTCTTCACGCTGCTGACGCGCATGGAGGACGGAGGGATCGAGATCATGGTCGTCGACCCCGAGCGTTGCCCGTTCGAGTGTGCCGAGGTGCTCGGCCGCCAGCTGTCTCGCGCCGATGCGCTCGCGCGCGCCGAGATCCAGGAGTTGTTCCGCGTCGCCGAGTTCGTGGCGAGCGAGGATCCGCGCGTCAACGCCTGGCTGGCCCTGACCGCCGTGCACTGAGTCGCCGGGGGCGCAGGCCGCCCCCGCCCCGCCGGGCAAAGCCCATCGGGGCCCCACCCCGGCCACGCCGCAGAGCGATCACATTTTTCGACAGGTCTTGAGTACCCGGGGCTCGCGCCGCCCCGCCCCGCCGGCAGAGCCGTCGGGGCCCCACCCTGGCTAAGAAGCCAAAAGCATTTCTCGACACCTCTTGAGCACTGTGCGCGCTATCGTCGTCGCGTGTCGCTCGCGATGAAGTCGAGCCGCCGCGCCTCGATCCGTCCGGCAGCTCGGGCGCGCGCCTCCGAGCAGAAGCTTGCAAGCAAGTGGCCATCGACGCTCACGCGCCACCGGTGCTTCTCGAGGCATTCCACGGTGACGACGTGCGTCCGGACAGGGAAGGTCGTTCGCGCTGAGTGCACCAAGTCATTCATTCTAGCGGAATCGCCCTGACTTGGCCGATGTTTCGTTGCCGCGCGCACCTCCAGCCTCTCGCGGCGGCGAGCAAACCAGTTGCTCGCGTCGCTGACGCTGGAAGGGCTGGGGGGCCCGTTCGCTCATGCCCAGATAAGCCTCCGCGGAGGACCCCATGCTTGCCACCGCGTGGCTGTCGTCAGTGGATGAAGCTATCCGGAGTGGACGCGGCGGCATTCTCGGCGTGCAATCTCGCCAGCAGCGTCAGGCATGCGCTGCACGTCACCCCGCCCGCGTGCTTCGTCGAGCCGCTCTGGCCAAGCGCGCCGCAGGCGATGCGGTGCGCGTCAATGTCATACCAGTGAACGAGACGAATCTGCGTCTGCTCCATCGCCTGCCTCCGTACACGCAAGCCCGGGCGGGTCGCGAGGACGTCCCACAGCGAGCCCAGGCTGGGTAACCTGGTCACGCGCCGAGCCGTTTCACAGTGGGGCGGGCGCTCGCTTCGCATCAGGCGGGGCTTGCCAGGCGTTGGGCGCGAGCGTTTTCTTCGAGGAACTGAGTAGCCGGGGGCGAAGGCCGCCCCCGCCCCGGCCCCTGCGACGGCAGCTGATTTTTCGACAGGTCTGAGACGTCCTGGACGGCACTACGATTGAGTAACTTACCCGCCCGTAATAACATGGGTGCTCATGGCAGAGCGCAACGCACGCCGTCTCACCGCCGCCGCGCGGCGCGCGCAGCTCATCGATGTCGGGCGCGCGGTCTTCGCCAGGCACGGCTACGAGGCGACCTCGGTGGAGGAGATCGCCGAGAGCGCGAAGGTCTCGAAGCCCATCGTCTACGAGCACTTCGGAGGCAAGGAGGGCCTTTACGCGGTGGTGGTCGACCGCGAGATGGACTACGTCGTACGCAGGATCGCCGAAGCCATCGCGACGGGATCCCCCCGCGAACGCCTCGAGCGAGCGGTCCTCGCCTTCCTCGGGTACGTGAAGGACCATCCCGACGGCTTCGCCGTGCTCGCCCACGGTGCGCCCGCCACGTCCGCCAGCGGCGGCATGTCGAGCCTGCTGAACGACGTGGCGGAGCGGGTGGGTGACGTCTTCACGTCGGCGTTCAAGGACGCGGGTTACGAACCCAAGGCAGCGCCCATCTACGCCTACGCGCTCATCGGCATGGTGACGTCTGTCGGCCAGTGGTGGACCGAGACCCGCAAGCCCAGCGTCGAGGAGGTCGCGAACCACATCGCTGCGCTCGCTTGGATGGGGCTACGCCATCTCCCCAAGCAACCGACCCTCACGAGCAGACGGTGATCCGGGAGGACCTGCCCGACCTCTCGCGAGCGGGCCGGGATCGGGGTCACACACCTCGACGTGCCGTCGAATCGGTCAACAGCACGACAGGGTCGTTGGCCCGTTGGCGTCACCCCTGAACGTCCATCGCTCGCTGGTTACGGTGGCGTATCGTATGGGTGGAGGTCCAGCCATGCCGACGAAGAAGGTCGAGGGGAAGGAACTGCTTCAGGACCTGAAGGCGATCGGGCGCAAGCTCGAGGACGCGGGGCGCGCGCTGGTGAGCGCGACCGGGAAGACCGTGAAGAGTGCGGCCGAGCAGACGCTCGACATGGCCGAGGAAGCCGTGGCGGCGGCTCAGAAGAACCTCAAGAAGGTCCGGGCAGAGATGAAGAAACGCTCCTGATTCCTGGCGTCAGGCCGTCAAGCGGGGCGTTTCCACTTCCGGGCGGAAAGGCGTAGAAGGGACTTCTTCGCCGAGGCGCCCGCCGGCGCCGCGACACGACTCTGGCGCCAAGAGAGAGCCATGAACGACAACTTCAAGGAATTCAAGGCACGGGTCCGGAAGCTCGACGAGGTCCTCCTCGCGCGTGGTCTCAGGAGCGCCGACTTCGCGCAGGCTGTCAGTCAAGCGCACCGGGCCATGCGGCGTGGGGATCGTTCCCGTGAGCCCACGCCGCAGCTCAACGCGCTGCTCGAGCGCGCCGAGGTGCTCGCGCCCAAGGTCGTCTGAGTCGCCGGGGGCGCAGGCCGCCCCCGCCCCGCCGGGCAAAGCCCATCGGGGCCCCACCCCGGCCACGCCGCAGAGCGATCACATTTTTCGACAGGTCTTGAGTCCCGGGATGCGCTCGCATCGCGAACGGTCGCAATAGGCCCGGGTAGCGCTATCGCCCGAAGGGGCGCGCGCCGGCGTATCGCGCTCCCGAGCCCAGTTCCTCCTCGATCCGGATGAGCTGGTTGTACTTCGACACCCGCTCGCCCCGGCAAGGGGCGCCTGTCTTGAGCTGCCCGGCGCCCGTCGCCACTGTGAAGTCGGCTATGAAGTCGTCCGCGGTCTCGCCGGAGCGATGGCTCACGACCGTGCCGTAGCCTGCGGCGCGCGCCTCGCGCATGCACTGGAGCGTCTCCGTCACGGATCCGATCTGGTTCAGCTTGATGAGGACGGAGTTGGCGACGCCCTTCTCGATGGCCTGGCGGACGATGGCCGGGTTGGTGACGAAGATGTCGTCGCCCACGAGCTTGGTCTTCTCGCCGAGAGATTCGGTGAGGAGCTTCCATCCGTCCCAGTCCTGCTCGGCGAGCCCGTCCTCGATGGACCAGATCGGATACTGCCGCACCCAGTCCGCCCAGAACGCGACCATCTCCGCCGAGGACTTCCTGCTCTTGTCCGACTTGGCGAGCACGTAGGCGCCGTCTTCGTAGAACTCGCTCGCGGCAGGGTCGAGCGCGAGCACCACGTCCCTGCCCGGCGTGAGGCCCGCCTGCACGATGCCCGCGAGGATCACCTCGACGGCCTCGACGTTCGCCTTGAGGTTCGGCGCGAAACCGCCCTCGTCGCCGACGCCCGTGCCGAGGCCCTTCGACTTGAGCGTGCTCTTCAGCGCCTGGTACACCTCCGCGGCCCAGCGCATCGCCTCGCGGAAGCTCGGGGCTCCCACCGGCACGATCATGAACTCCTGGAAGTCGACGCTGTTGTCCGCGTGCGCTCCGCCGTTCAGCACGTTGAGCATGGGGACCGGCAGCAGGCAGGCGTCGATGCCGCCGAGGTAACGGTAGAGGGGGAGGCGGAGCGACGCGGCCGCTGCGCGTGCCGTGGCCATCGACACGCCCAGGATGGCGTTGGCACCCAGCGCGTCCTTGTTGGGCGTTCCGTCGAGGGCGAGGAGCTTCGCGTCGAGCGCGGCCTGGCCAGAGGCGTCGAGGCCCCGCACCGCCGGCGCGATGATGTCGTTCACGTTTGCGACGGCCTTCGCGACGCCCTTTCCACCGAAGCGCTTCTTGTCGCCGTCGCGAAGCTCGAGCGCCTCGCGACTTCCGGTGGAGGCGCCCGAGGGTACGCCGGCGCGGCCGAAGGCCCCACCTTCGAGGGTGACGTCCACCTCAACCGTGGGATTACCGCGCGAATCGAGGATCTCCCGGGCCTTCACTGCTGCGATGGCGCTCATCCGCGTCCTCCTGGTTGTTGTTTCGTCCGGCGAGGACTCTACCCCGTGTCGGAGGAGCGCGATAAGAAGAGCTCCACGGCCTGGTGGAACCAGCGTAGCTCCTGCGCAGCAGGTGCCACGTGCCAGGGAGGCCCCACTTGGCAGCCGTGCTCCGTGGCCCCGCAGGTGAGAGAGTCCGGATCATGCGCGTCGAGGAGAGATTCGCGATCGCCGCCGATGGCACCCGCATCTGGTGGCGCGCCGCGGGGCAGGGCTCGCCGGCCGTGATCCTGAGCGATGGCGTGAGCTGTGCGGGGTATATCTGGCGGCACCTCTTCCCGGCCATCGCCGCGCGGCGGCGCGTCATCCACTGGAACTATCGCGGTCACGGCCGCAGCGAGGTGCCTCGCGACGTGGAGCGCGTCTCGCTCCTCGACTGCGCCGACGATCTCTTCGCTGTCCTCGATGCCGCAGGCGAATCGTCGGCGGTGCTGGCCGGCCATTCCATGGGCGTCCAGGTCTGCCTCGAGGCGCACCGTCGCGTTCCGGAGCGCGTGCGCGCGCTGGCGCTCCTGTGCGGCGTTCCAGGGCGCGTGCTCGATCATTTTCACGGCACGGGCCTCCTCGCGGCCTCGTTTCCCTATGTCAGGGCGGCCGTGCTTCGGGCGCCGCGCCTCGCCCGGTGGTGCTTTCGTCGGGCGCTGGCGACCGAGCTCGCCGTGCAGATCGGCCTCCTGTTCGAGGTGAATCGGGAACTCCTGCCGAGGGAGGACCTCGAGCGCTACCTGGTGGAGGCCGCCGAGGTGGACGTGGGGACGTACGTGCGGATGCTCACCTCCGCCGCGGAGCACGACGCGAGCGATCACCTGCCGGAGGTGAAGGTGCCGGTGCTCGTCGTCGCGGGCGAGAAGGACACCTGGACGCCGTTCGCCCTTTCCACGCGCATGCGCGCCGCGATCCCAGGGAGCGACCTGCTGGTCCTTCCCGCGGGGACCCACACCGGACCGCTCGAGCACCCGGAGCTCGTGGCGCTCCGGCTGGAGAAGTTCCTGACCGAGCGCGTCGGCCCGGCGCCTGATGCGGCTTTGGAAGCGCATTCCAGGCGCACCTGATGGCTCCGTGCGAGCCGACCGGGACTACTGCGCGAGCTTCTTCAGCACCTCGGGGTCCTTCTCGTCCTGGGCCAGGAGCTTGTGGCACAGGTCGCAGTCATTCGAGATGGTCGCCCCGCTCTTGGTCGCGTGGTCGCCGTCGTGGCAACGGAAGCAACCCGGGGTGACATCGTGCCCGAGCAGGCTTGGGTAAGAGCCCCAGGTGATGTTCATGCGGGGCCAGACGTTGCGCGCCCAGATGTCGCCGAGCTCGGCTGCCGCGGCCTGCGCGGCCGGAGCGCGCTCGGCGGCGCGCGCGGGGTCTTCCCTCGCGTAGAACTCGGCGAGCTGCCTGCGCAACCCCTCCCGCGCCGCGGCGGCAGATGGGTAAGCCACGCCGAGCGCCTTCACGCTCTCGCGCCGCACGAAGGGGAGGGCGCCTGCGATCCGGCCCGACTCGATGGCCGCGTCCACCTCCTCCTCCGGGCTGCGGTAGATGTGCGTGGGGCGATTGTGGCAGTCGATGCAGTCCATCTCGCGCCAGCGCCCGCCGGGGATCGGGTCGCCCTTCGTCTCGTAGGTCCGGCGCGCGCCGTCGGCGGTGACGAGCTCGACCGTCCCGATCCGCTCACGCTTCGCGTCCGAGAGGAAGCGCACGTGGACCCCGGGATCGACGTGCCAGTGAATGCCACGCGTTCGCGTCCCCTGGGCGCCGCCCACGTGGAGCAGCAGCACCGTCTTGAGCGGGGAACTGGCCGCGTCGTCCGCATGGCGGGTGATGACCTTGAATCGATCGCCCACGAACTTCGTCGGCCAGTGGCACTGCTCGCAAGTGTCCCGGGCCGGGCGGAGGTTGTGCACGGGCGTGGGTATGGGGCGCGGGTAGAGCCCGAACACGACCGACACGAGCTGCCAGCTCCCAGAGAGCTTCGACTTGACGAACCAGCTCGCGCCCGGACCGATGTGGCACTCCACGCAGCGAACGCGCGCGTGAGGCGAGAGGCGGTGCGCGGTCGCCTCCGGGTCCATGACCGAGTGGCAGGAGCTGCAGAACGACGGCGAGTCCATCACCTCGAGGCCCTTGTACGACGCGCCGGCGAGCACCAGCACGTTGACTGTCGTGAGCGCGAGGAAGACGAGCACCCAGCGGCGCGTCCGAGGTCGATTGAGATCGATGACCGGCAGCGGAGCCTCGCTCCCGCCAGTCGCGGCCAACCGGGCGCGACGCTTGCGGTCGAGCGCCATCCCTGACGGGATGAGGACGAGTCCCAGCACCAGCAGCGTCGGCAAGACGACGTAAGCGACGACGCCGAGATAGGGGCTCCCCTCGAATCCAAGGAAGCCCGCGAGGAAGATGCCCGTCACGAGCACGCCCGAGATGGTCGCGAGAGCCGCCCCCGCGAGGCTCAGCGGGTGTCGCAGCAGGTCCGGTCCTGTCTTTCCCACGAGCCGCCCTCCTCGGCGCCCCCGCCCCCTGGCGCCTGCCCGGCAGTGTAGGCTGACTGGCTCTTGGCAGGCCAGGAACCGAGAGCACTTCCTCGTGCCTGGGAACGAACGAGTGGTTCGTCATCCACCATACCGAGTGCGGGATGGAGACCTTCACGGACCAGATCATGCGCGAGCTTCGCGCGAAGCGCCTCGACACGGCCGCGCTCGACACGACCGGCTGGCGCGACGTCGGCAAGAGCCGGGGTCAACCGACGCCGAGTTCATCGACTGGCTCACCATTGACGACCGCGAGCGGAGCGTCGTGCGCGACGTGCAGCGCGTCCGCGCTCACCCGCTGGTCCCCTGCGAGATCCCGATCTACGGGTACCTCTACGACGTGAAGACGGGCCAGAGGCCCGAGGTGGAGGAGGAGCCGCATCAGCCGGGGTGGGGCCCCGACGGCTCTGCCGGTGGGGCGGGGCGGCGCGAGCCCCGGGAACACAACTTTGGCTTCTTAGCCGGGGTGGGCCCCGACGGCTCTGCCGGTGGGGCGGGGCGGCGCGAGCCCCGGGTACACAACTTTGGCTTCTTAGCCGGGGTGGGGCCCCGACGGCTCTGCCGGTGGGGCGGGGCGGCGCGAGCCCCGGGT
>JBGQLS010000039.1:0-24537 GCA_041500205.1 Anaeromyxobacteraceae bacterium | reverse complement strand
CTCTCGCGCGACGCGGCGCGCGGCATCCATGTCGCCCTGGCGGCACAGGCGCGGGATCTCGCCCGCCAGGCAGGCGGTGAGCCCTACCAGGCCGCGGGCGTGATCCTTGAGGAGCTTCTTGTCGATCCGCGGGTCGTAGTAGAACCCCTCGGTGAAGGCCATCGAGGAGAGGTAGCGCAGGTTCGCCCATCCCTCCGCGTCCTTGGCGAGGAGGATGAGGTGACGCCCGATGCGCTCGGAGCGGTCCAGCCGCCCCTTCTCCCCCGCCACATAGGCCTCCATCCCGAGGATGGGCTTCACCCCGGCCGCCTTCGCCCGTTTGTAGAAGTCGACGGCGCCGTAGAGGTTGCCGTGGTCCGTGACCGCCACGGAGCTCATGCCCTTCGCCTTCACTGTCGCGAGCAGATCAGGGATGCGGATGGCGCCATCGAGCAGGCTGTAGAGCGTGTGCAGGTGCAGGTGAACGAAATCAGCCAAGGTGCGGGACTCCTTCGAGGAAGCATCTTCTAGCAGCTATCCCTGACACCCGTACCCCGTCAGCCGCCCCTCCACCGCCCTTCCATCTGGCAACCCCTGGGGAATCCCGGGCACCGCGCGCCTACGGTTCCGGTGCTGCAGCCCTTCGGGCGTCCAGGCTAGCCCTCACATACCCGAGCCGAGCGGTCGACATCTGGCGGGGGGAGACCTAACACTACCGCGCCTAGCCGGACGTGCGTGGGCGCGCGCCGCGCCCCCAGTGGGTTCACGATGCCCGAGGCGACGTGGACGGAGAAGCTCCTTGCGGTGACCTCCGCCTTCTCGCGCTCACGGACGGCGAGCGAGGTCGGACAGGTGGCGGTCGCCTTGGGCGTGAAGTCGCTCGGCGCTAGCACGGGGCTGCTGGCGCTGGTCTCCCCCGACGGGCAGCACGCCGAGATCATGGCGTCCGCGGGGCTGGCCGACGGCGATCGGGAGAAGTACATGCGGCTGCCGCTGGGGGAACGCACCCTCGCGTCGGACGCCGTGAACCACGCCACGGCCCTCTTCATCGAGAGTTCGGAGGAGCATCGACGCCGCTATCCCAATCTCGACCCGCGGCTTCGCTGGAGCGGCGGGAGTCGCGTCGCGGTCCCGCTCCTGGCTGGCGACCGCGCCATCGGGTATCTCGGGTTCGGCTTCGCCAGCTGGGTCCCGCTCCCGCCCGGAGCGCGCTCGTTCGTCAAGGCGCTGGCTCTGCTGGGGACGCAGGCGCTGGAGCGCGCGCGCCTCCTCGACGCCGAGCAGCAGGCGCGCCGGGAGGCGGAGACGGCGAGCCGGGCCAAGGACGAATTCCTGGCCATGCTCGGTCACGAGCTGCGCAACCCTCTCTCGCCCATGATCACCGCGCTCGAGCTCATGCGCCTTCGCGGCGGAGACACCCTGGAGCGCGAGCGCACCATCGTCGAGCGGCAGGTGCAGCACCTCATGCGGCTCGTGGACGACCTGCTCGACGTGTCGCGCATCACGCGCGGCAAGATCCAGCTCAAGCGGCGGACGGTGGAACTGGGAGAGGTCATCGCCACCGCCATCGAGATGGCGAGCCCGCTGCTCGAAGCGCGCCGCCACCAGCTCGAGGCTGAGGTCTCCCACAAGGGGCTCATCATCGAAGGCGACCCCGACCGGCTTGCCCAGGTGGTGGCGAACCTCCTCACGAACGCAGCCAAGTACACCGAGCCGGGGGGGGAGGTGTGCGTCCGCGCATCGCGGGAAGGCCCCGACGTCGTGGTGCGCGTGAGCGACTCGGGAATGGGCATCGCGCCCGAGCTCTTGCCGCGCGTCTTCGATCTCTTCGTGCAGGGTTACCGCGCCCTCGACCGCTCCCAGGGCGGGCTCGGCCTCGGGCTCACCATCGTGCGCAGCCTGGTCGAGATGCACGGCGGAGCCGTCGCGGTCGCGAGCGAAGGGTTTGGGAAGGGCAGCGAGTTCACCGTCAGGCTGCCGGCAGCCTCGGCCGCGGCGCTCACGCCGATGCCGGGATCGATCCCCGCCTTCCCGGAGCGGCAGCGTCTCGGACCGGGGCGCAGCATCCTGGTGGTGGACGACAACCAAGACGCCGCCGACGCGCTGGTGGAGGCGCTCCGGGCCCATGGCTTCGCCGCGAGCGTCGCCTACGACGGCCCGAGCGCGCTCGAGACGGCGGCGCGCGTCCGGCCGGAGGCGGCCTTCCTCGACATCGGTCTGCCGGTGATGGACGGATACGAGCTGGCGCGGCGCCTGCGCGAGCAGCTCGGGCCGCAGGTCAAGCTGGTGGCCCTGACCGGCTATGGTCGGGACCGCGATCGCGCCCTGTCCCGGGCCGCGGGCTTCGACGAGCACCTCGTGAAACCCGCGGAGCTCGAGCACATCGTCGTCCTCGTCCACCGGCTCTTTCGGGAGGCCGAGGCGCCTGGGGAGCCTGCGACGCCCCCCGCCTGAGCTGCGTCCTGGCCAAAGCCCCCATGTCGGTCTTCGGCCTGGGATCTCAAGGTTCCCGGAGACGAGGAGCATGATTCGCGAGCGGCTGCCCGAGGCCCGAAGGCCGAGGCCTGAAGCCCCAGTTCTCAGGCTCTCTTCACCGCGACGAGGTCGAGGAACGTGCAGCGCTGGCCCGTCATCACCGCCCTCAGGCAGCGGAGGTAGCAGCCCGGACCCCATAGCCGACAGATCATGTAGGGGTGACGCAAGACATCGCGGCCGGTGATGCAACCTCTCATGACGGATCCTCCGGCGCTCATCTCCTCCCACGCCGTTGTGGAGATGACACCGCCTACGTGGGGATGTGACGAGCCATGACCGTGTCCCGTGCCCGCAGTACCCCGACGATGAACGCCGGGGTTCGCAGACCGTTCCATGGAAGGAGGAGGCCGTGGCTCGACCCGACGCACAGCCCCGCCTCGCGCGGGTGTAGCCTCGCCGGCCAATGAATTCCCACACCCTGGGTACCCCCCGCGACGTCCGGCTCCTGTTCGCGACACGGGCAGTGCGGCTCTTCGCCTACGGGTTCCTCTCGGTCGTCCTCGTGCTCTATCTCGCTGCCGCCGGACTCTCCGAGGCGAGCATCGGGGTCCTGCTCACGCTGACCCTCCTCGGCGACACGGCCGTATCACTCATCGTCACGACACGCGCTGACCGGGCCGGGCGCCGCGGCATGCTCCTCCTCGGTGCCCTGCTCATGATCCTGGCGGGCGTGCTCTTCGCGGCGACGACGAGCTTCGCGCTCCTCCTCTTCGCCGCCACGGTGGGTGTCATCAGCCCGGCCGGCAACGAGGTCGGGCCCTTCCTGGCCATCGAGCAGGCAGCGCTCTCGCAGGCGCTCCCGGGAGCGCGGCGGACCCAGGTGTTCGCGTGGTACCAGCTCGCAGGAGCGTTCGCGACCGCTCTCGGCGCGCTGGCTGGCGGGACGCTCGCCTCGGAGCTGCAACGCGCCGGATGGGAGCCCCTCGCGAGCTATCGCGCGATCGTCGCAGGTTACGCGGCGCTTGGCGGCGTCCTCCTCGTCCTGTTCCTGCGGCTCTCCGCGGCGGTGGAGGCGCCTCCCGCGGCACGCTCCACGGGGGGCCGCCCCTCCTTCCTCGAGCCGGACCTCGGCCTGCGGGGGTCCCGCCGCGTCGTCTTGCGTCTATCCGCGCTCTTCTCGCTCGACGCCTTCGCCGGCGGCTTCGTGGTGCAGGCGTTCGTCGCATACTGGTTTCACCGGCGGTTCGGCTCTGACCCCGCCCTCCTGGGGAAGCTCTTCTTCGGCGCCAACGCGCTGGCGGGCCTGTCAGCGCTGTCGGCGGCGTGGGTGGCGCGCCGCATCGGCCTCGTGCGCACCATGGTCTTCACCCACCTGCCGTCGAACGTGCTCTTGTTCGTCGTGCCGCTCATGCCGACGCTCCCCTTGGCGATGGCGGTGCTGCTCCTGCGCTTCTCGATCTCGCAGATGGACGTCCCGACCCGCCAGTCCTACACCATGGCGGTCGTGGAGCCGGGCGAGCGGTCGGCGGCGGCTGGCGTGACCGGCATCGCCCGCACCATCGGAGCCGCGCTCGCGCCCGTGGTGGCGGGCCCGCTCTACGCGGCGACCGCGCTGGCGAGCTTGCCCTTCTTCATCGCCGGCGGGCTCAAGATCGTCTACGACCTCGCGCTCTACGCCGCGTTCCGGAAGCTCCCGCCCCCGGAGGAGCGGGGGTGAGCGGGCGGTGGGCCATACGAGTGCTTCGGTCCTCAGGCTTCAGGAGAAGCGCTCGTTTCGCGAGCTCTTCGGGTGCTCGAAGCTTTGATGCCTGCACCCGGACCTCAATGCTTCAGCCCCACCGGATGGCCGCCTTCCTCCTCGAACCCGTGCGCCACAGCGAAGTGGTACACCGCGTAGGGCTCCTCCTTGGAGCCGCCCACGAGCTCGAACAGGAACTGGCCCGCCTGCCCGCTTTCCTCCTCTGGAGTGGCCTCGACGTAGAGGATGTCGCGCACGTCGAGGACCATCTCGCCGACGAGGAGTTTTCCCCAGACGAGCTGTACGACCGGGTTGCGCTCCGCGTCCTCCTCGAGGTGCCAGTGGAACGCCTCCTGGTCGTGCAGGAACGTGTCCACGGTGCCGGAGCGGACGATGCAGTTCGCGTGGTGCTTCAGCCAGCGCCAGAAGCGATCGAAGGCGAGGGTGGTGCCGGTCTCCACTGTGACGCTCATGGCGGCGCAATATAGCCGCACTCGCGCCCGGCGCGCGCACGTGGTTTCATGGAGGGCATGGACCTGCCCGAGAAGGCCGCTCGCGCGCTCGAGGTGCTGCGCCGCGACGGCCGCGCGCTCCGGTTCGGGGTGGATGAGATCTGCCACTCCGGACGCTACCGCCTGTCCGCCCGCTACAGGGCCGCGGAGGGAGACGAGGTGCGGCTCGGGCTGCTGTATTCGGAGGACCGCGAGGGGCTCGAGGCGCTCGGTGCGCGGCTCGCGGCCGGGTAGAGAGCCAAAGAGCGGGGATGTTCGCCCCCTCCCGTGTCTCGCGGCGGACGCCTCTCCTTTCCTTGCGCCGTCCGCCTCGCCGGGTATTCCTCCTCGGATGACGCTGCGCACCGTAGCCGATCTCGTCGCCGACCCCTGCCACGCGGGCGCTGTCGAAGGCGCATCGCTGGCGGGCGAGGCGGCAGGGGCGAACCGGTTGCTCGTGCGGCTGGGGCTCTGGCTCGACCAGGACGGCCGGGTCTCGCGGGCACGCTACCGCACCACGACCTGCGCCTCGCTCATCGCCTACGCCGAGGCGGCCTGTGCGCTTGCCGAGGCGGGCGAGGAGGTGTCGCGGCTCGACTCCACCCGCCTGCGCTCCGCGGTGGCGGGAGTGCACCCGGTCCACCGCGATCGCGCCGACCTCGTCGCGCTCGCCCTCTCGCGTGCGCTGTCGCGGCCGCGCGCGGCAGTCCCGGCCCCGGTCCGCGACGGAGCGAACCCATGAACGTCGCGTACGTGTTCTCGACCCCCAACGCGTCCTTCATCCTGGAGAAGATGATCGTCCCGCAGCTGGAGGAAGGGCGGCACGGCGCGACCGTGGTGGGGATGTTCTTCTTCGTCGACAACAACTACCTGCTCGTCCGTGGTAACCCCACCGGCGAGCGCCTCGCGCGCATCTCTCGCACGAGCGGCATGCTGCTCATGGGCTGCGACCAGTGCTGCTACCAGCGCAGCATCGCCGACAAGCTCATCGAGGGGATCCCGATCGGCTGCTTCCCCGACCTCTACAAGGCGCTCTCGGGGGTGAAGGTGGACCAGGTGATCACCCTCTGAACCCTTGGGCCAGAAGGGCTACCGCTTCCCGAAGCTGCGCTCGAAGAGCCCTTGGATGGCTGCCCTGCCATCGTCCGACAGGGATCGCGTCCCGGTGCCCGCGAACCGGTCTCGCGTGATGATTGGCGGTGGCTCCTCGACCCAGGCGATGTCCTGCCACAGGAACCAGCGCTTCTTCTCCTGGTCGAACATGTGGACCGGCTTGCCCCAGTGGCGCGCGAGCTCGACCGCCCAGCCCGTCCCACCGTGCGCCGTCTTGTCCGGCAGGATCGTGCCGACCGAGAAGACCTCGCCTGCGGTGCTCACCTGGTGCCAGATGGCCTGCAGCACGTGCTTGAGGTCCGGCGTCGTCGGGTAGGACCGATGCATGTGGGCTTTCAGATAGGCCGAGCTCACCTCACCGAGCTTGAGATCCTCGTCGCTCAGCTCCCTGAGTCCTCGGTCGCGGGCGATCTCGTCGCGCCCCCTGAACGTGAAGTTCACCTCGTGCAGTCCCCAAGTCTCCGCGCAGGCCCCGAACTCCGCTTCGGCGCCGGCGGTGCTGGTCGCCAGCAGCGTGAACGAGCCGGCCGGGACCTGGAGGGACAGCGCCGGCTCGCCATCCATCACCAAGCGCAGCGTGTCGCTGTGCAGGGTGAGATGGACGTCGGTGGAGGAGTCCGCGTCGAAGTCCTTCACCAGTCGCAGCTTGACGTTTCTTCCGTGCGGCTCGAGGAGGAGTCCCACGTCGACGAGCGCGGCGCAGCTCGCGCATGCCGGAGTGATGGGCTGCGGGGGCCGCACGTCGTAGCGGTGCGGAGTTCGAGCGGTCATCCAGAGCTCGGCGCCCACGCGGCGAGCGTGTGCCTTGATGACCTGAAGCGCAGCGGTGCAGCCCGGCCGGTTCCAGTCGTAGCCGTCGATGAGGATAGCCGAGGGCGCGAGCCCGAGGTGCGTCTCGAACTCCGACAGCGCCTGGTCGAGGCCCTGCGGGCTGAATGCGCCCTCCGCGAATGCCTTGATCAGCCGGCGGTGCCCGATGCTCTCGCGCACACCCCCGCGATCCGCCAGGTCGACGAGGTCCGCGAGGTCATCGAAGAGCGCGTCATACCAGGCCGAGACGTGCTCCACCGTCTGGCCGATGGCGACGTGAAGGACTGCCCTCTCCCGCATCAGGTCGTCCAGGCCGATCTGCACGAGGCAGGCGGACTTGCCCACGCCGGCCGGTGCCATGACCACGCCCAGGTTCCCTTTGCCCAGACCGCCGCGGATCGACCGCTCGAGGATTCGCAGCGGGCTCTGGTCGTTCACTTCTTTCCTATACATGCGTGCTCCTCTGGCGTGGGTGGCGCCGGCATGCCTCGACTCGGTGATGAAACTCATAGGCACCGCGCTCGGCACGAACCGTATCTATAGCTTCGAGAAGTCCGTGTACACCTCGTACCTCCGCCTGCGGAGTCGCGAAGGGCCGACGACATCGAGCGGATTCCGTCAGGGGGCACCCGTTTCCTGCAAGCGCGCATTGCCCTCCCGCCCTCTCGTGCCCGATACGGTGATATTGGCGAGGGGCAAGCTCCTCACGACAGTTCGCTGCGGCCGGCATCGAAGCCCGTCGCGCGATATGAAGGACCGATGCTCCTCGCACACAGGGTAGTCGAGCCCCGGGCAGCCTCCGATCGGCCGCCGCTCCTCGTGCTCCTGCACGGGATCGGGGCCGACGAGGCGGATCTCCTGCCGCTCGCGCAGTTCTTCGATCCGCGGTTCACGGTGGTCTCGGCGCGCGCGCCGCACGAGGCCGAGCCGATGGGCTATCGCTGGTACGCCATCGACTGGGCGGTCATGCCGCCGCGCGGAGACCGCGGCGAGATCGTCGCGAGCCGCGATCTCCTGGCCCGCTTCGTCGAGGAGGCGACCGCTGCCTACGGCACGGATCCCTCAAGCGTGTTCCTCTTCGGCTTCAGCCAGGGCGCGGTCATGTCGCTCGCGATCATCCTGGCGCGACCGGACCTGGTCCGCGGCGTGGTCGCGCATTCGGGGCAGCTCGCGCGGCTGCCCGGGCCGGACCCGGATCCGGAGGCGCTGTCGCGTGCCGAGGTGCTCCTCCTCCACGGAGCGCAGGATCCCGTCATCCCCGCCTCACAGGGACACAAGGCATACGAGGTGCTCGAGCCGCTGCTCGGGGCGCGGGTCGCGTACCGCGCGTTCGATGGGCTCGGGCACGGGATCTCGGAGGACAGCATCGCCGAGGCGGCGCGCTGGCTGACCGCCCGGCTCGACGACCTCGCGAAGAGCGAGACCGCGGCCTCCGGCTCCCGTTCGCCCGGCATCTCTTAGGGCGCCCCCGCCTCCGGGCGACCACTCGCGATCCGAAACAGGGACATGCGTCAAGGTTCGCAGGTGGACCCGGTTCACGTCGGGCATCCGGGATCCAGCGCCGCACGGGCCGTCTATACTGGGCCTCGCATGGAGGAGTTCTTCCAGTCGATCGCCCGGACCTTCGCCAGCAACCGGCGCGGCCTGCCCGTGGTCGAGATCGCGATCCTGGCCTTGCTCGCGGTGGCGGTGGCGCTCCAGCTCGCCGGCGTGGCCCGGCGCTGGAACGCCCGCCGCTCGATGCTGCGTCGCTTCGCCGCGCGGAGCGGGATCTCCGAGGAGGACCTCGCGTTCGTTGCCGGGCTCGCGCGGCGCGCCTCCATCGCCGCGCTCTCGCTCCTCACGCACCTCGATCTCTTCGAGCGCGCCACGGCGCAGGCGCTAGCCAGGCACGGGCCTGCCTCGAGCCCCGACTGCAAGGCCACCGCCGCGGCCATACGGCGCATCCGGCGCTCGCTCGGCTTCGATCGCCTCCCCGCCCATACACCCTTGCTCAGCACGCGCGAGCTGACGCCCGGCACCGCGATGGACGTGGCCGGGCAGCAGGGCCAGGCCTTCGACATCGACGAGGTCTGCTTCGCCCTGGAGGTGCCCACGCCGCTGGCCCTGCAATCGGGCGAGGTGGTGCAGCTCGCGCTCGTGCACGCGAGGGAGGCGCGCTACGCGCTGCGGTGCCAGCTCCTCGCCACGCGCCCGGGCCGCGGGGGCACGTGGTGCCTCGTCTTCGCCCATGACGAGGCGCCCGCGCGCATCCAGCTGCGCGAGTACGCCCGTGTCTCCGCGAGGGGCCCCGTCGCCCTGCGGCCTCTGGGGCCGCGATCCGTGCCCCCCGGCGCCGGACCAACCGAGCTGCGCGGCGAGCTCGTCAACGTGAGCGGCGGGGGAGTGCTGGTGGAGACCCTTGCCCGGCTGCGGGTGGGTTCCTTGGTCTCCACCTCCTTCACCGTCGCCGGATGGCCGTTCGTGGATCTTCGCGCGGTGGTGCTCTCGATCGAGCCCGCGGCGGACGACCGGTTCCACGCTCACCTCGAGTTCGGGAGGATCGCCGAGTCCGAGCGCGATCGGCTGGTCTCCGCCGTGGCTCAGCTCGAGCTGGCCCAGCGCGCCGCCGCCCGCGCGGGTGCGTAGGTCGAAGTAGGAAGGAAGTAGAAGTAGGGGTCAAGACCTTCCACTTGACACATAAGTGTCGGAGCGTGGCGTTGCTGGATGGCGCGCTCTCTGCGGATCGACCGCCCAGGGGCGTGGCACCACGTGATGCACCGCGGCGCGGCGCGAGCCGATCTTCCGGGGTGACGAACACCGTCTCCTCTTCCTGGGAGAGGTCGATGAGGCTGTGCTGTGGTGCCTGCGGCGCGACGGTCCTCCGTCCGGCATGGCCGGGTGGATGTCTGCCCCGGCGGAACCGCAGCATGTGGAAAGGGGAAGGTCTTGACCCCTATTCTGACGGACGTCCGCTTCGAGTCGCGTCCGCCACCTCGTCCAGCTTCCCCGTCTTCACGTCGAAGATGTACCCGTAGATCGGGATGGAGGAAGGTACCAGCGGGTGGCTTCGCAGGCGCCGCACATCGCGCACGACGGCCTGCTCGCGGTTGTCGATGGTGAGCCAGTCGATGAACTCGCCCTCGGTCGAGCCAGGGCCCTTCCCGATGTCGTGCCAGCCCTGGGCGTCGAGGACCGCGGTGTCGAGGCTCCTCGCCAGCAGGTCCCGCATTACCTGATCCGTGAAGGTCTCCATCCCGCAGTCGGTGTGGTGGATCACGAACCACTCGTTCGTCCCGAGCAGCTTGTGCGAGATGACGAGCGATCGGATGGCGTCGTCCGTCACGCGGCCACCCGCGTTGCGGATCACGTGCGCGTCGCCCTCGCGCAGCCCGCCGTACTTGGCCGGGTCGAGCCGCGCGTCCATGCAGGTGAGGATGGCGAAGCGGCGTGCAGGAGGCATCGCCAGCCTCGCCCGGTCTCCGAACTCCCTCGAGTAGGCCCCGTTGGCCGCCAGCACCTCGTCGCGAACCATAGCCATTTCTTCCGCCTCCTGCGTTCGTGGAGGCCATGAGATGTTCGTCCGCTTTAACGGATGCAGGTCCCGTTGGGGTCCACGCCACGCGCTGACGCTCGCGGGACTGGACGAGCCCAGGTAACGGGTGGGGTCACCCAGCACGAACACTGGCCCGGGCGAACGGAATCCGGGTCCGGCGCCGGCAGCACAGGCGGCTCAGCTTGAGAGAGGGCGGCGTGGCGCGCAGGGAAAGCCCTGCTGCTGGATCGGAAGGCGATCGGCTGGACGATGCCATTCACGGACGGGAAGAGGAGCCATGTTCAGAGGCGAGATGCTGAGGGAAAACATGCGGCAAAGGTGGATCCAGACCGTGGGCGATGGCACGGCTGGCCTCGACCACGAGAGAAGAGAGCCACCGTCACCGGTATGCCGGCCCGCAATGCCGCCACGCCCTCGAGGTCTGGATCGGGTCGGGGCTGACGGAGGCCCCGAGCCCGTCCTGTCGGGCTCGGAGTGGGGTCATCGAGGGAACTCGGGAATGGGCAATGGGATGGCGGCGCCCACAGCGTATCGGGGAGGCTGACGCCCAGGGGCTACATGGTGGAGGTCGCGGACGGCGCCAGGTGAGCCTGTTGGGCGTGCGGAGCGATACTGGACTTCCTGCACGCGCGCGGCCGTCACGGACGGGCGAAAGCCTTGAGCAGGGACGAAATGGCCACGATGTTCGCGCCGTGCGCCAGAGCATCGAGGATGTCTCCGTCGACGAAGCCCAGGCGACGGAGCGACTCCACTTGGTCGGCGGTCACGTGATCGGGAGCGGCCAGCGCCCCGCGGACGAAGGCGAGGAGTGCCCGCTCGCGCTCGTCGAGGGCGGCCGGGCCTTCATCCGAGACGAGCGCCTCGATCTCCTCCGGGCTCATGCCCATTTGCCCCAGGAGGCGGCGATTGAAGGCGACGCAGGCGTCGTGGCCGTGGAGGCGTGCGGCAGCGTAGCGGATGGCGGAAAGGAGCGGGAATCCGAGCCTCGGGTGCGAGCGGTAGTAGCCCACCATCGCGAGCTGCAGTTCCTGCAGCCCGGGGCTGGCGCTGAGGAGCTGCATGGGGAGCGGAACCTCACCGGCCCGATCGAATGCGGCGTACGCGGCGGCGACCGTCCCCGTCGCCTCCCCCGGCTTCACCGTGCTCAAGAGCATCATCAGCATTCCTCCCAGTTCAACCGCCGGCACACGCCCAGGGCGGCATTCCAGGCGCCCGTTCTGGCCAGGCAGCCAGCATGGCGCCGCACGCTACCACTGATTGTTTGCAGCGAAGGCAACCGGATGAGAAGCGAGTGGGCTCGCGCCTCGGTCGGCGCCGAGCGTTCCGGTGGTTGCATGCCCCGGATCTGCCCTCGTCACCGCGTCGACGGCCCGGCCTCGCCGGCGTCCTCTGGCACCTAGCCTCTTCAAGTTCCGAACGACAGGAGGACCGCTCCCGCGGCCCAGAGGAGCACGTACCAAGGCGTTTCGACGTAGCGCAGGACCATGTGGCACCCCTTCAACGCTCCCCCACCACCCGGAGCGACACCTCGTTGGGAACTTCCGGAGGGATCTCGATCTCGGCGCGCCCCCGATCCACCGGCGAGCCGGCGCCGAACTTGCGCCGGAGCCACGCGCCCAGGTCATCGAGGAGCGAGTACACGACCGGCGTCGCGAGCAGCGTGAGCAGGAGCGAGAGGCTTTGCCCGCCGATGACGATGCCGGCCGTCGCGCGGTTCAGCCCGGCGCCGATCCCGCGCGAGGTCATGAGCGGGAGCATGCCGGCCACGAAGGCGACGGTCGTCATGAGGATGGGCCGGAGCCGGTCGCGGTTCGCGACCAGGATCGCCTCGTCGCGCGCCATCCCCTCGGCGCGCAGGTTGTTGGTGTGGTCGACCTGCAGGATGGAGTTCTTCTTCACGATGCCGAAGAGCACGAGCAGGCCGAGCGCCGACATGATCGAGAGCGACTGCCGGAAGAGGAGCAGCGACAGGAGCGCGAACGGGACCGTGAGGGGGAGCGAGACGAGGATGGTGAAGGGGTGGATCCACGACTCGAACTGCGCCGCCAGCACGAGGTACATGAAGATGAAGGAGAGCCCGAACGCGACGCCGAAGGCGGTGGCGGCCTTCCCCGTCTCCTTCGAGCGCCCGATCGCCTGCGCCGCGTAGCCGGCGGGCAGCTTCTCGTCCCGGATGATCCGCTCCAGCGCCGAGAGGACGTCGCTCTCGCCGAAGCCGGGCAGGACGTTCGCGGTGATCGTCACCTGCCGCCGGCGGTTCAGGCGGTTGATCTCCGAGGGTCCCGCCGCGTCCCGGAAGCGCACCACGTCCCGGAGCGCGGCGCTGCCCACCTTGGCTGACGGGACCGTGATGCTGCCCAGGCGGTCGAGCCGGGAGCGGTCCGCCTCACCCGCGCGCAGGCGGATGTCGTAGTCCTCGCCGCTCTCCTCGTACGTCGAGACCTTGAGCCCGCCCACCATGAGCCGGGCTGCGCTGGAGATGTCCGCCACCTGCACGCCGAGGTCGGCGGCCTTGTCGCGCAGCACTTCGAGCTGCACCTCGGGCTTGCCGAGCACGAGGCTCGAGTCGACGTCGGTGGCGCCGGGGACCTGGCGCAGCTTGGCCTGGATGCGCTCGGCGATGCGCGCCAGCTCGCCGACGTCGGCGCCGCTGATGACGTACTGCACGAGCTTGCTGGATGTGCCCGTGTTGAAGGCGGACACGTCGGAGACGTCGATGCGCAGGTCCTGGGGAAGGCGGCTCAGCACGTCGCGCCGGGTGCGCGCCTGGAGCTCCCGCTGCGATGCGCTCCGCTCCTTCGGATCGACGAGCTTCACGTAGACGCGCGCCAGGTTGGGCGTGCGCTGCTCGTTGTCGCCGATGGTGGCGAGGGTGTAGGCGACGCCCGGGATGCGGCGCGTCTCGCGGGCGATCCGGTCGGCCACGAGGAGCGTCGCGGGGAGGCTCGTCCCCTCGGGCGTGCGGACGTTGATCTCGAAGTTGGCCTCGTCGTTCTCGGGGATGAACCCCTTGGGCACGGCCTTGAAGAGCGGCCCGCACGAGCCCAGGGCGGCGAGGCACCCGAGCACGATGGCCCAGCGGTGGCTCATGGACCAGCGGAGCATGGCCATGTACGCCCGCTCCACCGGTTGATAGAGCCGGTCTACCAGGCGCTCGAGGACGCTCGGCCGCTTCTTCGCGCCGGGCGGGTCGAGCCAGCGCGCGGCCAGCATGGGCGTCACCGTGAAGGACACGAGCAGCGAGACGCCGATGGCGAAGGCCATCGTGAAGCCGAAGCTGCTCATGAAGCGGCCCACGATGCCGCTCATGAAGCCGATGGGCAGGAAGACGGCGAGGAGGGAGAGCGTCGTCGCGAGCACCGCCATCCCGATGTCCTTCGTCGCTGCGATCGCCGCCGGGAAGGGCTTCATCTTCTTCTCGTGCACGAAGCGGAAGACGTTCTCGAGCACGACGATGGCGTCGTCGATGACGATGCCGACCGCGAGCGCGAGCGCGAGGAGCGTGATGATGTTGAGCGTGAAGCCCTTGTACGCCATGAGCCCGAACGTCCCGATGATGGAGATGGGGATGGCCACGGCGGCGATGAGGGTGGAGCGGATGTTCCCGAGGAAGAGGAGCACCACCAGCGCGGCGAAGAGGGCTCCCAGGACGAGGTGCTCCTTCACCGCGTCGACCTGCGTCTGGATGGTGAGCGACGCGTCGCGGACGACAGAGAGCCGGTAGCCGGCCGGGAGCGCCCGCTCCACCTCGGAGAGCCGACCGCGGATCGCCTGCACGACGGCCACCGTGTTCTCCCCGCTCTGCTTGCGGATGGAGAGGACCAGCGTCGACTTCCCGTCGAGCGAGGCGGCGCTGTCCTCGTGCTCCGCGCCGTCCTCGACCCGCGCCACGTCCGCGACCCGGATCGGATGGTCGCCCGACTGGCGCACCACGATCCGACCCAGCTCGACCGGCGTCTCGACGCGTCCCTTCACCCGAAGCGTGATGTTGCGCGGGCCGGTCTCGACCGATCCGCCCGGCGTTGCCAGGTTCTGGCTCGCGATGGCGCGCTGGACGTCGGCAGCTGTGAGGCCGTGGCCGCGCAGCGCGTCGGTGTCGAGCCAGACGTTGAGCTGGCGCTTGCGGCCCCCGACGAGCGTCACCTGCCCCACCCCCGGGATGTTCTCGATGGAGCGCCGGATCTGCTTGTCCGACACCTCCGTCACCTCCCGGATCGGCTGCGGCCCGCTCACCGCGACGTAGAGGATGGGCGACGCGTCGGGGTCGAGCTTCTGGACCACCGGCTGGTCGATGCCTTGCGGGAGGTCGGGGAGCGCGGTCGAGACGTGGTCGCGCACCTCCTGGGCGGCCACGTCGATGCTCTTCTCGAGCCGGAACGTGACGTAGACCTGGCTCACCCCCTCGCTCGAGATCGACCGCAGGTCGTCGATGCCCGAGATGGTGTTCACCGCCGCCTCGATCTTGTCGGTGATCTGCGTCTCCACCTCCTCCGGCGCGGCCCCGTCGAGGCGGGTGGTGATGGCGACGGTCGGGAAGTCGACCTTGGGAAAGGCGTCGACGCCGAGGCTCGCGTACCCCGCGAACCCGACGACGACGATGGCGAGCATGAGCACCGACGCGAAGACTGCGCGGCGGACGGAGAGGTTGGCGAGCCATTGCATGGAAGACTCAGGGTGATCGAGGTCACTGCACCCGCGTGCCGTCGCGGATCTGTTCGGTGGGACGCGTCACGACGCGCTCACCCGCCTTGAGGCCCTCGAGCACCGCCACGTAACCGTCGCGCTCGGGCCCGGGCTGCACGATCCGCTCCTCGACGCGGCCGTCCACCACCGTGAACAGGCGGGCGTTGGCGCCGTCGCCCCGGAGGGCGGAGCGAGGAACCGCCACCACCGGCTCGCTCGGGAGCGCCAGGTGGGCGGTCGCGAACATGCCGGGCTTGAGCCGACGGTCTGCGTTCGGGACCACCGCCTCCGCCACCAGGTCGCGCGTCGCGGCGCGCAGGGCGGGGCCCACGTAGGCGACCGTTCCCCGGAAGGTCTCGCCGGGGAACTCCTGGACCTCGAAGGTGACCGCCTGCTGCGGAGCGATCCGGCCCGCCTCCGTCTCGGGAACCGTGAGCTGGAGGCGCAGCGCCGCGATGTCGACGAGCGACGCCACCCTGCTGTCGGGCTTCAGGTACTCGCCGACGTCCACGAAGCGCTCTCCCACCATGCCGGCGAAGGGTGCGCGAACGGTGCCGTCGGTGAGGTTCTTCCGGGCCATGTCGGCGCGGGCGCGAGCCGCGCGCGCGGAGCCGGCCGAGGTGCGGCACTGGCTCGCGAAGCGGTCCCACTCGTCGCGGCTGATGGCGCCCTTCTGGAAGAGCCCCTCGTAGCGGGCGCACTGCGCCTCGGCCAGCGCGCGCTGCGCTTCCACCGTCTCGAGGTTCCCGAGCGCCTCCTGCTCACCGATGGCGGCGGAGCGGACGTCGAGCTGGACGAGCGGGTCGCCGGCCCGCACCATCGTGCCTCGCTCCACGAAGGTGCGCGTCACGCGGCCGGAGGCGTTGGCGGCCACCTCCGCCTGGTGGTTGGCGGTGAGAGCTCCGGTGAGCGGGAGCGTCCGCGGCATGGGCCGCGCCTCGGCGGGCGCCGCCTCGACGTGGACCGCCGGTGGAGGAGCGGACAGGGGTGGCTCCCGGGCGCTGCCGGTGCAGGCGAGGGCCGAGGCGAGCGCTGCGAGAGCGGCGACGGAGCGGGAAGGGAAGGGGGTCATGGCGTTCCTTTCGCGCGGGGCGAGAGCAGGCTCCCCCCGGCGGCTACACGGAGCTGCGAGCGTGCGTTGGCGAGGTCGGCGTCGGCCTGAACGCGCGCCACCTCCGCGCTGAAGGCGTCGCGCTGGGCCTGGAGAAGGTCGAGCTGCGTCGCGGCGCCGACGGCGTAGCGGTCCCGGGCCAGCTCGGCTGCGCGCGCGCTCGCCTCGAGCTCGACCCGCGCGGAGCGGCTGCGCGCGATCCCCGTCTGCACCGTGTTCCAGGATCGGTGGATGGCGTCTCGGGCGGCCAGCCGGGCGCGCTCCTCGCGAGCCGAGGCGGCAGCTGCGAGCGCGTCCTGCGCGCGGATATTCGCGGCGGTGGTGAGGTCGAAGGACCAGGCGAGCGCCAGCACCCCCTGGTAGGCGAGCTCGTGGCCGACGAAGCCGGAGGCGTTGGTCCCGCGCTCGGTGAAGCTCGCCGAGAGCGACGGCACGAGCATGAGACGCTGTGCCCGTGCTTGCGCTTCCTGGGCGCGGCGGGCCTCGCTGGCGGCGGCCAGGGACGGGAGCTCCGCATCCGGGGGCTGGAAGTCCTCGAGCGGCGGCTCACCGTGCAGGTCGTCGGCGGGCATTGCGGCCGCGCCCGAGCCAGGATCGGTCATCGGGGTGACACCGGAGCGCGAGGCGAGCGAGCGCGCCGCGAGCTCGCGCTGGAGCTCGGCCGACGCCAGCTGCTGCACCTGCCGCTCCACGTCGGCGCGGGCGCGATCCACTTCCAGCCCGGCGGCGCTCCCCGCCCGGAGCCGCTCCTCGGTGAGCGCCAGTCCTACCCGGGAGACGTCGAGCGCCCGCCGGGCGGCGTCGACGAGGCCGAGGTCTGCGACGAGCTGGTAGTAGTCCTGGGCGACGAGCGCCTCCGTCGCGAGAGCGGTGGCCCGGGCCTGCTCGCCGGCAGCGGCGGCTCCCGCGCGCGCCGAGCCGAGCCGAGCAAAGTTGGCGAGATCGACGAGGGGCACGCTGAGTGTCGCTGCCCCATCGAGCTGGTCCCTCGGTGTCAAGGTGACCGACTGCGCCGCGCCGCCGGCGGCCGGCAGCGTCACGGTAGAATCGTACTGGTTGCGCGCGTACGTACCCTTGAGCGAGACACCAGGCAGAAGCCGGCCGAGGGCGGCGGTCGCCTGCGCGTCCTGGGACTCTGCGTTCGCCCGCGCCTCGCGGTTGTCCGGACCGGAAGTCGACGCGCCGCGGAGGAACGTCTCGAGCGGCTGGAGCGCCCGGGCAGGAGCGGCCGCGGCCAAGATCCCCCCCGCGACGACCCAGGCCAGCGGTGGTATGGAGGTCATCGCGAGAGGCCTCAATAGGAACGGGCAACGCTAGACTGAACGGTCTAGTACTCAAAAACACGGGGCGGTAAGTACATCTTTGCAGCGCCTCCGTCAACGGTACTGAACGGTTTAGTTTAGCGATGGATTGCTCTAGAATCGGAGGCCGGCACGCATCCGCCGATGGGATGGATCGAGCAGAACATGTCGAAGGTACGCGAGAAGACGACGGAACTATCCCCCGCGAAGCGTCATCAGATCCTTGTCGGTGCCCGCCAAGTGTTCATCGAGCTCGGGTTCGAGCGCACGAGCGTCTCCTTGATCGCCGAGCGGGCGGGTGTCTCGAAGGCGACGCTCTACAACCACTTCGCGGACAAGGTCACGCTCTTCACCGACTGCCTCGACGAAGAGTGCGAGGAAGCGCGCGCTGCGTTGGCAGGCATCCTGGAAGCCCCATCGGGCGACCTCGAAGGTGACCTCTTCGCGATCGGCGAGAGGATCCTGCGCCTGCTCATCTCGCCGACCACGATGGCGCTCCACCGGGTGATCGTCGCCGAAGCGCACCGGTTCCCCGAAGTTGGCCAGCACCTCTACGAGATGATCACGCGCTACACCGGGCAGATCCTGGGCGCGTTCATGAAGATGTGGAGCGATCGCGGCGCGCTGTGCGTCGAAGACCCGGTGCTCGCGGCCAACCAGTTCGTGGACCTGTGCCGCGGCGATCCCTTCCGGCGGGTCGAACTCGGAGTCGCGAAGCTAATACCGGACGAGGAGGTGCGCGCGACGGTCACGAGCGCGCTCCGGACCTTCCTCCGCGCGTACCGCGCCTGACGCCAGTAGCGCCGTGATCGGGCTCGATGGCGAACACCTCCTGGGGGGCGGACGACGCGCCCGAGGGCCCGTGGGGCAACCGGGGCGAGGGGAGCCTGCCCCTCCTCCCCGTTCCCACCCGGCGGCGGTGGCCGCCAGGACCGCGCCGCCGAGGATCAGACGGCGCCCGCACCTCGCCGCAGCACGGCGAAGATCAGCACGATCACCGCCAGGGCCAGCAAGACGTGGATCCACCCGTTCCTGGTGGCGAGCCGGGCTGGCCTTCATGGTCGAGGCGCGCAGGATGCTCGAGCGCGCGCTGGCGAGTGTCGCCGCGCTCCTGCTCTGCGAGCGCGGGCTGCCCAACAAGGCCATGGCGCCGCACAGGCACTTCACCAAACGTTGTGGACCTGTCGCTCACCGTATCAGCTCCTTGGAACCACGAGCTCCCGTTCTGCGGCATCAAACAGGGGCCCCATCGCGCTCGGCCATCCCAGCGCTTCGCCGGAGACCGCGAGCGCGCGCAGCGCATTTTCGGAGGCGCTCGGAGCCCCCAAGGCGAGGTAGTCCCACCAGCAGCCCCCGGGACCGCCCCAGACCGCCTGCACGTGAACGACAGCGTCCGAACCCGGCAGATACACTTCACGCGCGACCCATCTGTGCTCGCGATGATCCGCAGCGTCGAGCATGACCGCTCTGAGCGCGGTCACGATCCCGTTCGTCCATTCTGCCACCGCATCGGGCGGAGGCTGGTGGTCGCAGCGGAAGCGAAGGCGGATCATCCGCTGCGGGTTCGACGGGATAAACCAAGGCCGCAACAAGGATCGCATCTTCCCGTCGGCGCACGAGGTCGCGAGTTCAAGGAAACCGTCGGCCATGGGCTCGAGCTCCATGCCCCTGTCGCGCTGGATCTCGATCGCGTCGCCTCCCTCTACGTCCCACGCGACGTCGTCGCCGTTGTCCGTGATCGCGAACACCATCTTCCTGTCCCAGGCTGGGCGGAAGTCAGGGCCTGCCGGATCGACGTCGAAGGACCGCATCTTGTCGCCATACGTCACGAGCTGCTGTGGCGGCAGTAGGTGCATGAAACCGACGAGGCAGCCGGGACCGAATGCGTCGAGCATTTCGAGGTATCCTTGGGGCAGCGGCAGCGAGTACCGCGCGCGGTACTGTTCGATCCATTCGATGCGCACGGGAACCCGGTCGCCGCACGCGAAGAGAAAGCGCTCACGAACCGCGGTCCACCTATCCATCCTCTCTCCGGCTCCGTCTCACCTTCCGTTAGCCACAGGTTGCAACATTCGCTCATCGAGATCCACGCCGGTGCGGCGATCCACCCCGCAGGTTGGACTTCCTACACGCACACGCTCGGCATCAGCTAATCGCAGACGAACGATATGGCGATTCCGTCGAAGGTTCTCTGCGCGGCGGGCCGACGCCGGAGTTACATCCCTTGCGTGGCTTCCTTCCGCGCGAGCGCGTCCGAACGCCGCCCGCGAGCCCTCGCGAGGCGCGCTGCGGCGGCTGTCGCGGCGGCGGCCCTCTCGGCCTGCGGCACGGCATGGGTGTCACGGCCGGTCTCCGGGCTGAAGGCGCCGGCCCGGGAGAGCGGCTGCACCGTCGAGTTCCTTCAGCAGCAACCGCAGCGCAGCTACGAGAAGCTGGGCAACCTGTACAGTTACTACAGCACGGTCATCGACGTGCGGGACGCGCTCCGCGCCAAGGCGTGCGAGCTCGGCGCCGACGCGGTGATCGTGACGCAGGACGTCGTCGTCGTTGGCGGCCGTCGCGGGGGTGAGGGCAAGCTCGTCGCCGGCACCGCCATCCGGTACGTGGACGCGAAGCGACCAGGCGACCGGAGCGGCGCCGATTCGCCACCGCGCGAGCCTTGCAGCCCGGGGAGCCTCCTCTCTCTTGCGGCCGCGGGAAGCTCCACTGCTGGTGGGGGCGGCGCTACCGGACGGTGAGCGTCCCCTTCCTCGCGGTGGATGCCCTTGTGGGGCTCACGCCGGGACCGACCCCGCCGTTGGCGGCGCCCTCGATCGCCTCGTGAAGCTGCAGGGTGTCTCCCCAGAAGGCCTCGTCGCCGAAGGTGTCGAAGCGGAAGATGCGGCGCCCGTCGCGGATCATGCGCTCCGCGTTATCCCGCGGAGCATTCTCGTGGTCATTCCCTCCGCTCCCAGCTGACTCCTCGGCCAGCGCGGTCGGCACGGGGCTCCGCCTGCAGCCGGTCGCCCCCACGCCTAGCGCCACGAGGACAGCCGGCATGACAGTCGCGTTCATCCATCTCATCGTCGTCTCCCGGCGAGCGTCGTGCGCACAGCACATGGTCGAACCATGCCGCTCACGAGAAATCTGATGGCGCCCGCACCGCGAGGTAACACCGGGGCTCCAACCGGGCCGAGCGAGGCCGCTCGGACCTTGCTTCACAGGACACGCCCGCAGAGGCTGGCGGTCACGGCCGCGCCCCCGCCGTGCGGGAACCGTTGGGGGCCGAATCGTCGCGCCCGAGGCGGCGCGCATGAACCGCCGCCGCATGTGGATCTTCGCGTCCACGAGTCGCGACCTTTATGATGGCGGGACGCGCTGGGCCGCTGACGCCTGTCCGTTCCGAGGAGCAGACGAGGGCTCGAGCGCGTGGTGCGACCAAGTCGTTCGGGAGCGGGTTGCCGCCCGGCAGCGCCCCGGGCGTCGCGTGCTCTCCTCTCTAGAGCAGCAGCGGCGATGCTCGCGCTCGCGGGCGGGTCTGCTCATGCCGCGGACCTCCCCGGGACGCCGCAGCCCAGCAGGGATACGCCCGGAGCGACGCCAGGCCGGATCGATTCGCTCGGCACCGAGGGGCGGCTTCACATCTGCGCGTAGCGCCTGGCGGCGACGAGATCGCGGCCAAGCTCCTGCGCGGTGCGGCGGGGGCCGTAACCGGGAGTGTCGCGCTGGATGCGCCACCCCTCGCTGAGCGGACCTGCGTCGACCGTGTCGAAGCCGAACTGATCGATGAGGCGGCTCACCGTGGCTTTGGCCGCAGCGTCGTCACCGGCGATGGCGAGCGCGCGCCGGTTCTTCGCCCCGGCCGGTTGGCCATGGGTCGTGAGCTCGGCCGCGTAGATGTGGTTGAACGCCTTGACGACCTTCGAGGCGGGGAGGTGCGCCTGCAGGAGCTCGGCCGTGGTGGTCGACTCGTCGTCGAGCTCGCGAATGTGACCGTCGCGCTGCGGGTAGTAGTTGTTGGTATCGATCACGACCTTGCCGGCCAGCGCCTCGACCGGGACCGCGCGGTAGTTCTTGAGCGGAACCGAGACCACGACGATGTCGCCGGCGCGCGCCGCCTCGAGGACCGTTCCGGCGCGGGCGCGCCGTCCGATCTCCTCGACCAGCGCCGACAGCGTCTCGGGTCCGCGCGAGTTGCTCACCACGACGTCGTAGCCGTTGGCCACCGAAAGGCGCGCAAGCTGACTCCCGATGTGCCCCGCACCGATGAATCCGATGGTCGTCATGGCATCGTTTCGTATCGGCCGCCCTTCCGTGGCGCAAGGCATGAAGAGATGGTCGCCATGGGGCTGCACCGCGTCTACAACGACCTCGCCCGCCAGCTCGGCGCGGAGCTCGACGCCGCCGACGGCCCGGACGAGGTTCGCCATGTCCTCGTGGAAGACGCGACCAGCGAGACGAGCGTGCGCGGCCCGTTCGCGGTGGGCGACATGAGCCGGCACCGCGGCGGCACCTCCTCGCTCAAGCAGGTCTATTCGGCACAGGAGTGCGCGGTGCGCGCGGTTCAGGCCATCGACCGTCGCGAGCGCGCCGCGCGCCGGGCACGACTGCTCGCCGGCTCCTGATCGCGACGGGCTTTGGCGGTGGCGTGTCTACGAGGTCCCCGGCGCGCGGCGGCACCTCCGCGAATCGGTCGAGTCAATCGAGCTGTGCGCCGCGCTGCGCGACGGGCAGGGCGCGAGCGCGGCGGCGTACTTCGCCACGCTTTGAGCCGAGCGTCGTGCCGCGGTCCCTTCTGCCTCGGGCCCGCCGGCGCCCGCGCGTGTGGCCTGAGTCGCCGCCCCGCTTGCATGGCGTGCTCAGCCCATCGAGGGGTCGTCACGACCAGCCGCCACCTGCGTCTACATTGCGTGAGGGCCTCCGTCGTACCGAGGGATCGGCGCTCACGAGGAGGCAACAATGCGCAAGACACTGCTGGGGATGGCCGGAGCTGCAGCGCTCGTGTTCAGCGTCGACGCCAGGGCCGGCGAGCCCGGTGACGCGACGGAGTCGAAAGGTCTCCGCGACGAGAGCAGCCGCGCCGCGACCGCCATGGTCCACCACGAGCGCGCTCGTTCGGACGAGGGAACCGCCTTCGACGCGGAGGCGATGAAGCCCTGGGACGCGAACACGAGCGCCGGGAGCGCGAGCGGCGAGCCGTCGACGAAGGAGTCGCCGAAGAGGGCTCAGCGGAACGCAGCCTGGGAGGACTTCCTCCGGTCGACGTGGACGACGCCGTAGCGGGCGGGCTGAACTTCAATGCATTCCCGAGCAGGTTCTGGACGACCTGCTCGAGGCGCCCTTCATCCCATTCACCGAGGGTAGTTCCTTCGGCCTCGTAGACGATCCGCCGCGTCGGATGAAGTGCGCTAAACTCTTCCAGCACGTGCTGGCACGCAGCGTGAATGTCAGCGCCCTCACGCGGTGAAATCGGGATGCCCTCGGAGCGCTGGGCATGTGTGTAGTCGATGACGGTGGCGATGATGTTGCGCATCCGGCACCCCTCTCAAGACCTGTCGACAAATGGGAATCCGATCGCGGGTGGCGCGGGTGGGGCCCCGACGGGCTTGCCCGGCGGGGAGGGGGCCGCCTGCGCCCCCTGGTACTCAGCTCGTCATCAGTGGTCCAGAGACGACACCCGCGACGACGGGCACGAGCCACGCGGCGTAGGCCGCCGGATCACGGATGGTCGCGATCTGGTCGTCGAAGTGGGCGGTCGCTTCCGCGAGCGTGAGGCCACAGTGCTTCGAGAGCACCTCGGCATATCCGTCCCGCCAGGCCTCCCAGATCGCGGCGAAGGTCTCACGGGGGACGCGGATCGTGTCCACGACGACGTAGTCCATCGTCAGCGCGCGCAGGCCGAGCGCCTCCAGGATCGCGGGCGCCCTGCGCCCCAGGAAGAGGTCCGTGCCGGTCGCCGCGCCGAAGCGGGCGGGGACCGCTGGCCAGAAGGCCACCGGGTCGAGGAGGCGTCTCGGGAAATGGATCATGCCGTAGTCCTCGGCGATGAGGTGCACGCATCCGCCAGGTCGCGTGACGCGCACGAGCTCGGCGATCGCCCGCTCGGCGTTCGGGATCGAGTGAAGCACGTGCCGGCAGACGGTCAGGTCGAACGAGGCGTCCGGGAGGCCGAGCCCGAAGATGGTGCGATTCTCGAACCGGACGCGCGCTCCGAGATGGGCCGCCGCGGCGCGGGCGCGTTCGAGGTGCGGCTCGAGGACGTCGACGCCGAGCACGGTCGCGGCTGGAAGCGCGTCCGCGAGCCGCCGGGTCGCTTCTCCGGTGCCGCAGCCGGCGTCGAGGACCCGCGCCTCCCTGGGGAGCGCATAGCGCCGCAGGAGCGGCAGCTCCTGAGGCCAGATCGCCTCCGCCTGAGCGGCGAGCGTGCGGACCATCGACTCGTCCGCCATCTGCTCGGCCTGGGGGTTGAGTTCGTGCATGGCGGGCGTCTACTTCCGCGGTCGCAGCGAGGCAATGTTCTGGTTCGCGCTCCGGGCTCAGGCCGCCCGCGCCCTGGCGGCCCGGTCCGCGAAGAAGCGCCGGGACTTCGACGCGAGGTCGGCCGGCTCCGCCGCCGCCACGCTCGGGCGGTTGAGCATGGCCTGCGCCCAGGCCGAGACCCCGGGAAACGACGCCAGCAGGCGCGCCTCCGGGGCCCCCCAGTCCTCCGCCATGCGCCACCGGCGGAGGAACGGCGCGTAGCTCGCGTCCACGAGCGAGAAGTCCCGGCCGAGGAAGAACGGCCCGCCCCCGTCCGCGAGCTTCCGCTCGATCTTGCCGAGCGCGTCGCGCAGCGCACCGAGCGGCTTCGCCAGCGCGTCTCCCTGCGCGCCCCCCGCGAGCGCCAGCATCGCCGCCCCGGCGGCGGGCATCGCGACGTCGTTTGCGAAGACGATCCAGCCGCGCCCCTCCGCCCGGGCCACCGGGTCTGCCGGGAAGAGGGGCGGCTCGGGGTAGAGCTCGTTCAGGAGCTCGTTGATGACCATCGACTCGAAGACCGGCCGGCCGTCCAACAGCAGGACCGGCACGCGGCCCATGGGCGACACCTCGAGGAACCAGGCGGGCTTGTTCGCCAGCTCGATGAGCTCGAGGTCGTGGGGCAGGCCCTTCTCGATGAGCACGATGCGGCTCCGCTCCACGTACGGGCAGATGTCGAACGAGACGAGCTTCAGGCGGTGCGTCGTCATGTGCCTTCCATAGCGGCGCTCGCGCTCGACGGCTCGATCCGCCCGGGCCTCCGGCAGCGACCTTCTTCATAGAGCGGGGCAAGATCCACGACGGCG
>JBGQLS010000038.1:0-24804 GCA_041500205.1 Anaeromyxobacteraceae bacterium | reverse complement strand
GGCACGGCGCCGATCTCGTCGTGCACTCGACGACCAAGTACCTGAACGGGCACAGCGACGTGGTGGGCGGAGCCGTGGTGGCCGCGCCGGGACGCACCGCGCTCGTCCAGCGCATCCAGAGCATGAACAACCTCCTCGGGATGTCGCAGAGCCCCCACGACTGCTTCCTCGTGCTGCGCGGCATCAAGACGCTGCTCCTTCGCATGCGTTCATGGGGGATACCCGCTCTATTGTCAGCACGGAGGCCGAGCATGCGCCGTGCCGGCAGCAACCTCCGCGAGTCGGTTGATTCGACTTCGGATTCATGACGACCCGGTGCATGGCGGGACGGGTGCCTCGCTGTCTCCGAAGTGCGGGTGGCCCATGAACGCTGCGCACGCGGATTCGCCGGGGGGGGTCAGTCGCAGGGTCCCCGCCTCCCAATGTACCCACCCTCTTCTTGGTAGTGCTCCTCGACGGGCACAGGAGTGGCGGCGTGTTGCCTCGGATCGGGTCTTGGTCCGACCGGTGCACGCAGAGTCGTAAGGCCCCCTGTTGCGTTGCGGTGCGCTTCCGCCCCGCCCTGTGCGGGCGCGGTCATCGCGAGCGTTCGCTCGAGGGGCGGAACATGTGGGCGTCGATTCGTCTGTCCGGCAAGTCCCGCAAGCTCCTGGCCACGAATTCCATCCAGGTTCCCTTCCTCGCAGTAACCCTCCTCGTCGCGGCCTGCGGCTCGCACCAGGCCACGACGGTGAACGTGCCAAGCGTCGTCGGGCTCACGCAGACCGCGGCGGCCACGGCCCTCACCGGCGCCGGCCTCGCGGTCGGTGCTCTGACACAGGCGGGCAGCGTCACCGTCTCGGCAGGCAGCGTCATCAGCCAGGACCCGGCGGCAGGCGCGGCGGTGGCGCCCGGCACAGCCGTGGCGCTCGCCGTCTCGACCGGAGAGGCAGACCAGTGCGCGGAGGAGACAGGCGTCCCGCCGCGTCCGTTGTGGGGTGAGCAGCCGGACCGAGTCGTGCCGTTCACGACCAGCGCTCACGACGTCTCCTCGCTCGGCAAGGTCGTCAGCTGCGATCCCAACAAGCTCGGTCAGTACCCCCGGCCCGAGGGCGGGAATCCCCATCCCAAAGGGGCCGACCTGCAGAACATCTCCACCAACTTCCACGTCCTGCAATCGCTCACGATGTCCGCGTCCATCGGCAGCAAGGCGCTGGCGAAGCTCAACAAGTTCAAGACCGACGTCAACGCCCCCCAAGGCCAGGAGGGTGTCTGCGCCTGCAACGACTCGACGTCGTCGTTCTGCATCCCGTCGGCGGACCAGACGCGCGGCGACTGCGACGTCTTCTGCGACATCCCGGGGGTGCTCAATTGCGGCGGCACCCTCGCGTGGCTGCCGAATGACGCCTTCAAGTCGGTGACCGGCGCCGCGAAGTTCGCCGCCAAGCACCTGAAGCTGCTGGACGACATGCAGTCGTTCACCAGCTCCCCGGTCTACACGGCCATCTCGGGCGTCCTCAGCAGCGCGTCCGCCAGCATCGAGAACGTCGCCGACATCACTGCTTCCCTGCAGTGCTGGACAGACCTCTTCACGGAGGGCTACCACCTGGGCGCCTTCGACGAGCAGCGCCCCGATCTCCACATGTGCGTCGGCTACTACGGCCACGGCGCCTTCGCCGGCATCGGCGAGCCCGGGAAGTTCGAGATCGGGGGACGATACTCCTCGCACAACCTGAGCGCCCGGCACCGCGCTCAGATGCGGTCCGGGGGCTGGGGTCTCACCGCGTTCGGCAAGACGCTGACCATCCTGCCCAACGTGGAGTTCAACACCCAGCTCGACGGCTACCGCTTCTTCGACAAGTGCAAGCCGCTCGGCTTCTCCATCGGCGGCGACCCGGTCTTCAACTGCCCGAACGGCTTCGGCGTCTGGGTGAACCCCGGCGCACCCGCGCCGGGCACCATCGACGTCGACAAGATCGACATGTTCAGCCTCGTCAGCCGGTCGGACGTGAAGTCGCTCGACTCGGACAACAACGGCGTGGTCAGCGGCGGCGAGCTCATCGTCGCCGGCTACCAGCCCTTCAAGTATCCGGACAACGCCGCCGGCCCCTACCAGTGGCCGCGCGCCGCCGTTCCGACCAGCTGGGAAGGCCAGGTGGCCTCGGTCGTGTCGGCGGGCATCAACATCGATCCGCACATCACGCCCATCGAGAAGATACTCGGCACCTACATCCTCTATCCGGGAGTCACCTTCGTCCCCATCCTCACGCTCAAGGCCGGCGTCGAGTGGGATCACGAAGCCTACAAGCTCCGCTCGCGTCTCCTCGGCGCCATCAACAAGAACCTCGGCCCGGGCCTCTCCTTCAACCAGACGAGCTTCGAGCGCCCCATGCACCCGATGCAGGCCCCGGACGTCACGGCCGACACGGGCGTGGGCGCCTACGTGACCCCCGGCGTGAAGGCGCAGCTCACGGTGGGAATCATCCTGTCCAAGTACCTGGAGCTCGGCATCTCCGGCTTCATGGGCCTCGAGCTCGACATCCGGCCCGCCGCTCACGGCGGCCTCGTCGATCTCGGCCTGGAGCTCACCGACGCCCTCAACGCAAGCAATCCCCCGCAGGGCCCCTGCAGCCCGGTGCTCGACACCGTCACGCACACCGCATGTTCCGACCGGTCCTTCGACGCGCAGGAGCCCAACCACTCCGACCCGAAGAGCACCTACGCCTGCTCGCCCGCGGATGGCGTCAACAGCTGCTGCCTCAAGTTCACCGTCCAGTCCGCCGCCGAGCCGCCAAAGCAGTACGCCGTCTGCATCGACGACTGGACCGGCGTCACGAAGGAGGCCTGCGCCTGCGGCCAGGACCTGAATGCCTGCTACGCCAAGGTCAAGGACCACGTCCCATCCGGCGCGCGCTCCAAGATCGAGGGCTGGCTCCAGCACCAGACGCTCTCTTCCCTCACCGCGACCTGGAACGCGAGCAAGACCTGCCAGCAGTGCGACGAGGACAAATCCTGTTCGACCGAGTGGTGGGGCCACACTCCCCAGCTTCCGTCGCTGTCGGACTGCTCCCAGCACGGGTACTGCGTGTCCGGCGCGCTCGGCGGTGCCAGCGTCACCACCTACGATGTCGTCGAGGACGCCTGCGCCCTGACGGGGGGTACCTTCTACCGCTACCAGTGCGTCGACGAGATCGCGACGGTCGTCACGCGATGGGAGGGACCGGGCTGCCACCCGCTCAACAGCGGTTTCCCCTCGGCGTGCGGTTGCGGAGGTGACTCCGCCTGCGCCTCCGGGGAGACCTGCGACGCGACGACGGCCAGGTGCTCGACCGCGCCGGTCACCTGCGCCTGCAACCCGCCCGGCAACGCCGATCCCGCGGTCGCCTGCAGCGCCGACCGCATCTGCGTCGACGGCGCCTGCGCGCGCCCCTGCGGCAGCGGCTGCCCGACAGGCTTCGTCTGCGGCGGCAGCGGCGCCTGCGTCCCCGAGAGCGGCATCCCCTTCGCCGAGCAGATCGTGTGGCGCTCCGGTCACCCCGCCCCTGGGCCGCTTCACGCCGTCGAGACCTACGGCCTCACGGACCTGACGCTCAAGAGCATCCTGTCTTCCGGCGTGCGCGTCGGCGCCACCGTCAAGCTCCTCAGCAAGAAGTACGAGTTCATGCTCTGGAAGTGGGCACAGGCCTGGGATCTGGGCTCGACGCAGAAGGCCCGCTACCAGCCCGGCCTCGAGGCGAGCTATCTCGACGAGTGCCACGGTACGGTCGGGACCGTCACCAACCACCAGCCCGGCACCGGGAATCCGCTGGCCTGTTCGGGCGGCGACGGCTACGTCTGCCGCTACCCGTCGGTGGCGAGCTCCGCCTGGGCGAGCTACGACCAACCCAACGAGCTCATCGCCCAGTGCAAGGCCGCCATGCCCGTCGACGTCGAGGATCCGCCGGCTGCCACGCCGAGCGACTTCAGCAGCTCGGTGGCTGACACCATCGGCTTCGGCCTCGACGTCGGCACCGCCGCCTGGAACAGCAACCAGGTGTGCGTCGGGGAAGAGCTCCTTACCGACTGGGCGAAGAACCCGCCGCAATGGCAGGGCCAGTGCAAGTACCTCGGCCACACCGCCGGCGCCTCCCCCACGTTCGCCTGCCAGGACATCGAGGCCTTCTCGCTGCAGACCTGGGGCTGCCTCGACACGACGACCGGCCTGGGAGCGCAGGTGAAGAGCTTCCTCCAGGCGAACGGCCTCGCGAGTTATCTCGTGAGCCCCAGCTACTTGCTGGCGACCTCGCCGGTCGTCGACCTGCACGCCCTCGTCGTCGATCCTTCGGCGCCGGCCGCCTCAGCCCAGTTCGCCGTCCCGGTGTGGGCCGCCGCCACCTTTCCGGAGCAGGTCATGCTCCGCAACTTCCTGTACTCCGTCGAGCAATGCTACGACGCGCACTTCCAGAGCGAGTCGATCTGCACCTGCAACACGACTGCGGATTGCCAGGCCAGCTCGGGCGAGCAGTGCGTTGACAACCAGTGCCAGGGGACCTCCGGCACCCTCGCCGTCTGTCCCTTCGTCGAACTTGCCGCGGCCGTGCAGCCGCACCCTTGCTGCGGCGACGGGGTGGTCGAGAAGGCCGCCGACGAGCAGTGCGACGACGGAAACATCGTCAGCGGCGACGGGTGCTCCTCGGATTGCAAGAATGAGACGGGCCCCGCGGCCTGCTGCACGCCGGGTGGCTGCGCCGACATGGATGGGAGCAGTGCCAAGCAGTGCACCGCGAAAGAAGGCAACCTGTTCTACGGTCAGACCTGCAGCGACCTGAAGAACTGCGGCCACACGCGACCAGGCGGCTAGCCCCGTCCTGTCCGAAGACCCCGCCGGGACACTCGTGTTGCGAACGGCGGGGGATCGCGCGAGCCGCTCGGAGACGACCCGGTGCATCAGAGCTAGCGGATCGAAACACGAGTCAGATCGAACACCAGCACCTCCGCCAGGTCGGTGCCCTTTCCCTCGATCTCCAGTGCCGCCTCGTCCTCCACGGCCGCGCCGTCGCCGGCGCCCAGGCGCGCCCCGTTCAGGGTGACTTCACCGCGCGCCACCTGCACCCACCCCCTCCGGCCCTTCACGATCTCGTGCCGGACGCGCTCGCCGTCCGCGAGCAGGCCGATGAAGAGCCGGGCGTCCTGGTGGACGGTGACCGAGCCGTCCCGCCCGTCCGGAGACGCGACGAGCCGCAGCTTCCCGCGGCGCTCCTCGGTGGGGAACGCCCGTTGCTCGTACCCGGGCGCGAGGCCTTGCTCCGAGGGCAGGATCCAGATCTGCAGGAAGTGAACCGGCCGCTCGCGCGACGGGTTCTGCTCGCTGTGGCGCACACCCGTGCCCGCGCTCATGCGCTGCACCTCTCCCGGACGGATGGTCGATCCGTTGCCCATGGAGTCCTGGTGCGCGAGCTCGCCCTCGAGGACGTAGGAGACGATCTCCATGTCGCGGTGGCCGTGCGTGCCGAAGCCTTCGCCCGGCTGCACGCGATCCTCGTTGATGACGCGGAGGTCGCCGAAGCCCATGTACGCCGGGTCCTGGTAGTCCGCGAACGAGAAGGTGTGGCGGGTGTCGAGCCAGCCGTGGTCGGCGTGTCCTCGCTCCTCGGCGCGGCGAATCGTGATCATCGTTACCTCCGTGTGTGCTCGAGAAGCTAACCTCCCCCGCCGGGCTGTCCATCACACCCATGTGGCCTGTACGTCGCCGCAGGCTTAAGGGCTAACGATGCCTGACTGTCCCCCCGGGATGGAATGCCCCAGCGATCCCTGCGCCATCGTCATCTTCGGCGCCACCGGCGATCTCACCAAGCGCAAGCTTCTCCCGTCGCTCTACAACCTGCGCGCGAACGGGCTCCTCCCGCGCGAGTTCGCGCTGGTCGGCGTGGTGCGCAAGCCCATGGAGGACGAGGCCTTCCGCGACCTCATGAGCGCGGAGATCCGCGAGTTCGCCACCCGGCCCGTCGACCCCCAGCTCTGGACCGAGTTCCGGGAGCGGCTCCACTGCGTGGGAGGCGATCTGGAGAAGCCGGAGACGTTCCGCCGGCTCGGCGAGCGCCTGGCGGAGCTCGATCGCGAGCATCGCACGGGGGGCAACGCGCTCTTCTACCTGGCGACACCGCCCGATGCGTTCGGGCCGCTCGTGCGCCAGCTTGGCGAGGCGGGCCTCACCCGCGAGGAGGGCGGACGGTGGCGGCGCGTCATCCTGGAGAAGCCCTTCGGGCGCGACCTCGACAGCGCGCGCCAGCTCAACGTGGAGGTCACGAGCGTCCTCCGGGAGCAGCAGATCTTCCGGATCGACCATTACCTCGGCAAGGAGACGGTCCAGAACATCCTCGTCTTCCGTTTCGCCAACGGCATCTTCGAGCCGGTCTGGAACCGCCGCTACGTCGATCACGTGCAGATCACGGTTGCCGAGGAGCTGGGCCTGGAAGGGCGCGGCGCCTACTACGATCGGTCGGGCGTGCTGCGCGACATCATCCAGAACCACATCTTCCAGCTCCTCACGCTGGTGGCGATGGAGCCGCCCGCGTCACTGGGTGCGGAGGCGGTCCGCAACGAGAAGGTGAAGGTCCTCGAGGCCATCCGGCCCATGCAGCCGGAGGAGATCCTTGCCGCCACGGTGCGCGGCCAGTACGGCGACGGCACCGCCGGAGGCCGGCGCGGACCCGCCTACCGCCAGGAGAAGGGCGTCGCCCCGAGCTCCAATACCGAGACCTATGCCGCGCTCCGCCTCCACGTCGACAACTGGCGCTGGGCCGGGGTGCCCTTCTACGTGCGCTCGGGAAAGCGGCTCGCCAAGCGCGAGACGCTCGTCTCGATCGAGTTCAAGAGCCCGCCGCTCATGCTCTTCCGCAGCGCCGGGGTGGAGTCCATCGAGCGCAACCGGCTCGAGATACGGATCCAGCCCGACGAGGGGATCGCGCTGCGGATGAAGGCGAAGATCCCGGGCCAGGTCATCCGGCTCGCCGACGTGGACCTGCGCTTCGGGTACCAGGACTTTGGCCCGCAGGTGCCGGCGACAGGCTACGAGCGGCTCCTCTACGACTGCATGGCGGGCGACGCCACCCTGTTCCACCGCTGGGACAACGTCGAGGCTGCCTGGCGCATCGCCACCCCCATCCTCGACCTGTGGGCGAGCTTGCCGGCGCGCGACTTCCCCAACTACGCCGCCGGGACGTGGGGACCGTCCTCCGCGGACGAGCTCCTGAAGAAGGACGGGCGGAAGTGGGTGAACCCGTCGTGAGCCGACGCGTGCTGCGCGTCGCGCCGGAGGCGCCCGCCCTCACGCGACTAGCCGCGGAGGAGGTGGTCCGGCGTGCCGAGGCGGCGCTCTCGGAGCGCGGCCGCTTCGCCGTCGCCCTCTCGGGTGGGTCGACGCCGCAGGCACTGTATGCGCTGCTGGCCGACGCGAACGAACCGTTCCGTGCCCGCATCCGGTGGGAAGACACGCACGTCTTCTTCGGGGACGAGCGGCACGTCCATCCCGATCATCCCGACTCGAACTACGGCATGGCCCGCGCGGCGTTGCTCGACAAGGTGCCCATCCCGCCCGGGAACGTGCACCGCATCCGCGCGGAGCTCGACGCCCCCACCGCCGCGCTCGAGTACGAGGCCGAGCTCCGCCGCGTGCTCGAGTCCGGCTCACCGGGGACGAGCGCCGGGCGCGCCGCAGGCGAGCTGCCCAGGCTGGACCTGGTGCTGCTCGGGCTCGGCGCCGACGGTCACACCGCGTCCCTCTTCCCCGGCAGCACGGCGCTCCTCGAGGCGGCGCGCCTGGTGGTGGCTCCCTGGGTGGATCGCCTGAAGTCGTACCGGATCACGCTCACCCTGCCGGCGCTGGGCGCGGCTCGGGCGATCGCGTTCCTCGTCTCCGGAGCCGGGAAGGCAGCGCGCGTCGCGGACGTGCTGGAAGGCGCCGGCGCGTCGCTGCCCGCTGGCCGCGTGCGCGCCGACGGCGGCGACCTCCTCTGGCTGCTCGACGCCCCTGCCGCGTCGCTCCTGCGAGGTCCCGTGGAGCGGACGGCATGACGCCGGCCGGACGGCCGTCGATCACGCTCGGGGAGTCCGTGCTTGGCGGCGCTAGGGCTCGTCCCCCGCCGCCGCCGGCGCAGGGTGCTCAAGACCTGTCGAAAAATCAGTTGCGGTCGCAGGGGCCCGGGTGGGGCCCCGACGGCTCTGCCGGCGGGGCGGGGGCGGCCTTCGCCCCCGGGTACTCCGTGAACGAGCCGCGGCGGGACACGAGGCCCGCCCTTTACGTTCCCGGGCGAGCACGGCGATGATGGAACCGACGAGCGAGCGGGACCGCCTGCGCGACAGCGACGCGGGGCGCGTGGCGTGGCGGCGCTGGGGTCCGTACCTGGCCCTCCGCGCCTGGGGCACCGTGCGCGAGGACTACAGCGCGGACGGCAACGCCTGGACCTACTTCCCTTTCGACCACGCCGAGGCGCGCGCCTACCGCTGGACCGAGGACGGCATCGGCGGGCTGTGCGACGACGAGCAGCGGCTCTGCCTCGCGCTCGCGCTGTGGAACGGGGAGGACCCGATCCTGAAGGAGCGCTTCTTCGGCCTCGGCGGCAAGGAAGGCAACCACGGCGAGGACGTGAAGGAGGTCTACCACTTCCTCGACGCCGTCCCGACCCACGCCTACGCGCGCATGCTCTATCGCTACCCGCAGCGCGCCTTCCCGTACGCGCTCCTGCGCGAGGAAGCAGCGCGGCGCGGACGCGAGGCGCCCGAGTGCGAGCTCGAGGACACCGGCATCTTCGAGGGGGGGCGCTTCTTCGACGTGCAGATCGAGCACGCCAAGGCCGGACCCGAGGACCTGCTCTACCGCGTCGAGGCGGTGAACCGGGGACCGGAGCCGGCTCCGCTGCACCTCCTCCCCACCGCCTGGTTCCGCAACACGTGGTCGTGGGGGCGGAACGCCGAGCGACCCGCGCTGGCGCTCGGGCGCGGGCTCGTCCTGGCGCGCCACGGTTCACTGGGCGAGCTGACGCTCCAGGTGGAGGGCGATCCGGAGTGGCTCTTCTGCGACAACGAGACGAACGTGCCGCGCCTGTACGGCGCGCCGCGCCAGGGCTTCTTCAAGGACGGCATCGCAGCGCGCGTGGTCGGTGGCGACCTCCGGGGCGTGAACCCGGCCAGGACCGGCACCAAGGCGGCGGCGTGGTTCCGGATCACCTTGCCGCCGGGAGCGGGCGCCGTGGTGCGCGTGCGGCTCAGGCGCGAGCCCGCGGCGGCGCCCTTCGACGACTTCGACGCTGTGGTGTCGGAGCGCCGCCGCGAGGCCGACGTCTTTCACGCCGCGCTCGCCTCGGGCCGCGAGGGCGAGGACGCGCGGCTCGTGCAGCGGCAGGCGCTGGCGGGCCTCTGCTGGAACCGCATCACCTACCACTGGGACATCCCGCAGTGGCTGGCCGGCGATCCAGGACAGCCGCCGCCGCCCCCGGAGCGCCGCGCCGGACGCAATCGCGGCTGGGAACACCTCAACAGCGCCGACGTGCTCTCGGTGCCCGACACCTGGGAGTACCCCTGGTTCGCGGCCTGGGACCTCGCCTTCCAGTGCGTGGCGCTCGCGCGCGCCGACCCGACCTTCGCGAAGGAGCAACTGGTGCTGCTCACGCGCGAGTGGTTCATGCACCCGAACGGCCAGCTCCCGGCCTACGAGTGGCAGCTCTCCGACGTGAACCCGCCCGTGCACGCCTGGGCTGCCTGGCGGGTCTACCTGATCGACCGCGAGGCGACGGGCCGCGCCGACCGCGCCTTCCTGGAGCGCATCTTCCTGAAGCTCCTCATCAACTTCACGTGGTGGGTGAACCGCGAGGACGTCCAGGGCCGCAACGTGTTCCAGGGAGGGTTCCTCGGGCTCGACAACATCGGCGTCTTCAACCGCTCCGAGCCGCTCCCCTCGGGAGCGCTCATGGAGCAGGCCGACGGAACGGCATGGATGGCGGCCTACTGCCTCGACATGCTGCGGATCGCGCTCGAGATCTCGCGCGAGGAGCCGGTGTACCAGGACGTGGCGACCAAGTTCTTCGAGCACTTCCTCTACATCGCCGGCGCCCTCAACGACCTCGGGGGCACCGGGGTGGGGTTGTGGAACGAGGAGGACCAGTTCTTCTACGACGCCGTGCGGCCAGCGGAGGGGGCGGCGCAGCCGCTGCGCGTGCGCTCGCTCGTGGGGCTCATCCCGCTGCTGGCGGTGGAGGTGCTCGATCCCGACGTCCTCGCCCGCAACCCGGAGTTCGTGCGGCGAATGACGTGGTTCCTCCGCTACCGGCCGGACCTGGCGCGGCTCGTGTCGCGCTTCATGGAGAAGGGAGGCGGCGAGCGCCGGCTGCTCGCGCTGCTGCGGGCTCACCGCATGAAGGCGCTCCTGGCGCGCATGCTCGACGAGGAGGAGTTCCTCTCGCCCTTCGGGGTGCGCTCGCTCTCGAAGGCTTACCTGCGAGAGCCCTACCGGCTCCAGCTGGACGGCCGCCTGTTCACGGTTGGTTATGAGCCGGCCGAGTCCTCGAGCGGCCTCTTCGGTGGGAACTCCAACTGGCGCGGGCCCGTCTGGATGCCCATGAACGTGCTGCTCATCGAGGCGCTGCGGAAGTTCCACCACTTCTACGGCCCAGGCTTTCGCGTCCGGTGCCCGTCGCGGTCGGGGCGGCTCCTCTCGCTGGAGGAGGTCGCGGACGAGCTCGCCCGCCGCCTGTCCTGCCTCTTCCTGGCGGACGAGGGAGGCCGGCGGCCGGCGCTGGCCGGTCGCCCTCCGCTCGCGCCAGGAGACGGCGAGCTGCTCCTGTTCCACGAGTACTTCCACGGCGACGACGGCCGGGGGCTGGGCGCGTCGCATCAGACGGGCTGGACGGCGCTGGTCGCGGAGCTGTTGCGGGCGGCGAAGCCGAGGTAAGTTCGGATCCCATGCGCCTGCTCGCTGCCCTCGCCGTGGCTTGCGCTTGCGCCTGTGTCACCGAGCGTGCCGATCCGCGCGGGGGCGCTGCCGTCCAGAGGCGCTCGGCCAGGGTGGTCGAGCCGTGCGTGGTGAGCGGCTGCTCCGGCCAGCTCTGCGCGCGGCAGCCGCTCTTCAGCACGTGTGAATGGCGCCCGGAGTACGCCTGCTTCGCGCGCGCCACCTGCGCGCCCCAGGCAGGCGGCGCCTGCGGGTGGATCATGACCGACGAGCTCCGCGCCTGCCTGGACGCAGCCGCCAAGGAAGCGCGCTGACGGATGGCCATGATCGCGCGCATAGAGCCACGCCACCACGCTTCCGAAGGAGGCGTTGAGCGAGTCGTCGCTCGGTGGCCCCCTGGCTGGCTGCACGATGGTCGAGGTTCACGGTCTCAGGTATCACGGGGTGTTCGCACCGAACTCCAAGGCGCGCAAGCGTGTCGTGCCCGCGGCGCCGGAGCCAGTCCCACCGTTGCCGGCGACGGTTCCGACGTTCCGACGAGGACGACAGAGAACCCGCGGCGCGCGAAGTCGGCGGAGACCACCCGAACCTACCGCATACCCTGGGCCGCCCTTCTCCAGAGGGTCTTCGCGATCGACGTGCCCGCGTGCCCCGAGTGCAGCGGCCGAATGAAGCTCATCGCCTTCATCGCAGAGGCGAGGGTGGCGAAGCGGATCCTCGACCATCTCGGAGAGGACTCGACGGGGCGTACCCCTGGCACGTGCGCAGGCGCAGCCGGAACAGCTCGACCCTGGCCCGGACTACGCTGCCCAGGACGTGACCTACCAGGACTGAAGCCTCGCCCTCGCCGGCGGTGGATGGCCTCGTCTCCACTCGCCCCAGCACCTCCAGAACGCCCCTGCCGGGCTGCGTGGCCTCTGGCATCGTTCCACTCGGCGGGGGGTCTCGAGGCCACATAGTTGACGGGATGAGCGCTACCGGACGCGATCCGCAGCTTGGACTTCCTACCCGCGACTTCCTACCCGCCACTCGCGGGCAAGACGTTGCGGACGAGGTGGTCTGCGCCGTCCTCCATGCGCCGGGTGGCGCAGGAGGGACGGACCGAGGCCTTGCAGGAGGCGCTGGTGGGATGCTGAGGTCAGCGACCGAAGAGATCTTCGACCGCCAGCGCCTGGACTCCGGGACACAGCACCGCACTTTGCGAGCCGCTCTGGGGGCGGCGGTGGACCAAGGCGGCCTCGGTCTTTCCGTCGCCGATCGCGGCCAGAAGGCGCACCAGCGGCTCGGCCATCCTGGGGGTCGCCGTGCGCGTCCACTTCACCTCGAGGAGCCGCAGATATCCGCCGGGTCGCGGCTCCACGAAGTCCACCTCCAAGCCCCGCTCGTCACGAAAGTAGTACAGTTCCCGCCTTCGGCCGGAGTTGACCTGGGCTTTGAGGAGCTCGGCTCCGACGAAACCCTCGAACACGGCCCCCATGAACGGCGAGCGCTCGAGCTGCGCTTGGGTCTCCAGGCCCAACAGGTGACAGACCAGCCCCGAGTCGAGCCAGTAGAGCTTGGGCGACTTCACGATGCGCTTGCCGAAGTTCTCGAAATACGGCGGCAGCAGCATGACCTGGCCCGTAGCCTCGAGCGCACCAAGCCAGTGCGAGACGGTCGGCACCGAGATCCCCAGCGGCGCAGCGAGGTCCGATCGATTGAGGACCTGCCCGTGGCGACTGGCGAGCAGTGCCAGGAAACGTCGGAAGGTGACTATATCTTTGACTGCGATCAACCGCCGCACGTCGCGCTCCAAGTAGGTCTCGAGATACGACGAGAACCACTGCACCGCGCCCGAGGGTCTGAGCCAGATCTCGGGGTAGCCCCCTCGCAGGAGATTCCATCGTCCCAGCTCCGGGAGGGAGAGCGGCAACAGGTGAAAGACGCCGGCGCGCCCGGCCATCGATTCGCTGACTCCAGCCATCAGCGCGAAGTCCTGCGAGCCAGTGATCAGCCAGCGCCCTCTCTTCGTGGGCGCACCATCGATGAAGGTGCGGACCCAGGGGAAGAGTTCCGGGGCGTTCTGGATCTCGTCGAGGATCACTGGGAGCGCCAGGCTCTCGAGCCAGCCGCGCGGGTCTTCGCGTGCCCGTGCCAGAATCTCAGGAGACTCGAGGAGCTGGTAGCCCGCTCGAGGGAAGGTGGCGCGCAGCAGGTGAGTCTTTCCGGAGCGTCGTGGTCCGGTAAGGATGAGCGCGCCGAATCGGCGCGACGCCCTCATCAGCTGCGGCGCGAGCTCCCTCGGGTAGGTTGGCATTGGTAATTATTAAAGCGGCACTTTCAGAAACACCAGACATCTCCGGACGCCGTGACGGGATCGATCCTCCGTCGTCCGTGGCCCAGTCCGGCGGCGGCTCGTCGAAGGCGATCTCCACGCGGGTCGCGCCGGAGCTGCACGCGCACCGGGCTCCCCACCCCGATGCGGGCCCCTGAGAGCGCGCGCCCATCCGCCCGGGCGAATGTGACCAGCGCCCGGCCGGCGAGCTCCTCTACCGCCTCCGCGTCGTTCAGGGCGAGCCCCAATGCTGCGCACTTAGCGCCCTGGGCTTCGGGCCTCAGGCTTCAGGAGAAGCCTAGAATTCGCAGTCGTTCTTTTCCTGAAGCGTGTAGTCCGTAGCCTGGAGCCAGCGCTAACTGACTGGCATTGGGGCGAGCCCGCGCGCCTCGCGCTCGGCGACAGCGCCTCACGCAGGGCGAGGAGGGGCAGCTGGTGTACCGGATGAAGCGCCCACGCGGCGGGTCGCTCTTGCTGGTGCTCACGCCCGACGAGGTGCTTGCCCGACTGGCAACGCTGGTGCCGCACCCTGCGGGACGGAGCGAGGTGCCGAGGGGAGGCTATCTCCCGGTGAGGGCGTCGCGGCCGAGCTTCACCACCAGCGCGAGCACCACCGCGACGAGTACCTTCCGGACGAAGGCGTCGCCGTGCCGGACCGTCAGGTGGGCGCCCAGCATGGCGCCCGCGAACTGCGCTGCTGCCATGGGCAGCGCCACCCGCCACAGGATCACGCCGCGGGACGCGAACAAGGCGACGCCCGCGAGGTTGGAGGCGAAGTTCACCGCCTTCGCCTCCCCCGAGGCGCGCGCCATGCCGTCCCCCAGCACCAGCGCGAAGGCGAGGATGAGGAACGTGCCGGTGCCTGGCCCGAAGAAGCCGTCGTAGGCGCCGATGACGAGCGCGATGATCGCCGCAGCGAGGGATGCGTGGGTCGGGGAGACCGGGAAGACCGCGCCCGGCCTGGCTGTCCGGCCCTGGGAGATCCGAGGCTGGAACGCCGTGAAGAGCCCGACCAGCACGAGGAGCGCGAGCACCACCGGGCGGAGCAGGGAAGGGCTCACGCGCAGCAGGAGCGCCGCGCCGAGCAGCGAGCCCGCGAAGCCGGCCGGGAAGGCCACGCGGGCGCGCGCGCGATCCACCATCCCGGCGCGCGCGAAGCGGAGCAGCGCCGCTCCTGACCCGAAGACGGACTGTCCCTTGTTCGTCGCGATGGCGAGGTGCGGCGGGAGCCCCGCCGCCAGGAGCGCCGGCACCGTCACCAGCCCGCCGCCGCCCGCGACGGCGTCGACGACCCCGGCCGCGAAGGCAGCCAGGGCGAGCAGCGCGACGTGCGAGAACGGCAGGTCCGGCACGGGTCTCTCGTTTCCGGCGCCGGGCTCATGACCGGCGGCGACCGCCGTCGATGTGACGCCCACCGCCGCGGGACCTGTAGCACGGGGGCTCGTCCTCCGCTCGGCCAGGAAATCACGGTGATCAGGAGACCGACAGCCTGTCGTCCCTGTACAGCTCGTACGCCGCCCGGTACTCCATGACGCGCGCGACCTCCGAGATGAAGTCCTCCCCGTAGCCGGCGCGGCGCAGGAGGTGGAAGCCCATCTCCATGCCCGCCGTGATGCCGCCCGCCGTGATGATGCGACCCGCGTCCACCACGCGCGCGCGGCTCGGTTTGCACGCGGGCGCGATCTTCGCGAGCCGATCGAGTGGCGTCATCCCGGGCGGCGTCGACTCCGCCTTGTCCGGCTCCTTGCGGTTCGTGGCGGGAAGGCCGTCGAGGAGGCCCATCTTGCCGTAGACCCAGGAACCGGTGCAGACGCTCACGAGGAGCGTGCTCTGCGGCTGAGCCCGGATGAAGTCTTGCAGGCGGCGGTTGTGCATCTCCTGACGCGTGCCATAGCCGCCCGGTACGAGGAACGCGTCCATCGCCGGCGCGTCCGCGAAAGCGTAGTTCGGCAGCACCGTGAACCCAGCCTGCGCCTGCACTGGCCGCATCGCGTCGGCGACGAGGAAGGCGTCGAGCTCGGGGTCGAACCGGCGCGCGACGGAGAAGACGCCGTGTGGGGCGGCGAAGTCGACGATCTCGGCGTCCTTGAAGACGTAGATGCCGAGCCGGAAGCCGGATCTGGCTAGGGCCATGAGGATCCTCCTGGGACGCCCGTAACATGCGCTCGCCTCATTGACCCGGCACGGCACAGGTGTGTCTCAAGCACCAGGCGATCGAGCGCGAACCGCTCCTCGGTGGCGCTGCCGGTGTGGAAGAAGTCCACCCGGAAGGTCGGCGGCGCGGCGGCGAGGGCGAGGGCGAGGCCGAGCGCGAGGGGCGTGATCATCGCCGGTACTCTATCGGCAGCGGCAGGGTTCGCCAGGGAACCACCGCGTGCCGCCGGCGGGTTTCAAAGAGGTGCTCGCTTGCATTGAGCCCGTTCCCGTAGCGCGGGGGCTTGTCCCCCGCTTGGCGTGTCGAGGCGGGGCACAAGGCCCCGCGCTACAGAATGCGCGACCGCGGGATCGGCTCAACCGGGCAGCGCCATCAGCCGTCGGTGGGTGGCGCGCCGCTCTGGATGGCCTCGCGCAGCACCCCGCGCACGCGCGCCAGCTCTTCGTGGATCGCCGCCTCGCCGGCCAGGACATGGCCGTGCCCGGGAACGACGACGAGCGGTTCGAGCGCTTCGATGCGGTCGAGCGAGGAGAGCCAGGCGCGCCACGCGTCGGGGCCGCCCTCCTCGAGCCCGGGCATGTAGCCCGGCTCCAGACAGTCCGCCGCATAGAGCACGCGCTCGGCCGGGACGTACACGCAGAGGTTGCCGGAGGTATGACCAGGAGTGATGACCAGCACTGCCGACAGGCCGCCCAGGTCGAGCTCTGTGTCCTCGGAAACGTGACGCGTCGGGTTACGAAGCGCCGTCCCCGCGAAGAACGAGCGCTCCTCGTGCCGCGCCGCCCGCGCCCGATCCGCGATGCAGGCACGGACGTCCTCCTGGTAGCGGGCGAGGTCGCCCTCGGTGCGTGCGATCGAGGCGTGCCCCAGGACCTCGACCCCGCGCTCGCAGAAGAAGGCGTTCCCGAGCAGGTGATCGAGGTGAGGCTCCGTGTTCACCGCCACGAGCGGCTGACCCGGTCTCACCGCCGTGGCGTAACCGTGGATGGTCTGCGCAGCCGCCAGGTTGCCGCCCGTGTCCACGACCAGGGTCCGGCTCCCGCCCACGACGAAGCCTGCGTTGTGCCACCAGGGCGGGATGCAGCACAGGCCGGGGATCGCGTAGCAGGAGGAGCTGAGGCGCATCGAGCTCCGGAGCTACGTGCCGTGCGTGATGACGCCGCAGGCGATGCGCCCGCCGGAGTTGCCGGCGGGATCGGTGACGTCGTCGTCCGGCCCTGCGTGCACGACGAGCGCCGTCCCCTCCGGGCCGAAGAGCGATCCTTGACCCTGGCCCAGGCTCACGCCGCGCGCCGTGGCGTCGAGCTCGCCCTTGCCGTCCGCGCCGACCACGATGTTCGGCAGGTCGCCGGCGTGGTAGCCCGCCGGGTTCTTCACGCCGTGCTTCTTGGCGGTGGGGTTGAAGTGGGAGCCCGCGCTCTTGAACTCGGGACCTTCGCACTTCCCGACGGAGTGGATGTGGATGGCGTGGGCCCCCGGCGGAAGCCCTTGCGCCATGACGAAGAGGTTCACTCCGACCTTCACCTCGGTGATCGCCGCCGTCCCGACCGTCGTGCCCTTGGCGTCCTTCAGCACCGCCCGGGCGACGTGCGAGGGGTCGGCGCCGGTGGCGGCGAGCGGCAGGCCGAGCGCGAGGGCCATGGCCAGGGTGGTGGGCGTCATTCGCATGGGGGCTCCTTTCCGGGCGCGACGGAGAGCGGCGGCCCGGGCAGGAAGAGATTAGTCGTTCACGCTCAGGAACGCTTCCCGCAGCTCGCCACGTCACGAAAGGAGCCCCCATGTCCTTCCGGTCCTTGGGCCGGCCATGCGTCTTCGCCGCTCTCGCCACGCTGCTCACCTGGGGCGCGCGCGCCGAGGACAAGCCGGTCCTCAGGGTCTCCGCCATCCCGGACGAGGCCCCCACCGAGCTGCAGCGCAAGTTCAAGCCGCTCGGGGATTACCTGTCGAAGGAGCTCGGGATGGACGTGAAGTTCGTCCCGGTGACCGACTACGCGGCGACCGTGGAGGGCCTCGCCGGCGGGCACCTCGACCTCGTCTGGTACGGAGGCTTCACCTTCGTGCAGGCGCGCCGGAGGACGGGGACCGCCGTCCCGCTGGTCCAGCGCGAAGAGGACGCGCACTTCCACTCCAAGTTCATCACGCGCGCGGGCTCCGGGATCAAGGCCTTGCAGGACCTGAAGGGGAAGACGCTCGCCTTCGGCAGCGAGAGCAGCACCTCGGGCCACCTCATGCCGCGTTACTTCCTCATGAAGCAGGGCATCGACCCGAACCGCGACCTGGCGCGCTACGCCTTCAGCGGCGCGCACGACGCGACCGCGAAGTGGGTCGAGAGCGGCAAGGTGGACGCGGGCGCGCTCAACGAGTCGGTGTGGAAGAAGCTCGTGGACGAGAAGAAGGTCGACACCTCGAAGGTGGAGGTCTTCTACACGACGCCGGACTTCTACGACTACAACTGGACCGTGCGCGGCGATCTCGACCCGAAGGTCGTGCAGAAGCTGAAGGCCGCCTTCCTCGGCCTCGACCCGTCGAAGCCCGAGCAGAAGGCCATCCTCGACCTGCAGCGGACGAAGAGGTTCATCGAGACGAGGCCCGAGAACTACCTCGGCATCGAGGAGGCGGCGAAGAGCGCCGGGCTCATCAAGGATCGGAGCTGAGGCGGTCGGGCGGCTCGGGAGGGCCGGGGTGAGGGGCTGGCGCCCAAGGATCGGCCCCCTCACCCTAACCCTCTCCCCCGGTGGGGGAGAGGGGATAGGTACGGAATCGAAGGCATTCCCTACTGATCGCTGCTCTAGGTCTTGGCCGGCGCGGGGTCCACCGTGGGCTCGTTTGAACGGGTGCCACGTGGGCCGCCGAGTACCCCCCGGAACGCCTCCGGCATGCTCACGAGCTTGCGGGCGGAGTAGTCGAACCACAGCATGCCGGTCTTGGCGCGCGCGATCTCCTGACCGGTCTGGACGTCACTCATGCGGTACAGGAGGTCGAATCCTCTCGTCCGGACGCTGGAGGGAGCGAGCTCGACCTTCAGTACCATCCCGTAGCGACCCTCGGCCCGGTACGCGACGGTGGCGTCGCTCATGATGAGCCCCGCGCCGGCGATGTCGAGCTCGCTCCCGAACCCGTGAGCGACGAGGAAGCGGAGCCGTGCCTCCTGGGCGATCGACAGCACCCTGTCGTTCCCGAGGTGCCCTCCGTAGTTGAGGTCGTCGATGCGGATGGGCAGCTCGGTCGTGAAGAGGGCGCTATCCGGGAACTCGATCTCGAGGCGCGGCATGGCTCCAGGTAACCCGAAACCGACGACTGGCGCCAGCTCTGCACCCGTTGGCGCGGTGAGAATGGAACGGGGGGCGGCAACGGATTGCCGCCCCCCTGCCAAGAACCGCCGCGTGCGCCAGGCACCTCAGCGCGGCGGGGCCTGGTCACCGCTATGGATCATGGACACGACAGAAAACCGTCGCCTGCCGCGCCGCGCGCCGGCAAGGTGCTGCTCGTGCCGTCTGGGTTGCCGTTCGGGAGCGCGAGCGCGGGGTGGTCGAACGGCGCCAGCTCGTGCTCGACGCGGCAGTCGGTCAGGCCGTTCTGGAGGAATTCGACCAGGTTCGTAACGGCGCCGCCCCCCACGTTCGCAGAGCCGTTCGCCACGAGGCTGCTGATATTGGCGTTCTGGATCTGGACCGTGGCGCCTCCAGCGTTGTGGTAGAAGTTGACCACGTCGGTCAGGTTCGCGAAACGCCCGTCGTGCATGTACGGGGCGGTGAGGCCGACGTTGCGCAGCGACGAGGTCTTGAAGGCGCCGTTGTTCCCCGGCTGAGTGCCGTGAGGCCCGGGGCTGTTCCCGCGGCCGAGGTCTTCGGCCTCGTTCGAAACGCCGATGTTGTGGAAGCCAACGTCGGCGCCGTCCGGGTTCGGGACGTTCGCGACGCGTACCGCGGCGTCAGTGAACTCGGGCTCGACGTGGCACTGGGAACACTTGGCGCCCGTGCTGCGGAAGGTGGCGAGGCCCGTCTGCTGGTTCGGGGTGAGCGTGCCGAGATCGTAGGGGGTGCGGTCGGCGATGAGGGTCGACTCGTAAGCCTGGACTGCCTGCCCCCAGATCGTGGAGAAGTTGGCGATATAGGAGTCGGTTGTACCCGTCCCGAAGGCAGCGGCGATGAGGTCGGCGTAAGTGCAGAGGCGGTCCGCGAAGCCGCACTTCAGGCCGGTGCTGGGCGCGTTGGAGAGCGGGCCCAGGACGCTGTCGGTGGGGTCGACGAGCTGGTTCTTGAGCGGGGTGCGCACGACCATCTTCGCGCCGAGGCTGTTCGCCCCGTTCCAGGCGCGTCCAGCGCACGACATCTCCACGTTCGAGAGCGGCGGGCCGACCGACTGGGAGGCGAGGCTCGAGTTGTCCATGAGCGCATTGGGATGGGCAGAGTCGTTGGCGCCGATCGGGCTGAACCCGTTGAAGCCGTTCTTGGCGCGTCCGTCCCAGAAGTTGTCGTTGTTGAACACCGCGCCGATGACGGGGGGCGTGTTGCGGCCGGTGACGAGGCGCTCGCCGGCGCTGAACATCATCGCCTGCGAGGCGTCCGTGGCCCCCGTGCCCGTGACGGGCGTGACGTCGGCGCAGAGGTCCACGGCGCTGCTGAGGTCGGTGGAGATGCTGCCGAAGGACTTGCTCAGCACGCCGCTCGAGCCGACGCGGTCGTTCACGGTGGTGGCGTTGAACGAGACGAACGTGATGGTCTGGCCGGGCGCCGTGGCGCCAGCTCCGGCGAAGGTGGTGTCGCCGGGGTGGATCGTGTTCCTCGTCCGGTTGTCGGCCCCGGCGTGGAAGTGACAGCTCGCGCACGCCATCTGGCCGTCGCTGCCCGTCTGCGTATCCCAGAAGAGCGCCTTTCCCAGGCGGATGGCGGCGTCCCTGTTGGTGATGGTGCTGCCCGTCACCGTCGGGACCGCGACGACCGGCGTCGTGACTCCCGCCGTCTGGACGTTGAAGCCCGGCGACACGGTCAGGGCCTGGAAGGTGACGTTGGGTACGGTCGGGATCGCAGTTCCTGTCGGGGTCGGCGTTGGAGTTGGGGTCGGAGTCTGAGTGGGAGTCGAGGTTGGAGTCGGAGTTGGCGTCGGAGTAGGCGTCGGCGTGGGTGTCGAGTTCGATCCCGACGAACCCGAGCTGCAACCGGCGCCTGCAGCAAGCACGATGAGTGAGACGACCATCGACAAGTACGTTGTTCGATGCCTGGCGGAATGGCGCATGAGTTCTCCCCGTCTGGGCTGCGCGAAGGAGTTCGCGATGGGCGACGGACCCGGCGTCAAAGTCGTTGCGGCTCCTCGAGACGGCGAGTCGGGTGACAGTATGACGGGGGAGACCGATTCGTGGCCGAGAGCGCCTCGCGAGAAGCACTCGCCGGCGAGTAGCTCGCCGCGGGGACAAACAAGCCGGCATGGGGCAACCCGAGCGGGCCCGAGGAGTCGCCCACTATTCGCTGTCCGTGAATGCGGCCAGCCCGGTGGGAGCGGAGCGACGCCTAGGCCCAATGCCAGTCAGTTAGCGCTGGCTCCAGGCTAGGGACTACAGGCTTCAGGAAAAGAACGACCGCGATTCTAGGCTTCTCCTGAAGCCCGAAGCCTGAGGCCCGAAGCCCAGGGCGCTAAGTGAGCAGTATTGCGCCTACGCCGCGAGCGCCCGCTCGTCCTCGGGCCGCGGGCGCGTCAGGGTCCCCTCCGGTCCCGCCAACACCCGCTTGCGGATCCAGCCGCTCGCCAGGTCCACGCTTGTGACGAGGACGAGGATGGCGAGCACGAGCGTGGCCGCCCGGGGATAGTCGAACCAGGAGAGGGCGAGCTTCAGGTCGCGCCCCAGGCCGCCCGCGCCCACCACGCCCAGCACGGCCGAGGCGCGGATGTTCACCTCCCACCGATAGAGCGTGTAGGCGACGAGCTGCGGGAACACCTGTGGCAGCACGCCGTGCAGGGCTGTCCCGAGGCGGGAGGCGCCCGCTCCGCGCAGGGCCTCGAGCGGCTCGGGCGGCACCTCCTCCAGAGCCTCGAAGTAGAGCCGGCCCAGCACCCCGGCCGTGTGCACCCCCAGCGCGAGCGCGCCGGCGAAAGGTCCGAGCCCGACTGCCAGGACGAGGGCGAGCGCCCAGAGCAGCTCGGGAAGCGTCCGGGACAGGTTCATCGCCGACCGCGCCAGGAGCGCCAGCCCTCCGCTGGCGGCGCGCAGCAAGGCCCCGTCGGCCTCGTCCGCCGCGCGCTGGAGCGGCCGCGCCGCGAGGTAGGCGAGCGCGAGCCCGCAGACGGCCGCGATGGCCGTCCCGAGGACCGAGATGGCGAGCGTCTCGGCGGCGCCGGGCAGGAGCTCGCGGAACAAGCCCGATGAGATCTCGGGCGGCCAGAGGGCGCGGGCGAACGACGCCATGTCCCGGAGCGAGCGCCGGGAAAGGAGAGTCCAGGGGGCGAGCTCGAGGAAGCGGGCCGCCGCGAGGGCTGCCGCGAGGAGCGCCGCGCCGCCGAGGAGCGCTCGGCCGAGCGCGGCGCGCGAGCCGGGAAAGAGGGACGGGCGCGTGCCGACGCGCCGGCGCAGGAGCTGCGAGGCGAGATCCACCGTCGCCACCAGCAGGAAGAGCGCGAGCACGTAGGTCGCGACCTCGTCGTAGCGGAGCATCTTGAGGGAGAGCTCCACCTGCTGGCCCACGCCCCCCGCGCCGACCAGGCCGAGCACGGCGGAGGCCCGCAGCGCGCAGTCGAAGCGATAGAGCGTGTACGAGACGAGGAGGGGCCGGGCCGAGGGCAGGATCCCGAGCGCGAAGGCCGTCCACGGGCGCGCTCCAGCCGCGCCGAGGGCCTCGGCCGCTTGGCGCGGGACGCCCTCCAGCAGATCGGCGAAGACCTTCCCCACCACTCCCCCGTACGCGATGCCGATGGCCAGCACGCCGGCGATCGGCCCGAGCCCGACCGCGCGCACGAAGAGGAGGGCCCACACAATCTCCGGGATCGAGCGCATCGTGGCGAGCGTCCCGCGCGCCAGCGCGTGCGCGACGCGGCGCGCGAGGCCGGGGCGCGCGCCGCAGGCGGCGAACACGTCCGGAGAGGTGGCGAAGAAAGCCAGCGGCGCGCCGAGGAAGACGGCCAGTCCCATGCCGAGCAGGGCGATGGAGACGGTCTCGGCGAGCGGGCGCGGGAGGCCGAGGAGCAGCTCGCGGCCGTGGGCCGGCGGCCAGAAGCCGTGCGCGAACTCGACCGCGGCGGCGCGCGCTTCCGCGGACACGAGCGCCGCGACGCTTCCGCCCGAGCCCCGCCAGGCCAAGACGAGGGCGGTGACGAGCGCCAGGCCAGGCCAGGAGAGGAGCCATGGGCGTCTTGGAGCGCGCGCGACCGGGAGGGGCGACCGGGAGCTCATCCTGAACCAGCGGCGCGGCGCGCCAGCTCCAGGAAGCCGCGCGCTGGCTCGGAGAGCACCTCGGCGCGACGCCAGGCCACGAAGAACCGGCGCGGTACCTTCACCGCCTCGACGCGCACCTCGCGCAGGAGGCCCGCGGCGAGCGCAGCCTCGACGGAGCGGCGCGACGCGAAGCCGACGCCGAGGCCTGCCGAGACCGCGCCGATGAGCGACGCCACGCTCCCCGCCTCGAAGACGGAGCTGGCCAGGTCGAGCGCGACGCCCATGCCGGCGAACTGCGCCTCGACGATGGCCCGGGTGGAGGAACCAGGCTCGCGGTCCACGCGCGGCAGCCGTGCCGCCAGCGAGGCGGGGAGCGGCTCGGGCAGGCCGCCGAAGGCGGGCGAGGCGACGAGGACGATCTCGTCCTCGGCGAAGTCCTCGAAGTGGAGGTCCGGGTGGTGGCTGCGGGCCCCGACGAAGGCGAGGTCCACTCTCCTCTCGGCGAGATGGCGCACCACCTCGGCGGTATCCTTCACGGTGAGGCGCACCTGGACGCGAGGGTGGGTGCGAGCGAAGGCCGCCACGGCCGAGGGAAGGATGCACGCGCCCGGCGTCGTCGAGGCGCCGACGCGGATCTCGGCCGGGTGACGCGCCGCCGCGCTGGGCGGGAGGATGCTGCGCGGCTCGTTCGAGCGCGTGGCGGCCTCCGGCTGGTAGAGGAGCGCCAGGTCCTCTGTGGTGACGTCCTCCCGGCGCTTGTCGAAGAGGACGCGGCCGCCGCGCAGGCCGACCACGCGTGGAAAATGCGGCAGGACTGGCTCGAGCTGGTGCGTGGAGAGGAGGAGGGCACGGCCGCGGGCCGCCTCGACGAGCAGCGCCACCACCGCGTGCGACCGCTCCGGATCCACGGAAGAGAAGGGCTCGTCGGCGAGGACGATCTCCGGGCCCTGGTAGAGCACGCGCGCCACCGCCACCCGCTGCTGCTCGCCGCCGGACAGCCGATCGAGCCGCTCGTCGAGCTTGTCGGCGATCCCCACGCTCGCGAGCACCGCGGCCACCTCCTCGCGGTCGCGGCGCCGGAAGGCGGCGACCGCGATGGCCAGGGCCGAGCGGCGGCCGAGGCGGCCCATGAGCACGTTCTCGAGCACGCTCGCCTGCGGAACGAGGTGGAGCTGCTGGTAGACCGTGCCGATGCGTCCTCGGAGGGTTCGCAGCGCGCGCGCTCCGATCCGGCGCACGTCCTCCCCGAGGAGCCGCACTTCGCCCGCCGAGGCGAGGAGGGAGGTGTTGACGAGGCGGAGCAACGTGGTCTTCCCCGCTCCGCTAGGGCCGATCACCGCGACACGCTCGCCCGGCTGGACCGTGAGCGAGATCTCGGAGAGCGCGTGGAAGGCGCCGAAGGCTCGAGCGACCTGGACGAGCTGGATGGCCGGACGCGCGGTGCCGGCGGGCGCGGGAGCACGCTGCGCGAAGGTGGCCGGCTGGGTCGCTGTGGAAGACACCATGTCGCTGGGAGCCGGAGCCAGGGCGCTCGCGCGCATCGTTGGTAACGGGGAGACGTGGGGGCCGCAACCTGGCCGGCGTATGCCCCCTCAATCCTGGACCAGCGCCGGTCTAGCTGATCTGCCGTCGGTGGCGAAGGGGAGATCGGGAGATCCCTTCTCCCTCTCCCTCCGCGAGGGAGAGGGTCGGGGTGAGGGAGGCTCGGGGTACGCGCGAAGATTCCGAGGTCGCCATGACAGGCTGCCCGTGGTTGAGGCTCGCGATCGAAGCCGATGGCAGCCTGCACTTCACGGACGAAGGCCGAAGACGCGATCTCGCACGCGAGGCGTATCTGCGTATTCGCGGGGTTCCGATCCCAAGGTTCTGGACGGTCATCAGCCGTGAGCGTGCGGCCCCCTCACCTCGGCCCTCTCCCCCGGTGGGGGCGAGGGGGTAGTGCTCTGGCCCCTCACCCACCTGCAACTCCACCCCACCGAACTCATCCTAGGGACTGGTGTTCTGAACAACCCTCGAGGGGAGAGGCCATGCGGGTCGTGGTGGTAGGAGCTGGCGGGGTGGGCGGGATC
>JBGQLS010000037.1:0-24978 GCA_041500205.1 Anaeromyxobacteraceae bacterium | reverse complement strand
GGAGCCGAGCTGGGCGCGCGGGTAGTACTCCGCGCCCTTCGCCACCTTGTAGACCGGGAACGGCTTCTCGGGATTGGCCCAGCGGATGGTGAGGTTCCGGACCGAGCGCTGCGAGCCCTCGAACTCGCGCGAGTGCTGGATGGAGCCGGTCGGGCAAGGCTCCACGCACAGCCCGCAGAACATGCACTTCGCCTCGTCGATGTCGAACTGGGAGACGACGCGCTGCTTCGGGTTGACCAGGTCCTTCTCGAGCGTGATCTGGATGCAGGAGATGGGGCAGGCGCGCTCGCAGGCCTGGCAGCCGGTGCAAATGCTGGTGTCGACCTCGAGGAAGCCGCGGTAGCGAGGCGGCAGCGTGTCCTTGACCTCCAGCTCCGTCCGATCGGGATACTGCGTCGTGATCGGACGCCGCATCAGGTAGGAGAGCGTGATGGAGAGCCCGTGCCAGAACGACTGCACGGTGTCCTTCACGTTCCCGAAGTACTCGCTTCCGGTCTCGGACATGATCGGGTCTGCTCCACTACCAGTTGGAGAAGTCGTACTTGTCGCCCTGCACCGCCCGGACGTTGAGCGCCACGCGCCGGGCGAAGAGGAGCGTCAGGACGGCTGCGAAGGCGGTGAGTCCGATGCCCGATGCGAGCTCGAGCTTCGGGGCCACGCCCACCGCGAGCTGCCAGAACAGCGTGAAGACGAAGCAGGCGAAGGCCGCTGGGACGAGGTACTTCCAGCAGAGGCTCATCATCTGATCGATGCGGATGCGTGGGAGGGTCCACCGCAGCCACACCACCACGTTCGAGAGCAGGAACACCTTCGCGCCGAAGACGACGACCGAGAGTGCCTGCCACCCCCACCAGGCGAGCGAGGGCAGCGGGCCGGCGCCGTGCGCGGCGTCGATGGCGGTGGCGGAGACGAACGGGATCTGCCAGCCGCCGAGGAAGAGTGTGGTCGCGATGGCGGAGAGCACCCAGATGTTGCCGAACTCGACCAGGAAGAAGAGCGCGAAGCGGAACCCGGAGTACTCGGAGAGATAACCTGCGACGAGCTCGGACTCGGCCTCGGGCAGGTCGAACGGGGTGCGGTTCGCCTCCGCGAGCTGGCTGATGAACAGGATGAATAAGGCGACGAAGGCGGCGGGGTTCCGGAAGATGAACCATTCCCAGGGGAGCCCGCCCTGCGCCCGGATCATGTCCTGCATGGAGAGCGAGCCGGCCATGGCCACCGGAATGAAGATCGCGACGCCGGCCGGGATCTCGTAGGAGATGACCTGCGCCGCCGAGCGCATGCCCCCGAAGAGCGCCCACTTCGAGTTCGACGACCACCCGGAGAGGAGGATGCCGACCACGACCAGCGCGGTGACGCTCGTCACGTAGAAGATGCCGACGTTGAGGTCGGCCACGATGATCGAGTGGCCGAAGGGCAGCACCACGAACGTGAGCGCGAAGCCGACGAGCACGAAGTAGGGGGCGGCGCGGAAGAGGAGGGCATCCGCGTCCTTGGGGATGAGCTCCTCCTTGAGGACGAGCTTCACCGCGTCGCAGATCCAGACGAAGAAGCCCTGGTAGCCGGCGCGGTTCGGGCCGATGCGGCTCTGCATGCGCCCGGCGATGCGGCGCTCCCACCACACGATGACGCCGCTGAAGATGGCGCCGAAGGTCACCATGAGGAGGCCGAGCAGCGCCATCCCAGCGACCTTGGCAGCGGTGCGGGCGGCCGGGCTCGCCGAAGGGAGCAGCGCATCGAGCGTCGCCGGCTTGAGGAGCGGCGTCGCGACGATGATCGCGCCGAAGATGGCGATCGGAATCCCGACCGCGGCGGCGAGCGTGATCGCGACGACCAGCTTCGGCGTGTACCTGGGAGCGTAGTTCACGGGCATGGAGTGCGGTTCCTACCGATCGATTTCGGGGGCGACCACGCCCGGGGGGATCGGGGGGCGGCAAGTCCCCCGATGCGAAGCCCTGAGCTCTCTGAGCCGGACGTTGACGGAGACCTTCATCTATCAATCTCCGGCGCGACGACGTCCAAAGAGGCGATGAGGGCGACGAGATCGGCGACCATCAGGCCTGGTGAGATGTCCTCGATGATGCCCATGGCCATGAAGCTGCCGGTCCGGGCGCGGATCCGGTACGCCTTGTCGGTGCCGTCCGAGACGACGTAATACGCCATCTCGCCGCGGGCCGACTCGACCCGGCTGAAAGCCTCGCCCGCCTCGGGCTTGATCTTGCGAGGCACCTTCGCCATGAACTCGCTCTCGGGCATGGTCTCGAGCGCCTGTCGCGCGATCTTCGAGGACTCGGCCATCTCGAGGATCCGCACGAAGTATCGGTCGTACGTGTCGCCCTCGGTGCCGCGGAACCCGTGTCCGACCGGTACGCTGAACTTGAAGTTGGGGTAGGCGCCGTAGGGGACGTCGCGCCGGACGTCCCAGTCCATCCCGGAGCCGCGGAGGTTCGGGCCGACGAGGCCGTAGTCGATCGCCTGCTCCTTCGTGATGACGGCCACGTTGGCGAGGCGCTTGATGTAGATCTCGTTGAACGAGATCAGCCTGTCAAACTCGACCAGCACCGAGTCGAAGTGGTCGAGGAACTTGAGCACCCGGTCGCGCCAGCCGTGTGGCATGTCGTAGGCGACCCCGCCGATACGGCAGTAGTTGTAGGTGAGCCGCGCGCCGCAGAGTGCCTCGATGAGATCGTTCACCGCCTCGCGCTCGCGCAGGGCGTGCACGAGAGGCGTGCTCGCCCCGATGTCGGTCGCCATCGTGCCGACCGAGACGAGATGGCTCGCGATGCGGCACAGCTCACCGCTGATGGCCCGCAGCCACAGGGCGCGCGGCGGGACCTGCACCTTGAGCAGCCGCTCGACGGCCATCGCGTAGCCTTCGTTGGCGAACATCGCGGCCACGTAGTCGATGCGGTCGGTGTACGGCATGAAGCCCGGATACCCGACCATCTCGCCGATCTTCTCGAGCGAACGGTGCAGGTAGCCCACGTCCGGGACGGCCTTCTTCATCACCTCGCCGTCCGTGTCGACGAGGAAGTTGATGACGCCGTGGGTGGAAGGGTGCTGCGGGCCGAAGTTGAGGAGCATCTCCTCGCCCGAGTGCCCGACGCGCCTGAGGATCAGTTTTTCCATCGCTCGTCCTCGTTACGCCTTCGCCGGCGCCGCGGGCGCAGGAGGGGTGGATGGAGGGGGCGGCGCGGCGGGCGCTGCCTGCGCGGGCGGAGGGGGCGGCGGGTTCTCGGCGCGCCGCTTCTCGTCGAGCCGGCGAAGCTCGACGAGCGGGTTCTCGCGGATGTTCGAGATGCCGTGCCAGCCGCCCGACTCCTGGTAGTCCTTCCGAAGCGGCCAGCCCTCCCAGTCGTCCGGGAGCAGGAGGCGGCGCAGGTCGGGATGGCCGGTGAAGACCACGCCGAACATGTCGTAGCACTCGCGCTCGAGCCAGTTGGCGGCCTTCCAGACGCCCTCTACCGAGGGCACCACCGGATTGGCGCGATCGGCCTCGACCTTGAGGACGATCCCGTGGCGGTGGCGGTACGAGAAGAGGTGGTAGACCACCTCGATCACGTTGCGCTTCGGCCAGTCGAGTGCGGTGACGTCGTTGCAGTGGTCGAGCTCGATCCCGGGCGTGCGCTTGAGGAAACGCGCCACCTCCACCATGCGTTCCGCCTTCACGACGGCGAACGGATCGACCTTCGGTTCGGTGAGGGCGCCCAGCGCCTCGCCGAACTCCGCCTTCAGCTTCTCGTGGATCTCGTTGACCGTCATCAGTCCTCTCGACCCTCCGACATGAGAAGAGGCGGGTGGCCGCGCAGCGCGCGTGCACGCTCGCCCCGACTCTCTGAACATCCAACTACGCGGTTCTTCAAGTCTATCCGACGGTGGAGGGGACCTTCCGCGTCTTGTCCTTCCAGCGCTCGCGCCGAACCAGGTCCTGCAACCGGAGGAAGCCTTCCGTCAGCGCTTCGGGCCTGGGAGGGCACCCCGGGACGTACACGTCGACCGGGATGACCTTGTCCACACCCTTGCAGACCGAGTAGGCGAGCTGGAACAGGCCACCGCAATTGGCGCAAGAACCCATCGAGATGACGTACTTGGGCTCCGCCATTTGGTCGTAAAGGAGCTTGCAGCGCTCGGCCATCTTGTACGTGAGCGTGCCGGCCACGATCATGAAGTCCGATTGCCGTGGGCTGGCGCGGAACACGGCGCCGAAGCGGTCGAGGTCTGCGCGGGGACCGCCCGTCTGCATGAGCTCGATTCCGCAGCAGGCGAGCCCGAACAGCATGTACCACATGGAGTTGAGCCGGCTGAGGTTGATGAGCTTGTCGAGCTGGCTAGTGTGGCTCAGCAGGATGTCGCCGCCCATGCCGGCGTCCATCGTGTCGCGTGAGACCATCGTTTCGAGCTCCTGAAGTTGCGTGCCTGTTCACCGGTAGACGGACCGTCCGCTCCTTGACCTAGCGTTCAAGCGGCGCGGCGCCCGGCAGGCGGCTGGCGCGACGGCTGTTCCACTTCCGCCAGCTTCTTCACCCACTCCAGATCACCGTGCACCCACACCCAGACCAGACCGACCACCAGGATGAAGGTGAAAAGAAGGAGTTCACCCAAGGCGATGAAGCCCATCGTCGGGCTCGTTGCCACCCACTCCTTGAAGACGGCGACGACGGGAAAGGTGAGGGCGATGTCCACCTCGAAGATCACGAAAACCAGGGCGATGAGGTAGAAGCGGGGGTTGAAGTTCATCCACGCGGTGCCGATGGGCTTCTCGCCGCATTCGTAGATCTGCGACTTGGCTTCCTCGGGATGGTCCGGCCGAAGCAGGCGACTGGCCGTGAGCGCCACCACACCGAAGCCGATGGCTACGACCGCAAAAGCCAAGACCGCGCCAAATTCAAAACCCATGTTGTCACACCCCTGGGATCCAGGGGCGGAATTACCTTGCACGGCCCTTCCTGTCAAGCACGGACCAATGCTGCGTCGCCGGCAAGAGGCGTTGTCAAGTCGGGGAATTCATTTGACAAGGGAGACACGATGAAGGATGGGAGTCCACCCGATCCTACGTTTGCCTTCCGGCCAGGCGGGAGGAATGAATGACTCCGCTCCAGACCTATTTCCCGCTCGCCGTCGCGTTCATGGTGGCGGGCGGGTTGGCTGTGCTCCTGGTGGGCGCCGCGGCGCTCCTCGGTCCGCGCCGGCCCAGTAAAGTCAAGGCGGCGCCCTTCGAGTGCGGCTCGGACCCCATAGGTAGCGCGCGCGAGCGCTTTGGCGTGAAGTTCTACCTCATCGCTTTACTCTTCATCGTCTTCGATATCGAGGCGGTTTTCGTCTACCCCTGGGCGGTCCAGCTCAGGGAACTCGGGTGGCCCGGGTTCGCCGCGATGGCGTTCTTCGCCTTCACGCTCGTGGTTGGGCTGGCCTACGTGTGGAAGAAGGGCGCGCTCGAGCTGGAGAGCGACTGAATGGCATCCGAAATCGACGTCGTTCCCGGAGTTGCGACGCGCCGCGAAGAGGCGACAGGGTTCTTCCAGCGGATGGTCTCGAAGGGGTTGGGCTGGGCGCGGAAGAACTCGCTGTGGCAGTACCCGTTCGTCACGGCCTGCTGCGGCATGGAATACATGAGCGTCATGTCCGCGCGCTACGACATCGCCCGGTTCGGGGCCGAGGTGCCGCGCTTCTCGCCCCGGCAGGCGGACCTGCTCCTCGTCGTGGGCACCGTCAATTGCAAGCAGGCGCCCATCCTGAAGCGCATCTACGAGCAGATGAGCGAGCCGAAGTGGGTCATCGCCTTCGGCGTCTGCGCCAGCTCGGGTGGCTTCTACGACAACTACGCGACGGTGCAGGGCATCGACCACGTCATCCCCGTCGACATCTACGTCCCTGGCTGTCCCCCGCGTCCGGAGCAGGTGCTCGACGGGCTCATGCTCCTGCAGCGCAAGATCCAGGATCAGCCGCACAAGCTGATCGATCGGATCGCCGCCCCGCTGCTCGCGAAAATTGGCGAGGACTCGTAGATCCGGCTCAACTCGCGTTGGGCGTGGGGCTCGTCCCTCCGCCGCCCAGGAAGGAGGCGCATGGCCAAGGCCGTCATCGAGGCGCTCCTCGCCCGGTTCCCCGGCATCGTCCACGATGCGTACGAGGGCGTGGGGGGAGACGACTGTGCTCTGGTCGAGAAGGCCCACATCGCCGAGGTCTGCCGGTTTCTCAAGGCCGAGCCGGCGCTGGCGTTCAACATGGCGCCTTACATCACCGCGGTGGACTATCTCGGCGCGGACCCCCGCTTCGAGGTGGTCTACAACCTCTTCTCCACGACGCACAACCACCGCGTTCGGTTGAGAGTGAAGGTGCCCGAGGGCGACCTCGAGGTGCCGAGCGTGACGCCGGTGTGGCGAGGCGCCGACTGGTTCGAGCGCTATTGCCTCGACATGTACGGCATCTGCTTCCCGGGGCACCCGGATCCGCGCCGCCTCTTCATGTACGACGAGTTCGTCGGCCATCCGCTGCGGAAGGACTACCCGCTGCGAGGCCGCCAGCCGCTCGTACCGGAGCGAGAGGTTAAGGACATCTTCCGGGGCCCGGGCCCCGGCGGCCGCGACTAGCGCACCCGAAACACGCGCACCCGAAACGAAGGGGACCCATGGCGACCGAAGGCAAGGGCATCGGAGGGCACGATTCGCTGGCGACGCATGGGGGCTCTGGGACCGGGCAGCCCGCGCTCCCGGCCGGCGCACGGATCCCCAAGGCCTACGACGGCCCGCTCGACGCGCCGCTCATGGGCAAGCAGATGGTGGTGAACCTGGGGCCGAGCCACCCGGCCATGCACGGCGTCACCCGGGCGGTGGTCACGCTCGAGGGCGAGATCATCAAGGACATGAAGCTCGACATCGGCTTCCTGCACCGCGGGTTCGAGAAGAGCTGCGAGAACGTCACCTGGGGACAGTGCTTCCCGTACACGGATCGGCTGAACTACGTCAGCTCGATCATGAACAACGTCGGCTTCGCGCTGGCGGTCGAGAAGCTGTGCAAGCTCGACGTCCCGGTGCGGGCCAAGTACCTGCGCGTCGCCACCGCCGAGCTGCACCGCATCTGCGACCACCTGACGCTGGTCGCGGCGATGGGCCTCGAGCTCGGCGCGATGACGGTCTTCCTGTACGGCGTCGAGGCGCGGGACCTCATCTACGACCGGCTCACCGAGATCTGCGGCGCGCGGCTCACCTCGAACTACGTCCGCGTGGGCGGGGTGGCGCGCGACGCGCCGGAGGGCTGGGGCGAGAGGACCGTCGAGACGCTCGTGCGCGTGGCCGAGCTGCGCGAGATGATCGACGCCCTGCTCACCCGCAACCGCATCTTCGTGGACCGCACGCGGGGGACGGGGGTGGTCTCGCGCGCGGACGCGATCGAGTTCGGCTTCACCGGACCGTGCCTGCGCGCCTCGGGCGAGCCGTACGACATCCGCAAGTCCGCCCCGTACCTCGTGTACGACAGGATCGACTTCGACGTCCCGGTGGGCGCGAACGGCGACAACTTCGATCGCTACCTCATGCGCATGGAGGAGCTGCGTCAGTCCGACCGCATCGTGCGCCAGTGCTTCGAGCAGATGGAACCCGGCCCGCTGGTGGTCGCCGACGCGCGCTACGTGTTTCCCCCGAAGCCGCTCGTCTACGGGACCATCGAGGGCGTGATGGCGCACTTCAAGCTCGTCATGGAAGGCATCAAGGTGCCTGCCGGCGAGGCGTACAGCTACACCGAGGCCGCCAACGGCGAGCTCGGGTTCTACCTGGTGTCGGACGGCGGCGGACGCCCCTACAAGCTCGGCCTGCGCGCGCCAGGCTGGCCGATGGTGGCTGCCCTCCCCCACGTGATGAGGGACGTCTTCCTCGCCGACCTCATCCCCACCTTCGACAGCATCAACATGATCGGCGGCGAGGTCGAGCAGTAGGTTCCATTCCGCGGGCCGGGACGGGATTCGTCGCCGCCTCGCCGCAGGGAGAGAAGCGAGATGGCCGACCAGACCAAGGCTCCTCCGCCGGCGACCGCGCCCAAGCCGCCTCCGTCTTCGCCTGCCGCCGGCCAGACGCCGCCGGCAGCAGGCTCGCCCGCCCCGGGCGCGGCCGCGCCTCGCGGCCCGCCCCCGGCCAAGAACCCAGGTTTCGTGACCTGCGTCATCGACGGGCGCGAGGTGGTGACGAAGCCCGGCACGAGCGTGATCGAGGCTGCGAAGTCCATCGGGATCGAGATCCCGTATTACTGCTATCACAAGCGCCTCTCCGTCGCGGCCAACTGCCGGATGTGCCTCGTGGAGATGTCGAACGCCCCCATGGGCAAGCTCATGCCCGCCTGCCAGATGCCGCTGGCGGAGGGCGTCGTCGTCAAGACCGACACCGCGCGCGTGAAGGACCAGCAGCGCGCCACGCTCGAGTTCCTGCTGCTCAACCACCCGGTCGACTGCGCCATCTGCGACCAGGCCGGGGAGTGCAAGCTGCAGGACTACTACATGAAGTTCGACCACGAGCCCTCGCGGCTGGACATCCCGAAGCGAGAGAAGGGCAAGCGGGTCCAGCTCGGCCCGCTCGTGACCCTCGACGAGGAGCGCTGCATCCTGTGCACGCGCTGCGTCCGCTTCATGCGCGAGGTTGCGAAGGAGCCGCAGCTCGGTGTCTCCATGCGCGGGAGCCGCAGCTGCATCTCCGCCTTCCCGGGCCAGCCGCTCGACTCGAAGTACGCGGGCAACACGGTCGACATCTGCCCGGTGGGCGCGCTCACCTCGACCGACTTCCGCTTCCGCGGCCGCGTCTGGTTCATGTCGTCGGCGCGCAGCGTGTGCACCGGCTGTGCCCGTGGGTGCAACACGTTCCTCGACTACCTCAAGGACACCACCTACCGGTATCGCCCGCGGGAGAACGAGCTCGTCAACCAGGAGTGGATGTGCGACGACGGCAGGCTCTCCTACAAGTACCTGAACCACGAGCGCGTCCTCGTCGCGCGCGAGGGGCGGGGCGCTGCCGCGCGGGAGGTCGCTCTACCGGCCGCGACGGCTGCCGCGGCGGCCGCGCTCAAGGATCACGTCGCCGCCGGTACGCTGGCGGCGCTCTTCTCGCCGGTCGCGTCGGTCGAGGACCTGCTGGTCGCCGCGCTGGTCGCCAGTGAGGGGCTCAAGCTCGCGGAAGTCTACGTGGGCGGCCGGCCCGACGGGCGGCAGGACGACTTCCTGAAGCGCGCCGACGAGAACCCCAACCGAAAGGGGCTCGAGATGGTGGCGCAAGCGTTCGGCCTGCTCGTGAGGCCCTTCGCCGACCTGTCCAAGGCCCTTTCCTCTGGCCGCGTGAAGGCGGTCTGGGCAGTCGGCGCCGAGATCCCGGATGCTGGCGCGGCACCGGCCTTCGGCAAGCTCGACGCCCTCGTTTGCCAGGCGTACGACCAGGGCCCGCTCGCGAGGGAAGCGACCGTGCTCCTCCCGGCGGCGCCGCACAGCGAGATGGACGGCACCTTCGTCAACTTCGACGGGCGCCCCCAGCGATTCGAGCTCGCCTACTGGCCCCGCGGCTCCTCGAGCCCGCACTGGAAGCTGGCGGCGGAGATGGGCAAGGCGCTCGGGCTCACCTGGCGCTTCCAGGGCTCGCGCGAGGTGTGGAGCCAGCTCGGCGACAGGCTCGCTGAGGCCCTCCCGGGGTTCACGTGGGATAGCCTGCCCTCGACGGCGCTCCGGCGCGGGCTCGTCCCCATCGCGGCGGGCACGGTGGACGGGCGGCTCCCGGGATACCGGGAGCGCGTCCCCGAGGGCGGGTCAGGCGACACGCGGCTCGATCTGATCAACCTGGGCAACGTCTCTCGATAGGAGGGGTCGGCGTGCGGCGATTCTTCGGAATGGTCCTGTTGGCGGTCTCCGTCCCCATCGCGATGACGTTCCTGTCGAGGGTCGTCTACCAGGCCGTCGGCTGGGTGGAAGCGCTCGCCACGGGCGCCGGCGCGCCGCCCACGTACGGCGCGGCCATCGCCAACGTCGTCGTGCTCATGGCCGGGATCGTGATGACGATGGGCGCGGCGCTCACCGTCGCCGAACGGAAGTGGTCGGCCATGATCCAGAACCGGATCGGCCCGAACCGCATCCGCGTCTTCGGGCAGTCGGCCGGCGGCATCTTCTTCCTCGCCGCCGATGCGCTCAAGATGCTGACCAAGGAGAACATCGAGCCCTCGCAGCGCTCGCGCGTCCTCTACGAGCTCGCCCCCATGGCCGCCTTCGCCCCGTCCTTCGTGCTCTTCGCGGTGGTCCCGCTGGGACCGCCCGTCGACGTCATCGTGGCTGGCGTGAGGCACACCGTCGCGCTGCAGGTGGCGAACATCGACGCGGGCCTGCTCTTCATCTTCGGCGCCGCTTCGCTCGCGGTGTACGGGACCGCGCTCGCCGGCTGGTCGTCCAACAACAAGTTCGCCATCCTGGGCGGCGTGCGGGCCACCTCCCAGATGATCAGCTACGAGGTCTCGCTGGGCCTCTCGCTCGCCGGTTCGATGATGGCGTATCAGTCTCTCAAGCTCGACGACATGGTCAGGGCCCAGGGCCAGCTCCTGTGGGGGGGCCTGCCCGCGCTCGGCTTCTTCCTCCAGCCCGTCGGCCTGCTCGTCTTCTTCGTCTCGGCCTTCGCCGAGACCAAGCGCGCGCCCTTCGACCTCCCCGAGGGCGAGAGCGAGATCGTCGGCTACTTCGTCGAGTACCCCGGGATGAAGTTCGGGATGATGTTCCTCGCCGAGTTCATCGAGGTGGTGGTGCTGGCAGCCATCACCGCCGCCATCTTCTTCGGCGGGTGGCATCCGGTCTTCTTCGAGCAGACGATGAGGGAGGCGGTGGGCGCGGGCAGCGTGTGGTGGGCTTCCATCTGCGCCGGCGCCTTCCTCACCAAGATCCTCCTCCTGTGCTGGCTGCAGCTCGTGATCCGGTGGACCCTGCCGCGCTTCCGCTTCGACCAGATCCAGAAGCTGTGCTGGAAGATGCTCCTGCCCGTCACGCTCGGGAACGTGTTCCTCACCGCCGCGCTCATCCTCGTCGATCCCTCGCTCGAGCTGCTGGCTCTGGTCGGTCTGGCCGAGATCGCGGCCATCGTGGTCGTCACGGCCGCGGTGCGCCGCAAGGCCGAGGGCACCGTCAAGCCGGGCGCGCACACGGCCGCCGTCGCCGTGGGACACTAGCGGACAAGAAGCGGAGAATCGATGCCCTACCAGATCCCGAACGCCGACCTCGACCTGCGCGAGCGGATGTACTTCCCGGAGGTGATCCGCGGGGTCGGGATCATCATGAAGCAGTTCTTCCGGAACTTCTTCTTCGGCCGCGAGAAGGACCCGGACATCCTGGCGCGGGACCGCTCGCTCTCGCAGAACGCCACGATCGCCTACCCCGAGGAGCGCGTCCCCTATCCGCCGGGGTACCGCGGCCTGCACCGGCTGGTACCGCGCGAGGACGGAAGACCACGCTGCGTCGCCTGCTACATGTGCGCGACCATCTGCCCCGCGCAGTGCATCTACATCGAGGCAGGCGAGCTCCCGGAGGATCCGATCGAGAAGTACCCGGTGAAGTTCGTGATCGACGAGCTGCGCTGCGTCGTGTGCGGTTTCTGCGTCGAGGCCTGTCCCAAGGACGCCATCCGCATGGACACGGGCGAGCACGCCCCGCCCTCGTACACGCGCTCTGCCCAGGTGTGGGACGAGACGCGGCTCCTGCGAGGGCCAAGCGTCTCCTACCAGTACGATCCCTGGCTGCGCCGCGGCTCGAAGTCCATCCCGCCGGAGAAGCTCGAGGAGATGCGCGCCCGCGCGAAACCCTTCCCGGCCAACGCCACCGACGAGTACGCGCAGACCCCGGGTTTCTCCGTGCGCGCGCTGGCGGCCGAGGAAAAGGAGCGGGCCAAGCTGCCCCCGAAGACGTAAGGGTTCATCCGGAATCCGCGGTCTACGCCCCAGCCGCCTCCGAGCTGGCCTGGATGAGGACGTCCTTTTTCCCGAAGGGCGCGATCGCCTGCAGGAGCACGAGGCCCGGGATGGCGGCCACGACCGCCAGCACGAAGAAGGCGGGGTAGCCGAGGCTGTGCGCGAGCCAGCCGGAAGGCACGCCCGCCAGCGTCCGGCCGAGGCCGAACAGGCTCGAGAGCAGCGCGTACTGGGTGGCGCTGTACCGCTTGTCGCAGACGCGCAGGATGAGCGCCAGCATGGCCGCGGTCGCCATGCCCTGGGCGCCCTGCTCCCCGGCGATCGCCGCGTACGTCCAGAGTCGCGGCGCGAGCGCCATCGGCGGCCCCGCCGAGCACAGCGCGATGTCGAGCGCACCCCCTCGCGCCAGCGCCGCGCCCGAGTAAATCAAGTTCGCCCCCGCTTGCAGGAAGCCGAAGATCCAGAGCGCCCGTCCCAGGCCCATTCGCGTCATGAAGGCGGCGCCCAGCCCGGACCCCGCGATGGTGGCTGCGGTCCCGATCACCTTCACTGCGAGGCCGATCTCCGCGTTCGAGAAGCACATGTCCTTCAGGAACGGGTTCACCATCGTGCCGCCCAGGTTGTCCCCGAACTTGTAGAAGACGAGGAAGATCGCCACGGTGACGGCTTGCGGCTTCCGGAAGTACGTGACGAACGGCTCGACCACGGCCAAGCCGAGGGTTCGGGGGGGCCGCGACGGGCGCTCCGGTTCCTTTGCGACCAAGGTGAGCGCCATGGAGGCGACGAAGAGGACGCCGACGCCGGCGAAGACAGCGGGCCAGGGCAGCCACTGGGAGGCGAAGACGGCGAGCGCGCCCGCGACCAGCATGCCCAGCCGGTAGTACATGACGCGGAGGCCGCTGGCCGGCCCCTGCTCCTCGGGCCGCAGGACCTCGACGGCGTACGCGTCGAGCGCGATGTCCTGCGTGGCCGAGAAGAACGCGATCGCGAGCGCGAGCAGGCCCACCACGGCGGCGGCGCCGGTGACGAGCACCTGCTTCCCGAGCGCCCTGTCGTACACGAGCGAGCGCCAGGCGTACGCCGCGAGCGCGCCGAAGGCGAGGGCGAGCGCGAGCTGCGCGAGGAGCACCCAGCTCCGGCGCCGTCCTGGCCTGGGCAGCGCGTACCGGTCCACGAGCGGCGACCACAGGAACTTGAAGCTCCACGGCAGGGACACGGCCGAGAGCGCGCCGATGGTCCTGAGATCCACTCCCGCGCCGCGCAGGAAGATCTGGAGCGTGGAGAACACGAACCCGAGCGGCATCCCGGAAGACAGCGAGAGCAGGCCCAGGATCTGGATGCGACGGTCGCGGAGGGAAGCCAAGGCGAGGTGCAGCCTAAGCGGCCGGCGGGCCTTGCCACAAGCGGCTTGCGCCAGCACGCCCCGCGGGCTCGGGCGCCTACCCCGCCGGGCGGACGGCTCGCTTGAACTCCTCCACCGGCCGAGCGTTCAGCACGTCGCAGCGCCGGACCCATCCTCGCCGCGCGACGGCGACGGCGTAGCGCAGGAAGCCCAGCGCGGCCGTGGAGTGCGCGTCCACCGAGAGCACCACCGGGATTCCCCGCTCCCTGGCCATGCGGAGGAAGCGCGGCTCCATCTCCATGCGCTGCGGGTCGCCGTTCACCTCGACCGCTCCGCGGGAGGAGGCGAGCGCGTCGAGGACCTCCTCCATACGGCAGGCGAAGGGGTCGCGCTCGAGGAGGAGCCGCCCCCGCGCGTGGCCCCAGATCTTGAATACCGGGAGCCTCATGGCGCGCACGAGCCGCCGCGTCATCTCGCCCTCGTCCATCTTGAACCGGGAGTGCACACTCGCGACGATCACGTCGAGCTGCTCGAGCACGGCGTCAGGGAAGTCGAGGCCACCCTCGTCGGTGATGTCCGACTCGGTGCCGCGCAGGAGCCTCACCCGGACGCTCTCCTGGACGAGCGCGATCTCGTCCCACTGCGCCTTCAGCCGATCCACGGTCAGGCCCCCCGCGTAATGGGCGGACGGTGAGTGGTCGGTGACGGTGAGATACTCCATGCCCAGCGCGTCGGCGGCCGCGGCCATTTCCTGGAGGGTGGCGCGGCCGTCCGACCACCGCGTGTGGCAATGGACCATGCCGCGCACGTCTTCCTGCCGCACCAGATCGGAGGGTAAGGTCCCGGCCAGCCCGGCCTCGATCTCGCCCTCGTCCTCTCGCAGCTCGGGTGGGATGAAGGGGAGCCCGAGCAGCGCATACAGCTCGCCCTCGGAGGCGATCCTCACCGGTTCGCCGGACGTGGCCGCGACGGCGCCGGACGCGAGGTCCCCCACCTCGCCGCCTGATGCCCGCACCACCGAGACAGCCGCCTCGCCTGGCGCGTCACCGGGCGTGCCCTGGAGCGAGCCGCCGGGCTCGAGCCGGACCAGCCCGTACTCGGAGAGGCTGTAGCCGCGCTTCCGCGCCAGCCCGCGAAGCTTCACGTGGTGCGCCTTGGAGCCGGTGAGGTGGTGCAGCGCGGTGGCGTGATCCTGCGGCGCGACGACGCGCAGATCCACCTGCACCCCGCTCGCAAGTCGCACGCTCGTCTTGGTGTCACCCTGGCCGAGGACCTCCGCCACCAGCGGGAAGGACGCTAGCCTGGCGCCTACCTCGGCCGGGCGCGACGACGAGGCGACGAGGTCGACGTCGGAGACGGTCTCCTTCATCCGGCGCACCGAACCGGCGAGGTCCACCCGCAGGCGCGGGCCGAGGTCGCCGCGGAGGTGGTCCAGGAGCCGCTGGCCCAGCTCGAGCGCGCTGGAGAGGAGCATCCCTTTCGGACGCGTCCCGAGCCGCGCGAGGTTCTCCAGGATGCGCTGTTCGGTCTTCGCTCCGAACCCTTTCACGCCCTGCACCCGGCCCGATCGGCAGGCGGCCTCCAGCTCGGCCAGCGAGGAGATGCCGAGCGCGGCGCGCAGCGATGCGATCTTCTTCGGCCCGAGGTCGGGGACTCGCAAGAGCTCGAGCACGCCCGGCGGCAGCTCGACGCGGAGCCTGTCGAGGAGATCGATCCGGCCTGTCCGGTGCAAGTCAGCGATCTTCTTCGCCAGCGCCTCGCCGACACCTCGCAGTTCGGTGAGGCGGCCCGAAGCGACGAGCGCCGGAAGGTCCTCCAGGCATTCCTCGAGAGAGCGCGCGCCGGTCTCGTAGGCTCTCACCTTGAAGGGGTTCTCGCCCTTTATTTCCAGGAGCATGCCGATCTCGCGGAGCGCGCGCGCAACGGCGAACTTGTCGAGCACGTCCGAGCTATAATTCGCCGTCCACCATGCTGCCCTCATCCCGGAATGCCGTCGCCGCACAGGGTCGCTCCGAACAACGGGGTCCGAGTCAGAGAGAGATCCGCGGCGGGGGCATCGGGGCCGCGGTCCCCGGATCCCATGATGGTGAAGCTGGCGGCCGCACGCGCCATGGAGCGGGAGCGCTGGAGGCGCCGCGGCGGGGAACGGTGTTCCGGACGACCCTCCTGCTGCTCCTTGCCTGTGCAGCTCCCAAGGATGCCTGGCGCCAGACGCCGGCCGAGGTCTTCGTCGACGTGTTGCCTCGCGTCGCCCAGCTCTCCGTCGACGGCGTGCCGCTGGGCGCCGGGGCCCACACCGTCCCGGTCCCCGGGTCGGCGCACGTCTACGTCTTCCGCGCGACGGCTCCCGGCTTCGCGCCGGGCGAGCGGGCCGGTGAAGGAGCGCGGCTGGCGGGAACGCGCCTCGGGCTCGTCCTGCGACCGAGCGGTTTCGGCGAGGCGCGCCGGCTCGATCTGGACGACGGTTCGGGTCTCGCCTCCGCGGCCTCGCTCCTCCAGCGGACAGGCCAGCACCTGTTGGCGCTGGAGTACGCGGAGCGCGCCGTCGAGGTCGGTCCGGAGGTGGCGCTCGGACACCGCGTGCTGGGCGAGGCCACGCAGGCCCTCGGGCAGCGTAAGCGGGCCATCCAGGAGTACAGCACCTATGTCCAGCTCGCCCCCGAAGCACCCGACCGTGGAGCCGTCGAGCGCAAGGTGGAAGAGCTGCGCGGCGACCTCACCATTCCCGGCCTAGAACGTTAGGTCCCATAGACCGATGGACAGCGAGCGGAGACCATCATGAGTCACGAGGAGCACCGGCGTGAGGGCCCGCGGTCGGTACGGCTGGCGGTTGTCACCGCTTCCGACTCGCGCGGCGAGGCGCAGGACACGAGCGGCGCCTTTCTCCGACAGGCCGCCGCGGCCGCCGGCCATCCCGTGGTGGCCTATCGGGTGGTGAAGGACGAGCCCGAGGCCATCCGGGCCGCGCTGGACGAAGCGCTCGCCGCGGGCGCGCAGGCCATCCTGGTGAACGGCGGAACCGGCATCGCGGAGCGCGACCGCACCTACGAGACGGTCGCCGCGCTCCTCGAGAAGCGGCTGGACGGCTTCGGCGAGCTCTTCCGCATGCTCTCGTACGCCGAGATCGGGAGCGCTGCGATGATGTCGCGCGCCGTGGCCGGAATCTGGCGCCGGTGCGCCGTGTTCTCCATGCCCGGCTCGACGGCCGCGGTCCGGCTCGCATGGGAGAAGCTCATAGCCGCCGAGCTCTCCCACCTCGTCCGCGAGCTGGAGAAGCACGCGAAGGCGGCACACGGAGGCGGCTGACACCGCGCATGCCGGGCCGCTTCCCTCGCCGCCTCTCGCACGCCCGCGCGCTCGCGCTGGCGCCGCTCCTGGAGCGGTTCGAGCGCGACTTCGACAAGGCGGCACGGCTCGGCTTCGATCCCGTGGAGTTGCCGCGCCGGTATGTCCGCACGGCCGATCAGGAGGTGGCGGGGCTCTTCGCGGCGGCGCTCGCCTACGGGCGCGCTGATCTGTTCAAGCCCGAGCTGGAGCGCGTGCTCGCCGAGATGGGGCCCTCGCCGGCGCGGTTCTGCGAGGAATTTGCGGCTGCTCCGAAGCGCGGCGCCTTCGCCGGTTTCCGCTACCGCTTCAACGTCCCGGCGGACGTGGCCGCCCTCGCCTCGGCAGCAGGTCACATGCGGCTCACACGGGGGGCGCTGGGCGAGCGCTTCGCCTCGCTGCTCGGAGAAGAGGCCGAGGAGCCCGAGCCGCTCCGGCGGGCTCTGGCCCGCTTCGCCCGCGAGCTCCGGGAGTCCCCCCCTGCGCTGGCGCTCCTCCGCGAACGCGGCCTGCGCGGCCTCGCCCACCTCCTGCCCGATCCCGACCTCTCCGGCGCGTGCAAGCGCTGGAACCTGTACTTGCGCTGGATGGTCCGCGGGCCAGACGAGGTGGACCTGGGGGCGTGGAAGGGGGTCCCGCGCTCCGCGCTGATCGTGCCGCTCGACACGCATGTCGCGCGCATCGCCCGCTACCTCGGCCTCACCGATCGCAGTGACATGACCTGGCGTACGGCCGAGGAGATCACCGCCAGCCTGCGCCGCCTCGACCCCGAGGATCCCGTTCGTTTCGACTTCGCGCTCTGCCACATGGGGATGAGCGGGGCGTGCCCCCCGCGGCGCTCCCCCGAGCTCTGCCGCGCGTGCACGCTCCGCGATGCCTGCCGCGCGAAGAACGACCGCGAATTCTAGGCTTCTCCTGAAGCCCGAAGCTTGCTGTCGAAGAATGTGACCGCTCTGCGGCGTGGCCGGGGTGGGGCCCCGATGGGCTTTGCCCAGCGGGGCGGGGGCGGCCTGCGCCCCCGGCGACTCAGATCCTGCGCGCGGTCTGGTGGAGCTCGAGGGCGATCTCGCCACCCTTGAAGAACCGGACCGTCCCGGTGGTCTGGGAGACGGTGATGGCGACCGCCTTCGTCTCGGTCGTGGCGGCAGCGGCCGCGGAGTGACGGGCCCCGAGGCCGATCGGCAGCTTGACCTGGCTCGAGACCGTTTGCAGGTAACGGCCGGCGGAGAGGACGACTCCATCCTCGCGGATGATGAAGGCGCCATCGAGCATGGCGAAGGTCTTGATGGCGTCGCGGATGGCCGGATCCAGGCAGTTGCGGTCCACCTCGCTCATGCTGGCGAACGGGTTGAGCGTGAGTTGCCTGCTCTTCTCCATCACCGCGATCGAATCGCCCACGACCAGGATGGTGCCGGTGGGATGTCCTTCATAACCCTGGGCGCCGATCTCCATCGCCACATGGAGGAGGCCCTCCACGACCTGGGAGCTGAACTCGGGGCCGAGGTCGAGCGAGTCGACGCGGATCGGCTCGTCTTCCTCGTCGCCGAGCCGGATCCGGACCAGCGTGTCGAGGTTGCGCTCCGGACCATGTCCCGCCAGGGCCAGGATGGTGTTGCCTTCGGCCACCAGGCTCTCTGACTGACAGGCCACGAGGGCGACCTTGATCTTCTCCACCCGCGAGTAGTCGTAGGGAGGGATCACGACCGCCTGGTACTTCTTGCCGGTGAGCTGGGAAGCGAGCGCCTCGTTGGTCACTGCATACACGAGCTTGCGCTTGATCGGCCGGCCGCGGATCTCGGCCGGCAGGAGCGGGTGATCGCTCACGATGAGAAGCCGGTCCACCTCGCTCCGCGCGGCCAGCGCCAGCGCGGCACGCACGAATTCCCTGTCGAAACGGCCCTCCGGCATCGTACGATCATGCCGCCAGCGTACGCAGTAAGTAAAGGAAAGTGGCGGCGCCGCGACGTCGGCTCGGCCGCTTGACACGGGGGGAGCCGCCGCCTTAACTTCCCCGTCCTTTCATGAAGTCCCGGCAGGGCCGCGGAAGCGAGGGTAACGCGCTTGAACAAGAAGGACATGAAGCGGTTCAAGACGATGCTGGAAGAGTCGAAGAGGCAACTCCTGCTCTCGGCCAAGAAGACCCTCACCGAGGAGTCGAGCTTCGACACGGATGACCTGCCTGACGAGATCGACCTCGCCTCGAGCGAGTACACGCAGTCGATGATCTTCCGCCTGCGCGACCGCGAGAAGTTCCTCCTCGCCAAGATCGACAAGGCGCTGGCGCGCATCGAGAACAGCACGTTCGGGATCTGCGAGAAGTGCGAGGAGGAGATCTCGATGAAGCGCCTCGAGGCCCGCCCCGTGACGACTCTCTGCATCCGCTGCAAGGAAGAGCAGGAGCAGAAGGAGAAGTCGTTCGGGTAGTCCTGACGACTCTGCCGGCGGGGCGGGGCGGCGCGAGCCCCGGCGACTCCGAGAGTCCTCAAGACCTGTCGAAAAAGCAGCTGCGGTCGCAGGGGCCCGGGTGGGGCCCCGACGGCTCTGCCGGCGGGGCGGGGGCGGCCTTCGCCCCCGGCTACTCAGCCGTCCACGCGCAGGAGCCGCATCCCTAGCAGGACCTGGTCGCCGGCCACCACCTGCGTGGGGACGGTGATGCGCACGAACGTGCCGTTCGAGCTGCCCACGTCCGTGAGCATCATGCCCGTGTCCGATACGTCGATGCGCGCGTGGCGCGCCGAGACATAGCGATCGGACGGGAAGCAGACCTGCCCCACCTCACGCCCGATGGCGTTCTCGCCTTGCCGGAGCGGGAAGACCTCGCCGGCGCCTCCGCCCTCGAGTAGCTGGGTGAGCCGCGCCCGGTAGCCCGTGTCCGCCGAGCCCCATGGACGAACGCCGCCTTCTACTAACCGTGAAATAGTCTCCACCCGCAGGAGCTGCCGCCCGAGGCGCACCTCGTCGCCGCTCGCGAGCGGTCGCGGGCTGCGCACGCGGAGGAACGTGCCGTTGACGCTCCCGAGATCCTCCACGACCACGGCCTCGCCCAGGATCGTGAAGCGCGCGTGCTCGGGCGAGACGGTCGCGTCGTCCGCAAACCGGAGCTGGCCCTGCATTCGCCCGCACACGGCCCCCTCGGAGCCGAGCGCGTGCGCCGTGCCAGGAAGGCCGTCGTGCCGCACCGGGACGAGGCGGACTCCACGCCAGGAGCCAGCGACCGGCGGCTGCTGGGGGAGCGAAGGGACGGGAGCTTGCGAGCGCTCGGATGGACCCGGGGAGGGCGGAGCGACGCGGGTCGATCGCTGCAACACCGGCGGCTGGTCCTCGCCCACTGCGGGAGACACAGCCTCCGTCGCCGGGAGACCGCAGTGGCCGCAGAACCGAAAGGTGGGCTCGATCTTCCAACCGCAACCCGGACAACGGCGCTCGCCCCCCGGAGAGGACTGCAAGAGCTCCTGGCCACACCCCTGGCAGAAGGCGAAGCTGCTCTCGTTCTCGCGCCCGCAGCGCGGGCATTGCGGGCTGGGCATGGGTGGCCCTACCCATTTACCTTCGCTGCCACGGAGGGGTCAAATACTAGCGGTCGCCATGGGCCTGGGTTGACCTGGCTGGCTGGAATCAGCGGGGACCTTTCCGCCCAGGGCGGGGTGGGTCACCGTGACATCATGGAAAGCCCAGCCTTGAAGCAGTCGACGCCCTCAGGGTAGTGGTCGCCTCAGCCATGCCCCTGACCACCCGCGAAGACGTGCTCGCACTGCCACCGCCCTATCGCCGCTTCTGGAATGAAGCGCGGGCCTTCGTCACAGGCGAGGCGATGACGTGCGACCCGGTACGGAGCCTGGCCTGGGGGACGGACGCGAGCTTCTACCGGCTCGTCCCGAAGATCGTGGTGAAGGTCCGAACCGAGGACGAGGTGATCCGCCTCCTCGCGATCGCCGATCACCTCGATGTCCCGGTTACCTTCCGTGCCGCGGGGACGAGTCTATCCGGTCAGGCGGTGACCGATTCCGTCCTGCTCGTCCTCGCCGGTGGCTGGAGGCGGCGCGAGGTGAAGGACCGAGGCGAGCGCATCGTGCTCGAGCCTGGTGTCATCGGCGCGGAGGCCAATGCGGCGCTCGCGCCTCTTGGGCGCAAGATCGGACCGGACCCGGCCTCGATCGGCGCCTGCATGATCGGCGGCATCGTCGCCAACAACGCTTCGGGCATGTGCTGCGGAACCGCGCAGAACAGCTACCGAACCCTGGAGAGCCTGAAGCTCGTGCTGGCCGACGGCACGCGGCTCGACACGGGCAGCGCGGACTCGCGCGCCGCCTTCGCTGCCTCGCATCCGCTCGTCGTCGAGGGACTGGCGCGCCTGCGCGACGAGATCGCGAGCGACGTCGATCTGGCGCGGCGCATTCGTGAGAAGTACCGGATCAAGAACACGACAGGGTACGGCCTCAACGCCTTCGTCGACTTTCGCGACCCGATCGACATCCTGGCTCACCTCCTGGTCGGTTCGGAGGGTACGCTCGCCTTCATCTCCGAGGTGACCTTCCGCACCGTCGAGGAGCACGCGCATCGCGCCAGCGCGCTCATCCTGTTCCCCGATCTCGCGCAGGCGGCCCTCGCGACCCAGCGGCTCAAGTCCGGTCCCGTCGCGGCCGCCGAGATCATGGATCGGCCGTCGCTCCGCTCGGTCGAGGCGAAGCCGGGCATGCCGTCCGCGCTCGCCACGCTCGGGCCCACTGCCTGCGCCCTCCTCGTGGAGACGCGCGCCGGCGACGCCGACACGCTGCAGCGCCAGGTTGCGGACACGCTGCGCCTGCTCGAGGGTCTCCCCACCCTGCAGCCCGTGTCCTTCACGCACGTGAAGGCCGAGTTCGAGAGACTCTGGGACGTGCGCCGGGGTGTGTTCCCGTCGGTCGGGGCCGCCAGGAAGATCGGCACCACCGTCGTCATCGAGGACGTCGCGTTCCCCATCGAGCGCCTGGCGGAGGGCACCGTCGCGCTGCAGCGCCTCATGGCGGCGCACGGCTACGACGAGGGCGTCATCTTCGGTCACGCGCTCGACGGCAACCTGCACTTCGTCTTCACCCAGGGCTTCGACGATCGCCGCGAGGTGGAGCGCTACGGCCGGTTCATGGACGAGGTCGCCGACATGGTCGTGCACCGGTTCGACGGCTCGCTCAAGGGGGAGCACGGGACCGGGCGCAACATGGCTCCTTTCGTGGCGATGGAATGGGGCGCACGCGCGTACGGCGTCATGAAGCGGGTCAAGGCGCTCCTCGATCCCAAGGGCCTCCTCAACCCCGGCGTCCTCCTCAACGACGATCCGCGCGTCCACCTCAAGAATCTCAAACCGCTCCCGCGCGCGCACGAGCTCGTGGACCGCTGCACCGAGTGCGGTTTCTGCGAGCCGAGGTGCCCGTCGCGGAACCTCAGCTTCACGCCCCGGCAGCGCATCGTCACGCGCCGGGAGATCGCGCGCCTCAGGACCAGCGGCGGCGAGCGCGGTCGCCTGGAGCGATTCGAGGCGGGCTGGGCTTACCTGGGGGACGAGACCTGCGCGGCCGACGGGCTCTGCCAGACCGTGTGCCCGGTAGGAATCGACACCGGCAAGCTCACCAAGCACCTGCGCGCGGAGGCGCGTGGTCCCGCTGCGCGCGAGCTCGCGGGCGACCTCGCGGAGCACTACGCCGGCGCGCTCGCGGGTATGCGCGCGAGCCTCGCCGCGGCCAGCGTGGCGCAGGCGGTGCTGGGGACGCGGCTCATGGGCGCCCTGTCCAGGAGCGCGCGCGCCGCTACCCTGGGCAAGCTGCCCCTCTGGAACGCCGCCATGCCCACGCCGGCTCCCAAGGTGAGCTTCCAGGACGTGCTGCGGGGCGGTGGCCGCCAGGTGGTCTACTTTCCGGCTTGTGTCGTCCGCGCCATGGGACCGGCGCGGGCCGATCCGGACGCGCGCGCGCTGCACGAGGCGGTGCTGTCTCTCCTCGGCAAGGCCGGCTACGACGTGCTCTTCCCGCACGAGGTGGAGCGCCTCTGTTGCGGCCTCACCTTCGAGTCGAAGGGGTTCCTCTCGGCGGCTGACGCGAAGGCCCGCGAGCTCGAGGCAGCGCTACTCGAGCGCACCGAAGGAGGCCGCATCCCGGTCTTGTGCGACACGAGCCCGTGCGTCTACCGCATGAGGAGCTCCCTCGACCCCCGGCTGACGCTCCTGGAGCCGGTCGAGTTCATCCACCGGCACCTGATGGACAAGCTTCGCTTCGAGAAGCGGCCGGAGACCGTCGCCGTGCACGTGACCTGCAGCTCGACGAAGATGGGGCTCGAGGGCCTGTTCCGCGAGCTGGCCGCAGCCTGCGCGGAACGGGTGATCGTGCCGGCCGTGGGGTGCTGCGGCTTCGCCGGAGACAAGGGCTTCAATACCCCCGAGCTCAACGCCTCTGCGCTCGCGGCCCTCCGGGGTGCTCTCCCGGCCGAGTGCAGGGCCGGCTACTCCAACAGCCGCACCTGCGAGATCGGCCTGTCGGTCCACGGCGGCATTCCGTACCAGTCGATCGTCTACCTCGTCGACCGCTGCACGTCGCCCCGGGCGAGCTAACACGACCGCCGGCCCGGGCTTCCCGTCGGCGTCCCCTCTCGAAGTGGCGGCCCCGCGGCCTCGTGCCCGCTACCGATCCGAAGCGGTGACGCGTCGGCGCGTCGGCGCGAACGCATGCCGCGCCGCGTTGTTGGCTGGGCGTGGAGCTCGGTTGGGGTGAGGGCCGAAAAAGGGTCCTCCTCGGAGAGATCCGTGTATACACGGTGGGTTGACGGCTCCGTGAGACCGCAGCCTGGGTACGGACCCTGACCTGGACGCGGATCGGCCCGTGTCGCGGAATGGCGCCGAGCCAGTTTTTCGGGGCTGGGTCTAGCTCTGGCCTGCAGCCGCGGGCCATATCGCGCACGAGGCCTTCGGAGGGAAACGCCATGTACCATCAGAACTACAATCCGCTGGGGAACGCCGCCCTCTCCACGATTGTGGCGGCAGTCCCCATCGCCGTCTTGCTGTACTTCATCGCGCTTCACCCGCACCGCGACCAGCAGGGTGTGAAGCACCTCGGCATCTCGGCGCCCTACGCCGCGTTCTACGGCGTCATTGCGGCCTTCCTCGTCGCCTGCCTTCCGTTCGGGATGCCTCTCCCGACAGCAGCCTCGGCCTTCGCGCTCGGCACGCTCTCGGGGTTCCTCGGGATCATCTGGATCGTCCTGGGGGCCATGTTCCTCTACACCATGACGGTCATCACGAAGCAGTTCGAGATCGTGAAGGAGTCCATCATTCACATCTCGTTCGACCGGCGCCTCCAGGTCTTGCTGATCGCCTTCTCGTTCGGGGCCATCATCGAAGGGACCTCGGGCTTCGGGACGCCGGTTGCGATCGCCGGCGCCGTGATGGTCGGCCTCGGGTTCTCGCCCTTCCAGTCGGCCGTCCTGAACCTCCTCGCCAACACTGCGCCCGTCGCCTGGGGAGCCATCGGGACGCCCATCGTGACGCTCGCGGCGGTCAGCGGACTTGACCAGCTCACGCTCTCCACGATGGCCGGCCACCAGCTTCCCTTCGTATCCGTCCTGGTGCCGTTCTGGCTGGTGGCCACCTTCGTGAAGATGGAGGGGGGCACGTGGAAGGAGGCCTTCGAGGTGTGGCCTGCGGCGCTGTGCGCTGGGCTGTCGTTCGCGGTCATGCAGTGGATGGCTTCGGGGACGAACGCCTTCCACCTGATGACGGACGTCGTCTCCGGTGTCTTCTCGGTCGCCTGTACCGCCATATTCCTGCGTTTCATCTGGAGACCCAAGACGCGCTTCCTTCTCAGGTCGGAGCGCGAAGCAGCGAAGGTCAAGGCCGTGAGCGTGGGGGCGGCGGCGCGCGATCCCGAGAAGGCATGGGAGTACCCGTACAGCGTGGGCCAGACCATCTACGCTTGGCTGCCCTGGGCGATCTTGATCGGCTGCTGCGCGATCTGGGGCATGCCCCTCTGGAAGGCGTACCTCAACGGCCTCTTCTCCGGCGTCAAGATCAACACCACGCTCCTCGGCTCCAAGTTCAATGGCACGCTCTCCCTGCCGGGTTGGGACATGCCGGCGTTGAACAACCTCGTGCAACGCATGCCGCCGGTGGCCGCGGTCAACGCCAAGCCCGAGGCAGCCCGGTTCGTCATCAACTGGCTCTCGGCCGCGGGCACCGGAGTGTTCGTGGCGGCCCTTCTGTCTGGCCTCGTCCTCAAGATGAGCGTCGCCCAGTGGGGGGAGGCCATCAGTCGTACGCTCCTGCGGATGAAGATCCCGGTCCTGGTCATCGGCCAGGTGCTGGGCCTCGGGTTCCTCACCCGCTACTCCGGGACCGACGCCGTGCTCGGCCTGGCGTTCACGAGCGCGGGAGTGCTCTACCCGTT